>NZ_JBMNPX010000002.1:0-358637 GCF_050943825.1 Pseudoflavonifractor sp.
TCATGATACAAAGAGAAGCGCCCCCTGTATGTTGCGTACGCAACATACAGGGGGCGCTTTCCATTTTACAATACAGACAGATGAAAAGGAGGCATTTATGATGTATTATGATCTATCAAAGCACTGTTCTGTCATTGGAAAAGTTATAAAAAAACCGGATCGCAGTTTTTCTTTCTTGGCATATTTGTTGAAAGGGAAAAACAATGTCCTAATTGATACGGTTCCTGAGCGTTCATCTGAATTATTTATGAAGGAGCTCACAGATCAGCTTCCCCTATCTTCTTTGAATGCCCTGATCTTAAACCATTCTGAGAATGACCATAGCGGAGCGTTAGGACTGCTGCTCGCACAAAAACCAGAGCTGCCAATTTATTGTACTCCTGCCTGCAAGGTAAGGCTGTCCGGAGATTATCCCAAAGCAAATTTTATCCCGGTGGAACATGGTTCTTTTATTAAACTCGGTGAGTACACCTTCCGGTTTATCCATACTCCCGGACTGCATTGGGAGGATAATATGGTGACGTTTCTTGAAGAAGATGAAACTCTTTTCTCCAACGATTTATTTGGGCAGTACTTGGGGGCAGAGCCGCCGGTGGATCGTGGCTTCACGAAAGAAGAAATCCTAAGCGGAGTGACATCCTATTTTGAGAAAGTATTTCAAGCGGCTTCAGCAGAAGAACGCGGGATTCTTGCATCAATTTTAGAATTACCGACAAAGTGCATTGCGCCCGGACACGGTGTCATTTTGGAAAAGCATTTTGAAACAGTCCTCTCCTTTTACCGGCAGGAGTGTGTCATTGCAATTTGAATCATGAAAGGGGAGGTGAAACAGCCTTGAGTGAATCCTGCACAAAATCCACTCTTTTGGCGGCTTTAATTGGACTTGGACGGTCTGCGGAAGGGAATAAGAACCGTCCTGACATCCAGACGCACCAAGCCCTCCTATCAGGTCTTAAGATGCTGGGCAACGCCGCCATTACAGAAAACGAAATGAAAAATCAGATTGCTCTACTACATGAGCAAAAATATCGATTAGTTGACCGATGTTTGACTTGCAAAAAGCAATGCGGTCGCAACGATGATTATAATCTGTGGAAAGATTCAGCAGAATCAGGGCAGATTGTAGTTTTGAAATATGCACTTTTGGCTTTGGCGCAAACGCTGGGGAGCATCATTAACTGTAAGAAAATGACGGACACGGATGCAGAGATTCTAAGTTTTCTATATGATGCCCTTTACTGGCTTGGGAAAGAGGACAACATCCCATCTTTGCTCACGGAAATTGAAAAGGGCAGTATGCTGTTGCGGAAAGTTTTGATTTAGATGTTGTGAGTATCCATATACCACGCGCTATTTTAGTAAATGAAACGTGTTTTTATCGTAATCTAATAATCCGTCACGTTTCATATTGGATAACTCACGCGTTAATGCACTTCGATCTGCGCAAAGGTAATCAGCAAGCTCCACTCGGCCTAAGGGGACTTCAATATAGGTGCTCCCCTTGTGCTGAGCCAGTAGTGAAAGGTAGGTAAGGATTTTTTCCCGCAGCGTCTTTTTTGATGTAACATCAATTTTTTCCATCAACTGCATATTTTTTGTGCCACCATAATCATCATATTTTCGATGAGACGATGATGAAAAACACACGCCATGCCGCAGGTATGCAATACCCTCTCAAAAGGAAGAAACAATACCTCTGTGTCACAGGCTGCCCAGAATGAAATGCTTGTAGATGAGGTGTTGCTGCATACAAATGTTTCGCCAAACAGATCTCCAGAGTATGTAATAGCGAGAATAGCTTTATTCCCCCATATATCTTCTTTGACTAACTGAACAGTCCCTGTTAAAACAACACCGATACATGGTACCGGCTCATCGGCCAACAGAATATACTCTCCCTTTTGGAATGATCTGGTATAGCTGTTTAGGCAAGAAAGCATATTATCCAACTCGGACGGCTGAATTCCATGAAACATAGGCATTTTACATATTTGATCAATATAGTCTCTCATGTGATTACCTCCATCTTGATTATACCGCCTTTATGTTGCGTACGCAACATAAAGGCAACAGTTTATTTAATCGAAGAAAGCGGAAAGGAGAATTGTATGAAACCTAAAATTAAAATCACATTGGTTGCACAGCTCGGAAACTGCGGCTGTCATTACGGGCATAAAGTTGGAGATAGTTTTGATTTTGACACCCAAAGAGGTGAGATTTGCCCAATGGCAATTCACGTTGCATTTCCCTATATTGACATTCTGCGATATGGAGGCTCCTTGCCGGTAGGAAAGTCTGGTGATATTCGCTTCTGCTGCCCGGATGCTGATGTGTTGAATATCTTTCGTGTGGAGATAGATGACAAAAATTAGAAAAGTGTGATAGCTGTGCTCAATAAATAGGTTGATACTATCAATTTGAGGGGAGGGGTAACATGAATCATGTGTTGATAATAGATAAGGATTTATTAACTTGCAAGGAAATAAAATACAGTTTGCAGGATGATATAACGGACGTGTATTATACGCAATCTGTCAAAGAAGCGATACATATGTTGCAAAAAGAATCCTATTCACTTGTGATTATGGACGCCTGCCTTTCTCAATATGGTGGGGCGACGCTCATTCAACAAATCCGGCAAATGAACCCTCTCCCTATCCTTGCCCTCTCTGAAACCGCCAGTACAGCGGATAAGGTGGCGGCGCTCAAATGTGGTGCAGATGATTTTCTGAACAAGCCTTATGATTTGGAGGAATGTCTTGCCAGAGCGCAGGCGCTTATGCGGCGATACACCCAGCTTAACCATATAAGCGGCCGCAATTATGCCCTTGTCAGCCATGGAAATTTGATGTTAGATACAGCACGGCGGCAAGTTACCGTAGGAAATGAAAAAATTATCCTGACAAAGAAAGAATATGATCTCCTGCTGTATTTCATAAAGAACAGTAATCGTGTATTAACATTTGAGCAGATATATAACACGGTATGGCATGAGGAATATCTAATGGATAACTCGACCATCTTCTACCATGTCGGGAATCTTAGAAAAAAGATAAAAGCCGATTGGATAGAGTCCCAATATGGCGTGGGCTATTATATTCATAACCCCAGCGAAGTTTAATTTTATCATTTGTGCGAAATTTGTCGTAAAATGCGAAATATCTAAGAATGTCCTTTGCATATTCTAAGCGTGTTCTTAGTATTGTTTGCTAAAATTTCCCTCGGTCAAAACACGAGAGGAAATGACAGACGCAGACAGAAAGAATGAAAATGTCCCTCTTGATACATAGGAGGGGCATTACATCAGCACACACAATCAGAAGAAACCAAATTATGGTTTAGGTACAAAACAGAATAACGATTGCTCTAAGGCTGTAATTCCCAACGCTGGGGTTGCAGTCTTTTTTTGTTCGACAGGATATGACAATATTTTCCTGCCAAGGGCAGCTTTCCGGCATCCACGGTTTTATTGTGGGTGCTGTTTCTGCGTCCGGCATTTATGGCCGCATTGCCGGGGTCCGCCCTTTCCGGTTTGAAATTCAAAAAATTTCAACCGGAGGAAAGGAAAATGCGGAAATATTGGACAAGCGATTATGCTGTCAACAAAGACCGCAAGGGGATTGTCTATCAGTTTGCTGATGGAAGCGAAATAGAAATCTCCCTTGCGGAATATTTACAAGTCAATCCCGACAAGACAGAGCAGGATTTCATGGAGCTGAAGGCTCTGTCGGATGGCATTTACTATGAACAGGCTTTAGAGGACACCCGGTACGGGAAACAAAAACAGTCCCTCGGCAAGCTGGAGGATTCCGAACAGTTTGCTACGCCGTCCGTTGATACCCTGCTCATACATAACAGCGAGAAAGACGAAGCCTTGAAAGCCGCCAGACTGCTTTTAGAGAGCAGCGATCTGACCGAGACACAGCGGCGGAGGTTCATCAGGCATTTCTTTGAGGGACAGTCCTACCGGCAGATTGCCAGTCAGGAAAGTGTACATTTCACCTCGGTACAGGAGAGCATTGAGGGCGCCGTGCGCAAAATGAAAAAATATTTGAAAAATTTTTAGCTGAATACCCCTACACCCCCCTTGTTTTTGGACATTAGGTGAAAGGCAAGTTTACAGCCGCCTTTCATCGGTTCCTTGACAAGTGAATACGGGTGTGGAGGCACAGCGATGACAGGCCGGGAAACCGGAAGCGACGCACTGGAACGCGCCAAGACGACAGTAAGATGGTCAGAGAACCTTGCCGATCCGAGCGATACCGTTTGCAGTGATGACATCCCGTGGTGGGATGGATTGCGATAACCCCTGTCACAATCATGGTACTTCTGCCGAGAACCGGCAGCCCTGAAAAACGGGAAAACGCACACCCCTGTTTGAGAAAGAACAGGGGGCGGCTTTTATGGTGTCCGCAAACCAAGCGGAACGCTTTCCACACCTTTGCAATACAGAACAATCTATCGGCTATTGGAGCGATAGAAACCATGGGTTGGAGCAGGCATTTTTGTCAACAGACAACCAACCAAGCCCAGCTCCAACCTATGCTTGTGTCGCTCCTTTAGGCTGCAAAGGAGGCTGAAAGCTATGAATGAAGAACTTGTCTGCATGGCGGACATTCAGAATAAAATTTATGAGGCCGGACTGTTCCGGCCGGAGGAAAAGGTCGTGCTTGCCACCAAAGGTTGTGTACTGCTGGAATATTTCACGGGCAAGACATACAGCTACCGTATGGTAGATTTGAACACGTTAAAGGCGAAACGCCTGTTTTCCCGGCAGAAGCCGCTCACACAGGAGGGGTATCAGCGTGCAATCGAAAAAATGCTGGCAAAGGCGCCGGAGCCGGAAACCCCGGCAGAAAATGATGGGCGGAAAAGGTCAAAGGAACTGCTGGCCTATATTTTCAGCGAAATACTGCCAAGGCATGGAATGGTGCTGCGGGATAACCAGCTTTCTCTTTCCCTGACGATGTTGGACGCCCTGTGGGAGAATAAGCTGGCGCTGTGCGAGGCCGAAGTGGGAACCGGAAAGACCCATGCCTATATCCTTGCCGCCATTGTGTACCGGCTTTTTAAGGGCAGTATGCGCCCGACCGTGATTTCCACCTCGACCATCGCTTTGCAAAAGGCGCTGACAGAGGAATATATACCGCAGATTTCCACTGTTTTGCTGGAACACCGGATCATCAACCGTCCGCTGACCTTTGCAATCCGCAAGGGGAAATCCCATTATGCCTGTGATGACAGGGTGCGTAATTACCTGTCCTCGATCCGGCACAATAACCGGCGGTCGGATGAAACACTCATGGAAACCCTGACCGCGCTTTTTAGCGGCGGCTGTCCCATTGATTTAGATGGACTGCCGCTGACGGACTATGTAAAAGGGCGTATCTGCGTAAACCACTGCCATTTCCACTGTGATCTGTCCGCAGTCTGCCGATACCGGGACTTCCTGCGAAAGACGCAGACAATGGCGTATGATTTTCAGATTGCCAACCACAACCTTGTGCTGGCGGACATTTTAAGTCAGAAAGGCGGCAGGAACCGTCTGCTTCCGCAGAGCGGCATCCTGATCTTTGATGAAGCCCATAAGCTGCTGGACGCCGCAAGGCAGATGTACGGCATGAACTTTGACGCTGCGGAGCTGGAGCAGCTTGTGTCCAGCGCATACCGGAGCGTGAGCGGTATTTCTAATCGTAAGGAAGCGTCCCTGCTATGTGGGGAGCTGCTCCGGCTGAACAGCCTGCTATTTGATGTCATCCGGCATGAAGCAGGGGTACATTACGACAAAGGCTGTCAGGCATTTGACTTTACCACGGGCAGCATACGCATTTTGAACGCACTGGCGGCCGCGCTCGGCAGGCTGTCTGTGTGTTTTTATCTGCCAAGGGCGGGAAACGCACATAAACGTCTCCTGAACCGTATGGAGCAGGAACAGGCAAAACTTTCGGTGCTTTTGGACAGTTCGGAGTCCATCTGCTGGCTGGAGTACACGGGCGTATCAACGTACCGGCTCTGTACCCTGCCGAAAGCGTTGGACTTCCTGCTCTACGAGGATATTTGGAATCAGGAAACACCCTGTGTGCTGACCTCGGCCACGCTGTCCATTGGCGGGAATTTCAGCCACTTCATGCACCAGACAGGCATCGACCTGTTAGAACAGCGTAGGCTCCTGACAGTCAGCAAGGCATCCCCTTTTGACTATGAGAACCATGCCCTTTTGTACTTGCCGGAGGATATGCCGTTCCCGGATAGGAAGAATGGCGCCTATCTGACGGCGGTGCTGGAACGGCTTACAGAACTGATCCGGCAGAGCCACGGACATACACTGGTACTGTTTACGTCCTACCGCATGATGGAGCTTGTGTATCAGGAATTGTCCAAGCCACAGGCGGTGGCTTATCCGCTGTTCTGCATGGGCAAGGGGCGGCTGGAAACCATTGATTCTTTCAGAAAGAGTGGGAATGGCGTGCTACTGGCAAGCGACAGCGCCGGGGAGGGCATTGACCTTCCGGGGGATATTCTGTCCTCATTGGTGGTGGTACGTCTGCCGTTCCCCACTCCCGACCCGGTATCGGAATATGAACGCACCCTCCATGATGATTTTTACAGCTACCTGTCGGAACGCATCGTACCGGATATGCTCATCAAACTGCGCCAGTGGATTGGGCGCGGCATCCGCAGGGAGACGGACACCTGTGTGTTCTCTATCCTCGACAGCCGCGCCGCCGGACGCTATAAAAATGACATATTGGCCGCCCTGCCTGATATGCCGGTCACAGACCGGATTGATGATGTGGGGCGGTTTCTTTTGTCCCATAAGGACGAGAGCTACTTTGACGCCTAAGCGTGTGGAGGGAACTGCCAGTGGCAGTTCCCGGAGCATAGGACAAGACAACATTTCATATAGATGTAAAAACGAAAAGGAGGGCTGTCAGTGGGCGAATTTGATTTATCTCAGGTGGATTTTGAGGCGTTACGGCAAGTGGATGTGCGGACGGTTGACCCGGACACCCTTGTGGATATAAAGGAACTGGATATTGATAAGACCCTGCCGAGGGAGCAGCGGATGGCGGAGTTTGTCCGTCAGGTAAAGAACCCCTATTGTTTCAAGGTGGGAAAGGTCGCCGTCAGCGTGGGGTATTCCGGTGACGGCGTGACTTTTGAACAGCGGATGGAACACTATCTGCAAACATTGTAAAGAGGCTTATGGATATGAAAAACGACCGTGGATTTTCTGAAAATCAATCTGGACGCGCAGTTCTTTTTGTGGTAAGCTGGGACACAAAATAGGACTTGCGGTAAAACTCCAACATCAAATTGGCTTTCTGAAATCCAAAATGATTAGGAGTATATCGTATGGAAGCAAACAACCAAATACTTTATGATGCAGACCTCTATCTGCGCCTGTCCCGTGAGGACGGCGACAAGGCGGAGAGTGAAAGCATCGCCGGTCAGCGGGATCTCCTGCTGTCTTTTTTAGAGAAGCACCCGGAAATCCGTCTCCACTCGATCAGGGTGGATGACGGGTATTCCGGGGTCAATTTTGACCGCCCGGACTTTATCAAAATGATGGAGTCCGTAAAAAACAAAGAAATCAACTGTATCATTGTCAAGGATTTATCCCGTTTGGGAAGAAATTTCATTGAGACGGGGAAATATGTGGAGCGCCTGTTTCCGTTCATGGGCGTTCGGTTCATAGCAGTCAATGACGGATACGACAGCGCGGAACCGAAAAAATCTTCGGATAACCTGTTGCTGCCGGTAAAAAACCTGATGAATGACGCTTACTGCCGGGACACGTCTATCAAAATCCGCAGCCAGCTTGCAATCAAACGGAAAAAGGGTGAGTGTATCGCCCCGTTTGCCGTTTATGGGTATCTGAAAGACCCGCAAAATAAGAACCGGCTGATTGTGGACGAAATGGCGGCCAGCGTTGTACAGGATATTTTTAAGAGAAAACTGGATGGCTATTCCGCACAGGCGATTGCAGACTGGCTGAATGAGCAGGATATACTTTCCTCCATAGAATACAAACGCTATTTGGGGAGCAGCTTTTCCAGCCCGTTCAAGAGAAACGCAAAATCCCGCTGGACAGCGGTTTCTATCCTGCGTATTTTGAAAAATCCAGTTTACATAGGAACGCTGGTGCAGGGGAAACGGAGTACGCCAAACTATAAAATTAAGAAGCAGATGGAGGTTCCAAGGGAACGGTGGGTAACGGTAGAAAACAGCCATGAGCCGATTGTCAGCAGGGAAACCTTTGATAACGTGGCAAAGATACTGTTGGCAGACACCCGCACATCTCCCAAGGAAGATACGGTATTTTTCCTTTCCGGGCTTGTGTACTGTGGGGACTGCGGACGGAGCATGGTGCGGAAAAACAACGCATCCGGCGCAAAACCGTATTACTATTATATCTGCTCCGGCTATAAACAGAAAACCGGCTGTACCAGCCACAGCATCCGTGACCAGCTTTTAGAAGAAGCGGTATTATGTGCGGTGCAGGAGCATATCCGCAGCGTGCTGGATGTGGAGGAAACCCTGCAATCAATCCACAACCTCCCCTATACGACACAGGCGGTAAAGAAAACGGATGAACGCCTTGCGGCGAAACGTGAGGAAATTGAGAAGTACCAGAGACGCAAACTCCGGCTGCATGAGGATTATGCGGACGGCGTGATTTCCCGCGAGGATTACCGTGCCTTTGGGAAACGGTATGAGGACAAAATACAAGAAGCCGAGGAAGCCGTATTCAAGCTGGAGCAGGAAATTGACCGGCTGGCAAATGGCAACTCTGGCGAACAACAGTGGATTGCTTATTTTAAGGAACACCAAAACATTGACCACTTGAACCGGAAACTGGCGGTGGAATTGATTGACCGGGTTTTTGTCTATACCGGACAGCGAATCCGGATTGAATTTAAGTTTCAGGCAGAGTATGACCGGTTGGCTGCTTTTGTAAATACGCTGCGGCAGACCCGCCCCTCTGAACAGGAGGTGGGATAAATGGCGAGAAAAAGCAGAATTACAGAACATCCGCCGCTTTCCCTGCTGGAACGGATTTATAAGGTTGGCCTTTATGTCCGTCTTTCCGTGCTGGACAGCGGCAAAAAGGACAGTGACACCGTAGAAACACAGGAAGCAATCCTGCGTCAGTTCATAGAGGGAAAGCCGTATTTCTCCCTCGTTTCAGTATACGTTGACAACGGACAGACCGGGGTAAACTTTGAAAGGGACGAATTTGAGCGTCTCCTTGAAGATGTCCGCAGCGGCCGCGTGGACTGCATTATTGTAAAAGACCTTTCCCGATTTGGCAGGAATTATATTGAAACCGGCGAATACTTAGAAAAAGTATTCCCCTTCATGGGAGTACGGTTTATTGCCATCAATGACCGTTATGACAGCATTGATCCATCCACTTCCGACAGCCTGACCATGCACCTGAAGAATCTGGTCAATGACGTTTACGCCCGTGATATATCCCACAAAATCTGCCCGGTACTCCGTGCAAAGCAGGAACGGGGGGAATTTATAGGGGCGTGGGCGGCTTATGGTTATTTGAAGTCCGCAGAGGATAAGCACCGCCTTGTGGTGGATGAAGAAACCGCCCCTGTGGTTCGTGATATTTTTCTATGGCGGGCTATGGGCAAGAGTTTTCAGGAGATTGCTAAAATGCTGCGGGAGAGGAATATCCCCTCACCGAGCCAGTACCGCTTTTCAAAAGGGCTGGTAAAAGACGGGCGGCTGGCGCAGGTTCCATGGAAAATTGCAACGGTTAAGCAGCTATTGTCTAATGAAGTGTATTTAGGGCATATGGTTCAGGGGCGCAAGCAGGAAGCCCTATGGAAAGGGCAAAAGCAGTCACGGGTTCCTAAGAATCAGTGGGTTATCGTAAAAAACACCCATGAGGCGATAGTGGAGGAAGAACTGTTTTATGCCGTGCAGGAAATGAACCGGCAGGCAAACGAACAATATTGGGAAAAGAAAAAGCGGTTTGACCATATCCAGAATACCGAAAATATCCTGAAAGGGCTTGTGTACTGTGGGAATTGCGGCACAAAGCTGACCCGGTACAAGAATGTCCGGGAGAATAAGCACAAAGAGCCTAAATTCCATGTCTGGTATAATTATATCTGCCCGGTACACGCTACCTCGGCTGATCTTTGTTCTTTTATCAGCATACCGGAGCAGGACTTACTTGCTTTGGTTTATGATGTAATAAGAGTACAGTTTTTAGCGGCGCTGGATATGGATAAGCTGATGAAAAAGTCACGGTTCCGCAGCACGGCATCGGCAGAGAAAAGAAAGCTGGAACAGCAAATCGCACAGGCAAAGTTAAGCCTTGAGAGTATCAGGCGGCACGAGGAAACACTTTACGATGATTACTCGGAGCAGCTCATGTCGGAGAGAGACTATCTATATGCGCAGAACCGTTATCAGGAACAGGCAAAATCGCTTCGTCAGCAGATTGGGGAGCTGGAGGAACAGCAGCGGGTACATAGTCAGGAAAAAACGGGAGAAAACCCGTGGCTGAAAGCATTTCTGCAATTTCAAAGTGAACCGTTACTGACCCGGCCCATGGCGCTGGAACTGATTGACAGCGTGGTGGTGTACAGCAAGACCCGCATTGCCGTGAATTTACGCTTTCAGGAGGAATATCAAAGGCTGTTAGAGTTGGTAATGCCACAGTACGAGGTGGCCGCCAATGAATGAAACCATGGTAGTTGTGCTTTATCTGCGGCTGTCTGTGGAGGATTATGACGCCCGGATCGGAGAGCAGGACGAAAGCAACAGCATTACCGCACAGCGGAATATTTTACGGGATTTTGTTGCAGGACGTGAGGAATTTCAGGGCTGCGAAATCATAGAACTTTGCGATGACGGATACTCTGGTACAAATCTCCATCGTCCTCAAATTCAGAAACTGCTGGAAATGGCAAAGGCGAAAACCGTGGATTGTATTATTGTAAAGGACTTTTCCCGGTTTGGCCGTGATTATCTGACCGTAAGCGACTATGTGGATCAGATATTCCCGTTTTTGGGAGTCCGCTTTATTTCCATCAATGACGGTTACGACAGTGCGGACTATAACGGCATGACCAGCGGCGTGGATATGGCGTTTCGGAATGTGGTGTATGCCTATTACAGCAAGGATATTTCCGAGAAAGTCAGAAGCGGGAAAAGAATCAGGGCGGAAAAGGGCAAATATTTAAGCCCATTCGCCCCAATCGGATACCGGAAAGATGAAAAGGATAAGAACCACCTCGTCATTGATGAAGCATCTGCCGGGATTGTCCGGCGTATTTACCGTCTGGCAGGCATGGGCATGAGCGTGATACAGATTACCCAACTGCTGAATGCGGAAAAAGTTCCCACCCCCAGCACTTTAAAAAATGAGCAGGGGCTTCGGCATAAATGGTGGGATGGAATCGGCGGAGAAAAGCAGTGGTTTGACGAGACAATTGTCCGCATACTACGGGATGAACGCTATCTTGGGAAGAACATTTATGGCAGGCGCTACCGCCCGGAGGTGGGAAACCACAAGACAAAAAAGAGCGGGAAAGACAACTGGATTATTGTAGAGGACTGCCATGAACCACTGGTGACGCCGGAAGAATTTCAGGCGGCTAAAGATATGCTGAAAGAGTATGTGGAGAAAGATGCCCCCGCTTTACAGCCGCATCTTTTCAGCGGAAAATTGCGCTGTGGGGTATGCCATTACGCTTTAACGCGAAAAAAAACTCCGACGCCAAGGTATTCCTGCACGACACGATACCGTACCTCTGGTTTTGACTGCATGAAAGGGCATATCAAAGAGACAGATTTAGCAGAAGTGGTTTTTCAGGCCATCCTTTTATACTGCCAAACACTTTTGGATAAGCAGAAACGGGTAAAAAAAGCGGCAAGAGTTGAGAGTGTCCCCAATCTGCAAAAGCAAGTGGAGGAATACCAGTCAGCGGTTATGGGCTATGAGGAACGAAAAGCACTCCTGTATGACAGCAAGCTGGACGGTGCAATCAGTAAGGAACAGTATATTGTAAAGAGGGATGAGCTTTCCGCACAGCAGGAGGATTTAGAGCAGAAGATTGAGGAAATGAATGCGAAAATCAAACTCTTAAAGCAACAGCAGAACGGCGATACCCCACAGATCGAGGTGTTTGAAACGTATCTTTCCAGCGACTGCCTGACCCGTGAAATGGTTGAGGTGTTCGTGGATTGTATCTATGTCCATAGTGATAGGTCAATTCATATTGATTGGCTTTTTGACGAGAAAGGATTCCGAAATGAACAGAAATGAAAAGGTATGGTTATACTGCCGGGTGGCGCGGGACGATAAAACGGCGTTGGAGAATCAGGAAAAAAGACTGATTGATTTTGCGGAAAGAAAGGGTTATGCAATAGCCGGTGTGTCTAAAGATACAGGCTCCGGGCTGACCATGGAACGTCCGGGGTGGAAAGAGGTTGAGCAGGCCATTACCGCACATCAAGTCGGAGCGGTTTTAGCAATCAACAGTAGCAGGATTGCCCGGAATACGGTTGAACTTCTTGCGTGCGCAGAAAGGCTTCACCGGCAAGGTGTACAACTGGTAACTGAATCTGATGGAAACATAGGAAAAATGCGCGTAGCCATGTATATGAGACTGGCACAGGAAGAAAGCTAAATCGAAAGAGCAGGCCGCTGGATTGTTGCCAGCCGCCTGCTCTTTCTGCGTTTCGGCAAAATATTTTAAAAAACTTCAACTTTTTTTACGTCCTTACTTGACACTATCAGATGACGGCTGGAGCGGCACGAATTTTGACCGCCCCAGCTTCCAGCGGATGATCGCCGACATTGAGGCGAAGAAGGTCAATATGGTCATCACCAAGGACCTCTCCCGCCTGGGCCGTGACTACATCATGACCGGCCACTACATGGAGCGGTACTTCCCGGAGCACCGGGTGCGGTACATCTCCCTGCTGGACGGCATCGACACCGGCGTGGACTCCACCGCCAACGACATCACGCCCTTCCGGGCCATCATGAACGATATGTACGCCAAGGACATCTCCAAGAAGATTAAGAGCGTCAAGCGGGATAAGCAGCGGAAGGGGGAGTTCATCGGCGGCAAGCCGGTGTACGGCTACAAGATGCACCCCACGGAGAAAAACAAAATCGTCATTGACGAGGAAGTGGCTCCCATTGTGCGGCGGATCTTCGCCCTGGCCCTGGGTGGCATGAGCTGCCGGAACATCGCGGTGCTCCTCAACCGGGAGGGGATACCTACCCCGGCCACCTACGCCAATCTGCCGGTGGCAAAGCCAGGCCCCTACACCGGATTGTGGAGCAGCGAGCGCATCTCCGAGATGCTGCAGAACGAGACCTACATCGGCAATATGGTGCAGGGGCGCAGCGTGAAAATCAGCTACAAGTCCAAGAAGTGCCTGAAGCAGGACCCGGCCAACTGGGTGGTGGTGGAGGGCACCCACGAGCCCCTGGTGGACGCGGAGTCCTTCCACAGAGTGCGGATGCTGCTCAACAGCCGCAAGCACACCAGAAGCCGGACCTACGACTTCCTCCTCAAGGGCCTGATCTTCTGCCACGAGTGCGGCTATCCGCTGGCGGTCATCAACCGGAAGAATACTAGGGGAGAGGACGTGCTCTACTTCGTCTGCCGGACCTACCAGCGGTTCACCAAGGCGGGGGTGTGTACCTGCCACTCCATCAAGGAGAAGACGGTGACCGACGCGGTAATCGCCAGAGTGCAGAAGGTGTGCCGGGGCTTTCTGAACCCCGAGGAGCTGCTGCCCATGGCGCGGGAGGCGGTAGAGGAGGCCAGGAAGCAGAGCAGCCTGGAGGCGGAACTCCAGGCCCTTCAATCCAGAATCGACAGCCTCACCGCCAGCATGGACCGGGTGTACGCCGACCGGCTCAGCGGCCTGCTGCCCGAGGAGGACTTTCAGCGGCTCTTCAACCGGTTGAAGCTGGATCGCAAGCTGCTGGAAGAGCGGCGGCAGGAGATGGAGCTGCAGAAAAAGAGCCCGGTCACTGTGGATGACCGGGCGAGAGAACTGGTGGAGCGGTTTATCCAGACCGCGGGAGAGAGCCGGGAACTGCTGGTGAGCCTCATCGAGCGGGTGGAGCTCACCGAGGACAAGGAAATCATCATCAAGTTCCGTTTCGCCCAGCTGGACGAAGTGGCCCAAAGCCAGCAGTTGCAAGGGTTTGCGCCGTCTGAAGCGGCGCCGTTTTTCACCGGCGAATGCTTGCATTAGTTCAGGCGGAATGTATCCCGCATTGAGAAAAAAGCGCTGCAGAAGCTGGAGCAGGCCATGGGATAAAAAGAGAAAGAAGCTATACCTCCAGCGATTTCTGCAACTCATTTACCAGGCGGCACAGGTGAAAACCGTCGCACACCGCATGATGTACCTGTACCGCCAGAGGCAGCAGTGTCCTGCCGTTTTCCTCATAGAACCGTCCCATAGTGAAGATGGGCGGCAGATAGTCGTAGCCCTTCTGCAGATTCAGATTGAACCCCTCGAAGGTGGCCCAGGGAATCATGGATACCGGGAAGGTGTTGGCAGGGGTATCGGGGCGGGACAGTATGCCCGGACGGCTACCATAGTCGGCCATATCCTTCTCCCAGGCGGCGCAGAATTCTGCATAATCAGAGGTGTAGGCGGTCCACAGGTTGGAGAAGGTTTCGGTGTCTTTATGAAAAATGGTGTAGCATGGATGGACCAGGTCATAAAAGCCCGGCGCCCCGTCCTCATCCAGGGCCATGCGGAACTCCTGATGCCGGTTTACCACGGTGGAAAGACCGTACAGCAGCGAGGGGTACAGCTTTTTCCGGCTTTGCCGGAGCCGTGTGATGTCCAGCTTGAACACCGCGCTGTAAGTGCAGGGAACCTGGGTGAAATAGTGGTTGAAGTATTCCCTCCGGGGCCAGGTCTCCAGGTCGATTTTGGTAAAGGTCATTGTACGCTCCCTCCCTGCACTTGCTCCACTACCTTCCGATAGGGTCCTACCATAGCCTCAGTCATTTTCCCTTTGGCCTGCTTCTGGATGGACGGGACAGCGAGAAGCGCCCCTACAAGACGCATCTGCCAGATACGCTTTTTCTGCTTCTGGGGGAAGTCGTAGATGCCGTGGGCCTTGTAGAATTTATGATCTGCCTTCATCAGACCCTGCATCATGTAGATCAGATCACGGAAAATCTTCATGCCGCCCACGCCGTAGAAATTGGCAGGCCGGGTGAGGCGCTTTTCCATGGCAAAGGTCAGGTTCTCCGCCAGAGACCGGATATCCGCAGCGGTATCATTCTCGTCAGTGGCAACCCCGCACAGGTAATTGCCGCCTACCTCGGCACGGCCCTCCACAATCATGCGCAGGTTGGATTCGTACCGGTAAGGGCCGCTGATCAGATAGGCAATGGGGGTGCCGTGGGTGACGGTGCGGTGGCCGTTGCAGAACTGCCGGTCGTCAAAGCATTTGAAGCTGGAATGGGTATAGTGGTCGGAGATGGTGAAGGCGTACACAAAGCCGTCGGCCGTCTGGATGGTATTGCGCAGGAACTGGTCAAAGCCGTCCTTATAGACACACGTCCCGGTGACGGCACAGCCGAAGCAGCCCAGACACCCGCCGTCAAAGGGGAACTCCCGCAGGTTGACCACCCGGCTCTCATAGGGCAGAGCGGCACGGAAGTCGGCGATCATGTTTTTGAGGTTCTCATCGCCAGCGGCACAGTTGGTCACGATGACCACATCCTTGCCCTGACGCCTGGGCCCGGCGGACAAGACGGGGTGGTAGACGGATTTTTCCGGGGCCGGAGCCGTCACAGGCGGCGTAACGAACAGACCGTGCTCACAGGAGAACATCAGCTGGTCAAAGAAGTCACGGGCCTCCTTCTGGCCCTGGGGGCACAACAGGTCCTCCATGTCGGCGGACAGCCCGCGCACCACCTTCATGCCCAGGTCAAAGCAGTTTTCCTCCACATAGCGGTGGGCGGTCACGTCGTAGAAGTGCTTGGAGGTGGTGATCTGGCTGGCAAATTTACCGGACAGGTCCACACCATCCTCCTTCACCAGCTCGATGAAGCGGTGCAGCTGATAGGGGGCGATAAAAGTATAGACCGGGTAGCAGAACAGCACCAGCTCTGCCTGCTCCAGCTCCGCGCGCGCCGGAGTAAAATCCTTTTCATAGGCTTTGATGCGCTGCCCAACCGGCAGGAAGGTAAATGTATGCTCCGGGTGCAGGGCCTGCAAATAGAGGGCTGTGTGGACGGTGGCAGAGTTTTTACCCTTGGGGCTGGCGTTCAGAACGAGAATTTTCATGATTTTTCCTCCAATTCGCAGAGCAGGCGCTTGTACCAGTCCAGCTCAAATTGGGCTGCGGCAATGCCGTAGTCAATGGTGTATCCCTGAAAGCGGAAGATGGAGTCCCAGTCCTGCCCGGGCGGCAGCGGGTCCTGGCGGACGGCCTCAAACCGGGCCTTGATGGCCCGCAGCATGGCGTCCGTCTCCTCCATCTGGCGGATGTAGTCCCGGATGGCGGCGGAACGCTCCGCCGGACTGGCAAGCCCCAGAAAGAACAGCCGGGAGAGCTCCATATTCTTGACCTTGTCCGCCTGCATGGGCTGGGCGACCCAGTCACTGAAGGCGGCGCGGCCTGCGGGGGTGATGGAAAAGGTTTTCTTGCGCCGCCGCCCCTCCGTGCTTTCAGCGGCGGTGATGCGGCCTTCCCGCTCCAGCTTGGTTAGAGCGGTCTGTACGCTGCCGGCGCTGTGGGAGCAGATGAGGGAGAGATTCTGCTTGATGAACTGCTGCAGCTCGTACCCGGTCATGGGCGAGAGCATCAGCAGCCCCAGGATAAGATGCTCCATGGATGCCTCCAAATATATCGAATAGAGATATTATAGAATAAAAAAAGAAGCCCGTCAACAGGCGGGCAGCTGCTGGAAACAGGAGAAAAGCAGCCCCATACCCCCGCGCATATGCGCGGGGGTATGGGGCTGTATGGCGTAGTTTTGGGAGCGGCCGCCTGTCAGGCGCCCTGCTGGGCCTCGTGGGCGGGGAGAGGAATCTCCGGCATCAGCTCGTCGCTGACAATGGCCAGCATCTCCTCCAGCTTGGCGCAGTCGGCGGGGGAGAAGCGCTCCGCAATGCGGCCCATCACCTTGCGCACGTAGTCGTTGCTGATATTGTAGTAGTCAATATACTTCTGGGTGGGCCGCAGGTGGTACTCACGCTTGTCGTGCTCGGACTGGATCTTCTCCACATAGCCCTTTTTAATCAGGCTGTTGACCTTATAGGCAGCGTTGGGAGGAGAGATCTTCATGAACGAGGCAAACTCATTGATGGTGGGTAGGCGCAGGGCCTGAATGGCCTCCATGCAGAAGGTCTCCACCGTGGTGAGACTGGCCTCCCGGCTCTGAAAGCGCTCAAAGATTTCGCGATAGAAATGCAGCTTGAATTTTGTATACACGTCCTGAAACCGCTGTTCCAGCATCATTTCCGCCTCCATCAGACAGAGCCCGGCCGCAGCCGGACAAAAATTCACTTCTGTGCCTGGAAAAAGACCACGCTGGGGGCTGTACAGGCACTATTGTAATGCGTACAACAAAGCTGCTGCACCTTTACAAGGTGCAGTAACTTTGTTCAAGTGTAAGGATTTTTCTTAAAATCCTTACACCATCTCTCAGGGGGTATTCCACCCTGAGAGAAATACGCATTGCAACAATGTCTGAATTCTTTTAAAACGGTTCATACGGTCCGTTTTAAAAGAATTGTGCGGCTATGCCGCACGAATAAACCGCATATCGGTTTATTCGTCAGACATTATTGTACCAAAACGGGGCGGAAAGAGCAACCTTACTTCTCGGCGTCGGCGATGGCGAAGATGAGCTCCGCCGTGGCGGCGGTCTCGCCGTTGACGGTGGCCACGGCCTCGCCGATGCCCACGGGGCCCTTCCGCTTGGTCAGGGTGCATTTGAGCTCCAGCACGTCCCCGGGCACCACCTGGCGCTTGAACCGGGCGCTCTTGATGCCGCCGAACAGGGCCAGCTTGCCCCGGTTCTCGGGCACGGACAGGAGCGCCACCGCTCCCACCTGGGCCAGAGCCTCAATGATGAGCACGCCGGGCATGACGTGCTTCTGGGGGAAGTGGCCGCAGAAGAACTGCTCGTTGACGGACACGCACTTGATGCCCTGGGCCCACTGGCCCTCCTCGCCGTCGGTGATGCGGTCCACCAGGGCGAAGGGGTAGCGGTGGGGCAAAATCTCGGCGATCTGATTGGAATTGAGCTGCATTACGCTTCCTCCCATTTCTTCAGCAGGATGCTGGCGTTGTGGCCGCCGAAGCCCAGGGAGTTGGACATGGCGTACCGCAGATTGGCCTCACGGCCCTCGTTGGGCACGATGTCCAGGTCGCACTCCGGGTCGGGGACCTGGTAGTGGATGGTGGCGGGGGCGAAGCCTTCCTTCAGGGCCAGCGCGGAGAAGATGGCCTCCACAGCGCCTGCCGCGCCCAGCATATGGCCGGTCATGGACTTGGTGGAGCTCATCATCAGCTCCTTGGCGTAGGCACCGAACACCGTCTTGACGGCGGCGGTCTCGCCGCTGTCGTTCAGGTGGGTGGAGGTACCGTGGGCGTTGATGTAGTCCACCTCATCGGGGGACACGCCGCCGTCGGCCAGGGCGATGGCCATGGCACGGGCGCCGCCCTCGCCGCCCTCGGCGGGCGCGGTCATGTGGTAGGCGTCGCAGGTGGCGCCGTAGCCCACCAGCTCGGCGTAGATCTTGGCGCCCCGGGCAACGGCGTGGGCGTACTCCTCCAGCACCAGGATGCCGGCACCCTCGCCCATGACAAAGCCGCTGCGCTCGGCGTCAAAGGGGATGGAGGCCCGGTCCGGGTCGGTGGCGGTGGAGAGGGCCTTCATGGAGGTGAAGCCGCCGATGGCCAGGGGGGTGACGGCGGCCTCGGCGCCGCCGCAGATCATCACGTCGGCGTAGCCGTCCCGGACATAGTGGAAGGCGTCGCCCACAGCGTTGGTGCCGCCGGCGCAGGCGGTGACAGGGCAGGTGCACATGGCCTTGCAGTTGTGGGCGATGGCGATGAGACCGGCGGCCATGTTGGAGATAGCCATGGGAATGTAGAAGGGGGACACCCGGTCAAAGCCCTTTTCCATACCCTTGGAGTGCTCGCTCTCGGTGACATCCAGACCGCCGATGCCGCTGGAGACGATGACACCACGGCGGCAGGGGTCGTCAGAGGCCAGGTCCAGACCGCTGTCGGCCACGGCCTCCTTGGCAGCGGCCATGGCCAGCTGGGTGTACCGGGCCATCCGCTTGGCCTCCTTCTTGTCCAGGACGGACTCGGGGTCCCAGTCCTTGACCTCGGCGGCCAGCTTGACCTTCTGGTTCTCGGTGTTATAGCGGGTGATAGGGGCCACGCCGCACTTGCCCGCGCGGACGGCGGCCCAGCTCTCGGGCGCAGTATGCCCGATGGGGGTGACGGCCCCCAGGCCGGTGATGACCACTCGGCGTTTTTCCATAATAACCTCCAATTTCAACACAGCACAGGGCAGTATGTCACATGGACATGCCGCCATCCACTGCCAGTACCTGACCGGTGATGTAACCGGCCTCGTCCGAAGCCAGGAAGGCCACGGCGTTGGCTACGTCCTCAGCCGCACCCAGACGGGCCATGGGGATGGAGGCCAGAATGGCCTCCTTGGCTTTCTCGGGGAGCACGGCGGTCATATCGGTATCGATAAAGCCGGGGGCCACCGCATTGACGGTGATGTTCCGCCCGGCCAGCTCCTTGGCCAGGGACTTGGTCATGCCGATGACGCCCGCCTTGGTGGCGGCGTAGTTGACCTGACCGGCGTTGCCGTGGAGGCCCACCACGGAGCTGAGGGAGATGATGCGGCCGTGGCGCTGCTTCATCATGGGCCGGACGGCGGCCTTCATGCAGAGGAAGGTGCCCTTCAGGTTGGTGTCCACCACGGCGTCGAAGTCCTCTTCCTTGAGGAGCATGAGCAGGTTGTCCCGGGTAATGCCGGCGTTGTTGACCAGAATGTCAACGGCGCCGAACTGCTTCAGGGCGGCGTCGAACAGGGCCTTGACGGCGTCGGCATCGGCCACATTGCCCTGCACCGCCAGAGCCTGGACCCCCAGGGCCTGGCACTCGGCCACGGTCTGGTCGGCGGCGGCGGTGTTGCCGGCAAAGGACAGGACGATATTGCAGCCCCGGCGGGCCAGCTCCAGGCACACGGCCTTGCCGATGCCGCGGCTGCCGCCGGTGATGATGGCGGTTTTTCCGGTGAGGCTCATCAGGATTCTCCTTTCAGGGCCGCGGTGAGGGCGTCCAGGTCGGCGCAGGTCTCCACGGCGAAGGTGCGGATGGCGGGGCAGGTCTTGCGGACAAAGCCGGAGAGCACCTTGCCGGGGCCAATCTCCACGATGGTGTCCACCCCAAGGGCCTCCATGCGGCGGATGGTGTCCTCCATGCGGACGGAGGACTGGACCTGCCGCTCCAGCAGAGCGGGGATGGTGTCGCCCTTGCCCATCTCATGGCCCAGGCAGTTGAAGAGCACGGGGAAGGCCATGGGGCCGAACTCCACCGAGCGGAACCGCTCGGCCAGGGCGTCCCCGGCGGGCTTGAGGAGGGAGGTGTGGAAGGGGCCGCTGACCTTCAGGGGCAGGGCGCGCTTGGCGCCCAGCTCCTTGGCCAGGGCGGCGGCCTTCTCCACGGCGGCCTTCTCGCCGCCGATGACCAGCTGGCCGGGGCAGTTGTAGTTGGCAATCTCCACCACGCCCAGAGCGGCGGCCTGGTCGCAGGCGGACTGGAGGGTGGGAACGTCCAGACCCAGCACGGCCATCATGGCGCAGTCCATGCCCTGGGCGGCCTCGGTCATGGCCTTGCCCCGGAAGGCCACCAGGGACACCGCCTCGGCGGCGGAGAACACACCGGCGGCGTGGAGGGCGGAGTACTCGCCCAGGCTCAGGCCGGCGGCGTAGTCGGGCTCGATGCCCCGCTCATAGAGCAGGGCGGTGACGCCGGCGGCAAAGGCCACCATGGCGGGCTGGGTGTAGGCGGTCTGGTTGAGGACGCCATTGGCGTCGGTGAAGGAGACCTCCTTCAGGTCAAAGTCCACCTGCTCGGCCGCGCTGTCCAGAACAGCGCGGAAGGCGGGATAGGCTTCGTACAGGTCAGCGCCCATGCCGGGGTGCTGGCTGCCCTGTCCGGCGTACAGAAAGGCAAGGCTCACAGATCGTTCACCAGACCTTTCACGCAGGACTGATAGTCGGCGTACAGCTCCTCCAGAATGGCCCGCACGGGGCGGATCTCGTGGAGCTGGCCGGCCACCTGGCCCGCCATCAGGCTGCCCATCTCGGTGTCGCCCTCAAAGACAGCGCGGCGCAGGGAGCCCAGGGTCAGCTTCTCACGCTCGGCCAGGGGGATGTTCTCCTTCTCCATGCGGATGTACTCCTTGGCCATCTTGTTCTTGAGCACACGGACGGGAGCGCCGGTGGTGCGGCCGGTGACGATGGTGTCGGTGTCGCTGGCCTTGAGCAGGGCCTGCTTGTAGTTGGGATGGATGGGGCACTCCTCGCTGACCAGCAGGCAGGTGCCGATCTGGACGCCGCAGGCGCCCAGGGCATAGGCGGCGGCCAGCTGGCGGCCGCTGGCGATACCGCCGGCGGCGATGACGGGCACGTCCACTGCGTCGGCCACCTGGGGCACCAGGGCCATGGTGGTCATCTCGCCCACGTGGCCGCCGCTCTCGGTGCCCTCGGCGATGACGGCGTCAATGCCGTACCGGGTGAGACGCTTGGCCAGCACGGCGGCAGCCACCACGGGGATGACGATGATGCCCGCCTCTTTCCAGGCAGGGATGTACTTGCCGGGGTTGCCCGCGCCGGTGGTGACCACCTTCACGCCCTCCTCGATGACCACCTTGGCCATCTCGTCCACAGAGGGGTTCATCAGCATCAGGTTGACGCCGAAGGGCTTGTCGGTGAGGGCCTTGCAGCGGCGGATGTTCTCACGCAGGCTGTCGGCGTTCATGCCGCCGGAGCCGATGAGGCCCAGGGCGCCCGCGTTGGATACGGCGGCGGCAAACTCGCCGGTGGCGATGTTGGCCATGCCGCCCTGAATAAAGGGAAACTCCGTTCCCAGCAGCTCGTTGAGTTTCATAGAGACCTCCATGCGCCTGCCGGCGCGTTCAGATTTTTCAGTGGGCTTCCCCGTCCAGCTCCAGGATGGCGCCGCCCCAGGTCAGGCCGCCGCCGAAGCCGGAGAGCAGGGCCCGCATGCCGGGCTTGAGGGCGCCGGAGGCGCACAGCTCATGGAGCAGCAGGGGGATGCTGGCGGCGGAGGTGTTGCCGTACCTGGCGATGTTCTTGGGGCACTTCTCCGGGGGGAGGTGCAGGTTCTTCACCACCCGGTCGATGATGCGCTCATTGGCCTGGTGGAGCACAAACAGGTCGATGTCGTCGGCGGTCATGTGGGCCTGCTCCAGCACCTGGGTGATGCACTTGGGCACGGTCTCCACCGCGAACTTGAACACGGCGGTACCCTCCATGTGGATGTACTGGGGGGCGCCGGTGCCTGCGCCGGGGACATAGAGGACCTTGTCGTCTCCCCGGGCACCCACCACAGTGTGGAGCACGGGACAGTCAGGTCCGGAGCGGACCACAGCGGCGCCTGCGCCGTCGCCGAAGAGGATGCAGGTGGTGCGGTCGGTGAAGTCCACCATGCGGGTGAAGGCCTCGCCGCCCACCACCAGGCCGTACTTTCTGGGGCAGGCGTCCAGCAGGCACTGGGCGGTGTGTAGCCCGTAGAGGAAGCCGGAGCAGGCCGCATTCAGGTCCATGCACAGGCAGTCCTCGGGCAGGCCCAGCTCACGCTGGAGCAGGCAGGAGACGGCGGGGGTGACAAAGTCGGGGGAGATGGTGGCCACCAGGCACACCCCCAGGTCGTCAGGGGAGACGCCGGAGCGTTCCATGGCCTGACGGGCGGCGTCCACGCAGAGGGAGAGCAGAGTCTCCTCGGTGCAGTAGTGACGCTCCTTGATGCCGGTACGGGTGGTGATCCACTCATCGTTGGTCTCCACCATGGCGGCCATGTCGTCGTTGGTGACGATCCTGGCCGGGGCTGCGGCTCCGGTGCCGCAGAGCTTGATACCGTTCATCCCCGATCCCTCCTGACTGCCTGGGTACCCATGGCCCGGAATTTTTTGTACCGTTGCTTGGCCAGAGCGGAGCCGCTCAGCTTGAGCAGGGGAGCGAGCTGACGGCTGATGGCGGCGTCCACGGCGGTGAACACGGCGCCGGGAGCGGTGTGAGCTCCGCCCTCAGGCTCGGGAATAATCTCGTCGATGACACCCAGCTCCTTCAGGTCGGCGGCGGTGAGCTTCATCACGTCGCAGGCCTCGCTGCTGCGGGAGGAATCCTTCCACAGGATGGCGGCAAAGCCCTCGGGGGAGAGGACGGAGTACACCGCGTTCTCCAGCATGAGCACGCTGTTGCCCACGCCCAGGGCCAGAGCGCCGCCGCTGCCGCCCTCGCCGGTGACCACCGAGATGACGGGCACCGTCAGGGCGGAGAGGATGGACAGACACTTGGCGATGGCCTCGCCCTGCCCTCTGGCCTCGGCCTCCAGGCCGGGGTAGGCGCCGGGGGTGTCGATAAAGGTGATGACGGGGCGGCGGAACTTGTCCGCCTGTTCCATCAGCCGCTGGGCCTTCCGGTACCCCTCGGGGCTGGGCATGCCGAAGTTGAACTTCAGGTTCTCCTCCAGGGTGCGGCCCTTCCGGTGGCCGATGACGGTAACGGGCTGGCCGTGGTACAGGGCCACGCCGCCCAGAATGCTGGGGTCCTCGCCGAAGTGGCGGTCGCCCCGCAGCTCAAAGAAGTCGGTAAAGAGGGCGGAGATAAAGTCCGCCGTGCCCGGCCGCTGGGGATTGCGGGCCAGGGCCACCCGCTGGGCGGGGGTAAGGGTCTGGTTCATCGGTCGCGGCCTCCCTTCGGGTCATGGAGCCGCAGCAGGCGGCTCAGCGTGGCGCGCAGCTCCTTGCGGGGCACCACCGCGTCCAAGAAGCCGTGGCTGAGCTGGTACTCCGCACTCTGGAAGCCCTCGGGCACCGGCTGACCGATGGTCTGCTCCACCACACGGGGACCGGCGAAGCCCACCAGGGCCTCCGGTTCGGCCAGCATGTAGTCGCCCAGGCTGGCAAAGCTGGCGGTGACGCCGCCGGTGGTGGGGTGGGTGAGCACGGAGATGTACAGCCCGCCGACGGAGGAGAAGTGCTCCAGAGCGGCGGCGGTCTTGGCCATCTGCATCAGGGAGAGGATACCCTCCTGCATCCGGGCTCCACCGCTGGCGGAGAACAGGATGAGGGGCAGGCGGTTCTTCTCGGCGTACTCCACCAGGCGGGTGACCTTCTCGCCCACGGCGGCGCTCATGCTGCCCATGAAAAAGCGGCTGTCCAGCACGCCGACAGCCGTCCTGCGGCCGTCGATACGGCCCGTGGCGGTGACCACGGCCTCACTCAGGCCGGTGCGCCGGCTCGCATCGGCCAGCTTCCCGGCGTAGCCGGGGAAGGCCAGAGGGTCGGCGGAGGCCAGACGCTCGTCCAGTTCCCGGAAGGTGCCCGGGTCCAGGACGAGGCTGAGCCGGTAGTAGGCGCTGACGGCGTGGTGATGGCCGCAGCGGGGGCAGACATAGAGGTTCTTGTGCAGCTCGCCCCTGGGCACCTCGGCCCCGCAGGCGGGGCAGGCCGGGGCGGGGGCGGAGCGGGGGCCGCCGCTGCGCAGGCTCTTGAGGGCCAGCAGCTTTTCGCGGCGGCGGGTAAATACGTTGCTCATTGCTTCTCCTCGCTTCCGCAGCGGCTCCAGGACAGGAGCGCTTTCAGCTCACGGTCCAGGAAACCGGTGGTGCAGCTTCCGCGGACAAAGTCCGGGTGGTACAGAATCTGGTGGAGCAGCTCGGCGTTGGTGGCGTACCCCTCCACGATCAGCTCCTCCAGAGCCCGGCGCATCCGGCGGATGGCCTCCAGCCGGGTGGGGGCGTGGACGATGATCTTGGCGGCCAGGGAGTCGTAGAAGGGGGAGAGCTCGTAGCCGGTGTAGAGGGCGGAGTCCACACGCACGCCGCAGCCGCCGGGGAGATGGAGGAACTCCGTCTTGCCCGGGCAGGGACGGAAGCCGTTGGCCGGGTCCTCGGCGTTGATGCGGCACTCGATGGCGTGGCCCTGGAGCTTCACGTCCTCCTGGGTCAGGGACAGGGGCAGACCGGCGGCAATGCGGATCTGCTCCCGCACCAGGTCGGTGCCGGTGACCATCTCGGTGATGGGGTGCTCCACCTGAATCCGGGTGTTCATCTCAATGAAGTAGAAGTGCCCCTCGCCGTCCAGCACGAACTCAATGGTGCCGGCGTTCTCATAGCCTGCCGCCTTGGCAGCGGCTACGGCGGCGGCGCCCATCTGCTCCCGCAGCTCGGGAGTGAGGGCCTTGGAGGGGGCCTCCTCCAGCATCTTCTGGTTGCGGCGCTGGATGGAGCAGTCCCGGTCCCCCAGGTGGATCACATTGCCGTGGCGGTCGGCCAGAATCTGAAACTCGATGTGCCGGGGGTCCAGAATCAGCTTCTCCAGGTACATCTCGCCGCTGCCGAAGCAGGCAACGGACTCAGCACGGGCCTCCTCAAAGAGGGAGATGAAGCTGTCGGCGTCGTACACCCGGCGCATACCACGGCCGCCGCCGCCGGCGGAGGCCTTGATGAGCACCGGGTAGCCGATGGAGTCGGCCACGGCCTTGGCGGTCTGGGCGTCGGGCACCGGGCCGTCGGAGCCGGGCACCACGGGCACCCCCGCCTTCTGCATCAGCGCACGGGCGGAGGCCTTGTTGCCCATGGCCCGGATCACGTCGCCGGAGGGGCCGATGAAGGCGATGCCCTCCTCCTGGCAGGCGTCGGCAAAGGCGTCGTTTTCAGACAGGAAGCCGTAGCCCGGGTGGATGGCGTCGCAGCCTGCGGCCTTGGCCACGGTGAGAATGGCGTCCATGTTCAGGTAGCTGTCGGCGGCCTTGGCCGGGCCGACGCAGTAGGCGCTGCCGGCAAACTGGACGTGGAGGGCGTCCGCGTCGGCCTGGGAGTAGACCGCCACGGTATCAATGTCCATTTCCCGGCAGGCCCGCAGGACCCGGAGGGCGATCTCCCCCCGGTTGGCAATCAAAACCCGCTTGAACATGGCTCAGACCGCCTTATAGCGCAGCAGGGGAGCGCCGAAGGAGACCAGGGCGCCATCCTCCTGGAGCAGCGCCTCAATGACGCAGTCGCAGGGAGCGGTGACCTCGTTCATCATCTTCATGGCCTCCATCAGGCAGACCGTCTGCCCCTTCTTCACCTGGTCGCCCACGGATACGAAGGGGGCGGCGCCGGGGGAGGGGGCGGCGTAGTATGTACCCACCAGAGGGGCGGTGATGACGCTGCCCTCCTCCTCCACGGGAGCGGCAGGTGCAGCGGCGGCCGCAGGGGCAGCCGCCACAGGGGCGGCTGCGGGAGCGGTCCCGGCTGCCTTGCTCAGCTCCAGGGAGAAGTCCTTGCAGGTGAACTTCATGCTGACGGCGGCGCTGCCCTCGAAGCGGGCCATCAGCTCAAACACGTCCTGATTGCTCATGGGCCGTGCCTCAGGCCTTGTGGGACTCGATGTAGGACATCAGGTCGCCCACGGTCTTCATGTTGGGCAGGTCGTCGTCCTCGATGGTCACGCCGGAGGCCTCCTCCAGAGCCATGGACAGCTCCACGGCGGCCAGGGAGTCGGCGCCCAGGTCCTCGGACAGCTTGGCCTCCATGGTCACGTCCTCAGCATCACAGCTCAGGGTTTCCACAATGATATCGCGCATTTCTTCGAAAGTCATAACAACATACTCCTCATTATTTTATTCAATTATTTTAATTAAAAATTTTTAAGTAAAATAATTTAAGCGTTATTTTATCCACAAGCCCCCTGTCTGTCAAGTATTTTTTTACCAAAAAATAGGTTGGCTTGCGCCTTTGAGCGGAGTATGCTAGGATAAAGAGCATGAGCCGAACGCACAAAAAACGGGATAAAACCCGTGTATAACGGCACAAAGTGAGGAAAAAGCCATGACTTGTGGAAATTGCTATATTATTGGCGCGGGTGAGCGGATAAATATTCTGCCTGCGCCGGAGCAGGGGGATCTGCTTATCGCCGCCGACGGCGGCTACGCCTGGCTGAAGGAGAAGGGACTGGAGCCCGACCTGGTGGTGGGGGACTTTGACTCCATGGCCGAGCCCTCCGGCGTGGCCCATCTGGTGCGCCTGCCCAAGGAGAAGGACGACACCGACACCATGGCCGCCGTGCGGCTGGGGCAGGAGCGGGGGTACCGCCGGTTCCACATTTTCGGCGGCACCGGTGGACGTTTTGACCACACACTGGCCAATCTGCAGCTGCTGGCCTGGCTGTCCCGCCGCGGGGAACAGGGGTGGCTGTACGGACCCGACTGGACCGCCACCGCCATCACCGGCGGAGCGCTGGAATTCGGCCCGGAGCACCGGGGCATGATCTCGGTGTTCGCCCACTCGGACAGCGTCCGGGGCGTGACCATCGAGGGATTGAAGTACAGCCTGTCCAATGCGGAGCTGGACAACGGCTTCTCTCTGGGGGTGAGCAACGAGTTCACCGGTGTGCCTTCCTGTGTGTCCGTGGAGGACGGTACCTTATTAATTGTATGGGAGCGGCGAGAAGCGCGCCTCTGAATACTTGACATATGTCAGAAACGGAGTATAATAACTGACATAAGTCAGAAACGGAGGGAGAACAGATGCCCAGACCCCAGAAGTGCAGAAGGGTGTGCCAGCTGCCCGGCTGGGCGGGCTTTACCCCGGTGGGGGAGCGGCCCGGCCCGGAGGAGCCGGTGGTGCTGACGGTGGATGAGTTCGAGGTCATCCGCCTGCTGGACCTGGAGGGGCTGACCCAGGAGGCCTGTGCGGCACAGATGGAGATCGCCCGCACCACGGTCACTGGCATCTGTGACAGCGCCCGCCGCAAGCTGGCCGACGCGCTGGTCAACGGAAAGCGGCTGGTCATCGCCGGAGGCAATTACCGCCTGTGCGACGGACCGGGCTGCTGCCACCGCCGGGGCGGCTGCCGGAAAAAACAGTGTTTTGGAGGAGAAAACAGATGAAAATCGCGGTAACCTACGAGAACGGACAGATTTTTCAGCACTTTGGCCACACCGAGCAGTTTAAGGTGTACAACGTGGAGAACGGCGCTGTGACCGCTTCCGCCGTGGAGCCCACCAACGGCAGCGGCCACGGCGCTCTGGCCGGGTTCCTGGTGGGCCTGGGCGTGGACACCCTGATCTGCGGCGGCATCGGCGGCGGCGCCATCGCTGCCCTGAACGAGGCCGGCATCACCCTTTACGCTGGCGTGGCCGGCGACGCCGACGCGGCTGTGGAGGCCCTGCTGGGCGGCAATCTGGCCCGCAATGTGGAGCCCACCTGCCACCACCACGACCACGGCCACCATGAGTGCCACGGTCATGACCACGGCCATGGCCACACCTGCGGCGGCCACTGCGGCGGCTGAGAAGCGCACAAGAGGAGAAAACGGACGGACCGCCGGAAGCGGTCCGTCCGTTTTTTGCTGTCCGTCACATCTCGTCTGTGTCTGAGCCGGTGAGCTGGTCTCCGCACCAGGGACAGAAGGGATAGCTGCCAGCAGCGAAAAAGCCCAGAAAATGATGGCAGAAGGGGCAGCGCAGCTTGACCCGTCCCAGGATAATGCTGACGATGCAGAGAATCAGCCCCAGGGCGGAAAGGGCGCCAAGGGTTCCGGTCTGGTAGGCAGACGCGCCGAATATTGCGGCTCCCACTAGGAACAAAAGGCTGACGGCCAGATCCCACCGCTTCAAAACAGAACGCTTCATAGTCCATACCTCCTCGGCTTCTGCGGATATGATAGCACACAAGCGTAAAGGGCGTGGGTGGAGCGTGTAAAGAGTGTGTGGACATGGGGAACGGGGAGGACAGAAATTTTTCTTGCAGGGAAAACCAGCGGGTGTACTTGTGAAAGCGACAAAAGAGAGATATAATTTGGAAATGCTGTGTTTCACTGTGCGAGGAGGGAGCTTGTGGTACGGACCATGGAGCCAATGACCAGCGGGTCGATCTGGAAGAGAATGACCATGTTTGCACTTCCGCTCATGCTGGGCAATCTGTTTCAGCAGCTGTACAACACTGTGGATTCGCTAATTGTGGGAAATTTTGTAGGGAGCAGCGCGCTGGCGGCGGTCAGCTCATCAGGCAGTCTGATTTTTATGCTGATCGGTTTTCTCAGCGGCATCTCCTCCGGTGCGGGCGTTATCGTGGCCCGGTATTTTGGCGCGGAGGACGGGGAAAATCTCCGCCGCACGGTCCATACGATTGCGGCCTTCGGCCTGGCGGCAGGGGTGGTGATGACGGCAGCCGGTATTCTGTTTACTCCTCAGATTCTGGTGTGGATGGATACGCCGGACAGCGTGATAGCGGAGTCTACCGTATATTTGCAGATATACTTCTGCGGCTCCATCGGCTTTGTCATGTATAACATTTTTGTGGGTATTTTGCAGGCGGTAGGCGACAGCCGCCACCCGCTGTACTACCTGATTGCCTCCTCTGTTATCAATCTGGTGCTGGACCTCTTGTTTATTGAGGGGTTCAACGCCGGCGTGGGCGGCGCGGCGCTGGCCACAGTGATCTCTCAGGTGGCCAGCGCGGCGCTCTGCATGCGCCAGCTGATGCTGACAAGGGAGGATTACAGGCTGGTGCTCAGGGAGATCCGGTTTGACCGGAACATTTTGGGGCAGATTATCCGCGTAGGCCTGCCCTCCGGCATACAGAACTCTATCATCTCCTTTGCAAATGTAATCGTTCAGTCCAATGTCAACGCCTTCGGAGAGATGGCAATGGCGGGCTATGGAGCGTACAGCAAGGTGGAGGGCTTCGGTTTCCTTCCCATCAACAGCTTTGCCATGGCGCTGACCACATTTGTGGGGCAGAATCTGGGCGCGGCGCAGTATGAGCGCACCAAAAAGGGGACACGGTTCGGCATTCTGGCCACCGTATTGCTGGCGGAGTCCATCGGCGTCCTGGTGTTCATCTTTGCCCCACAGCTGATTGCCATATTCGATCCCACGCCGGAGGTGGTGCGGTTCGGCATTGAGAAGGCGCGGACGGCGGCGCTGTTCTACTGCCTGCTGGCCTTCGCACACGCGGTTGCCGCCGTCATGCGCGGCGCCGGAAAGGCCATCGTCCCGATGGTGATTATGATGGTGATTTGGTGCGGCGTGCGGGTTGGATTTTTGACCATTACCATTCCGCTTACCCACAGCATCCAGATGGTATATTGGGTATATCCCCTTACATGGGGCCTGAGCTGCATTCCGTTTTTCCTGTATTATAAGAAGGGAAACTGGATGCGGGCAGGGACCAGCCCCGGTCCTGAGGCTGAACGTGGGGCCCGTGTGTGACTGTGACAGGAATACAGAAAAGGAAGGCCGGAGCATAATGAGTGCTCCGGCCTTCCACATCAATAAGATGTTTTTTAAAAGATTGCGGAAAGCAGATGAACATGGTAATGTAATAAATACGGGCTGGAAGTGTAAAGAAGATGTAAAAAACAGGTAAAATTGGAAAGATTGAAGAAACAGGGAAAAGATGGTATAATGGCCCCGGACGCAGGGAATTTTTTTCTCACAGACGCAATAAAATCCCTGTCTGTTTCGTTATTCCTATGAGAGGGGAAGAAGACATATGCTGCTGTTTGGCTTGTCTGCAATCGAGCAGGAGCTCCGCCCGGCCAAGGCGCCCGCCCTGGAGGACAGCCTGATCCTGCGCGTAGCCCAGGGAGAGACGCAGGCGTTTTCCGAGCTCTATCTCCGCGCCCACAAGGCGGTTTACGGCTTCGCGCTGTCCATTGTGAAGAACCAGCACGACGCGGAGGACATCATGCAGGATACCTTTTTAAAAATAGATGCCGCCGCCGGAGGTTACCAGCCCAAGGGCAAGCCCATGGCCTGGGTGCTCACCATCACCCGGAATCTGGCCCTGGAGAAGCTGCGGGAGCGGCGGGATGTACCCCTGGAGCAGGAGGAGGACTGGCACCTGTGGGCCAGTGTGGACCCCACCCGTGCCCAGGAGGATAAGCTGGCGCTGGAGGCTGCCATGAAGTGCCTGGGGAACGAGGAGCGGCAGGTGGTCACCCTCCACGCCATGAGCGGACTGAAGCACCGGGAGATTGCGGCCCTGCTTGACATGCCCCTGGCCACGGTGCTCTCCAAGTACCGCAGAGCCCTGATCAAGCTGAGAGATTATCTGGAGGAGCGTGAGGCGACATGAAGGAACAGGATGCGGAGGCCCGCCTGGCCCGCGCCATGGAGGATGCGGCCCCCAACCGCCTGGACGAGCTTCTGGAGGTCCGGGAGGAGGCCCGGCGGCAGGAGAAGATTGTGGACATCAGCGCCCCGCCCAAAAGGAAACGGCGGGGATGGAAGAATTTTGCGGCGGCGGTGGCGGCAGCGCTGGTGCTGGTTATCGGCGGCGGCAGCTTTTTCGGCTGGCGGTACGCCAACGCCCCCGACTCCTTGGTGGGCATTGACGTCAACCCCAGCGTGCAGCTGACGGTGAGCCGGAACGAAAAGGTGCTCAACTGCGAAGCGCTGAACGCAGACGGCACGGAGATTATTGACGGTATGGATCTGCAGGGTACCCCGCTCAACGTGGCGGTCAACGCCCTCATCGGCTCCATGGTGCAGCACGGCTATATTGACGACCTGAAGAACTCGGTGCTCATCACAGTGGAGAATAAGGATGCAGCCAAAGCACAGGCCCTTCAGGAGAGCCTGATGGCGGACGTCAACGGACTGCTGGCCGGTGAATCGGTGGAGGCCTCGGTGATGGGGCAGACCATCACCAGCCGGGACCAGAGCCTGTCCAGTCTGGCGGAGACCTACGGCATCTCCGAGGGAAAGGCGGCGCTGATCCAGCGGATTCTGGACACCGACCCCACCCTGACCTTTGAGTCCCTGGCGGGGCTGTCGGTCAACGACCTGAGCCTGCTGCTCCAGGCCAAGCAGGCGGACACCAGCGGCCTGACGGTGACCGGCCAGGCCAGCGACAAGGCCTATATCGGTCTGGATAAGGCTACCGAAATTGCCCTGGCCCAGCTTCCCGGGGCCACGCTGAAGGAGATTGAGTTTGACTACGACGACGGCATGGTCTACGAGGCCGAGCTCCTTCTGGATGGCTACGAGTACGACATTGAGATTGACGCCCTGACCGGCGCAGTGGTCAAATTTGACTACGAGCTGGATGACCACTGGAGCGGCACTGTGGGGCAGCCGGTGACCGGAACCGGGCAGGGAACGGCCACCCCCCAGCCCTCCCAGAGCCAGCAGCAGACGGCCCTGATTACCGAGCAGGAGGCCAAGGACCTGGTGCTGGCCCAGATTCCCGGCGCGTCCATAGTCGAATTTAAACGGGATACAGACGACGGCCGTACGGTCTACGACGGAAAGGCAGTGCTGGAGGGTCGGGAGTACGAGTTTGAAATTGACGCCGCCACAGGCTCCTTCCTGGAGTGGGACGCCGACGATGCGGACGAGGGCTGGCATACGGGTGGCGGTACCTCCTCCGGTCAGGCGGCCCAGACAGCTCTGGATGAGGAGGGCGCCCGCGCCCTGGTTCTGGCCCGAATTCCCGGGGCCACCATTGTGGAGATTGAGCGGGACACCGACGACGGTCGGGTCTACTATGAGGGCGAGGCGGTGCTGGACGGCTGGGAGTATGAGTTTGAGATCGACGCCACAGCCGGTGAGTTCATCAAGTGGGAAGCGGACAACCGCTGATATCCCGTCGAGAAAAAGAGAGGCAGACCGCTGTTATCGGCGGCCTGCCTCTTTTTGCGTCTGGCTGTAAGGGTCAGCGGTGGAATACCTTCAGATCCGGTCCGCCGGTTCCGGGGACAATGGGCTTGGCGTGGTCCTTACTGCGCTTCTCCTTTCCCTGAAGCTCAGGGACAGGGGGCTGGTCGTTGCGGGGCTGGGTGTGGGTCCGCTCCGGACGGGACATACCCTTTTTGGCCATATCAGTACACCTCCTTTTGAAGCTATCCCTTAGTGTTGCCCCACGGAGGGAAAACATGTGATGAAAATAAAAACGAGCCTCTCTCCGCAGCACGGAGAGAGGCTCGTTTTGTCTCAATTTAGTTGCCGCTGACGTAGGAGGAGATCTCCTTGGCAGCCCAGGTGCCGCTGGCCATGGCCAGGCCCAGGGCGGCGCCCTCGTTGGAGTAGTAGGGGGCGGTGTACATGCTGCCCGCATCCACACCGGCCACGTACAGGCCGGGGATGGGCTCGTTGTCGGCGGTGAGAGCGCGCAGGTGGCTGTCCACCTTCACGCCGCCCAGAGTGCCCCAGGCGCTGGGCTCGTACTCAAAGACGTAGAAGGGGCCCTCGCTGACAGGAGTGAGGAACACAGGGTCCTTGTAGAACTGGGTGTCCTTGCCGGCCTCGCACATGGCGTTGTACTCAGCCACGGTCTCGGGCAGATGCTCCAGGCCGGTGATCTCAGCCAGCTCCTCAATGGTGTCGGCCTTCCAGGCCCAGCCCTGGTCAATGGCCTCCTGCAGCTGAGCCTCGTTCTGGTCCAGCACCTTGTCGGCCAGGGTCATCTTGCCCACGTACCAGCTCTCAGGGCTGCCCAGGTAGCTGTAAATGCCCTCCTCACGGCAGGCGTCAAAGTAGGCCTGGTCGATAACGGAGTAGTACAGGCCCTCGCGCAGGGTGGCCTCGCCGCCCTCGGACAGGGCCATGGTGGCGATGGTCTCCTCGTTGAAGAAGCGCTCGCCCTCACGGTTGACCATCAGGCCGCCGTACACGGCGTAGGTCAGGTTCTGGGTGTTGCGGTTCCAGGCGCCTGCCTTCTGGTTGGAGCCGGTGAACTCATTGGCGATGATGGACCAGTTGCGGTCCAGAATGCCGCCGGCATTGACCACCATATTGATACCCGCACCGTCGGACAGGGTGTTGCCCAGGGGGTTGACGGTCACATTGCCGAAGTGCTCGTGGATCATGTCCTCGTTGCCCAGATAGCCGCCGGTGCACACCAGGACGGCCTTGGCACGGACCTCCACGGTGACGCCGCCGGGCTGGCTGGCCAGCACGCCCACAGCGGTGCCGTTCTCCATGATGACCTCCTCACCGGTGGTCTCCAGCAGGAACTGGCCGCCATTGGCCTCCACCTCGGCACGGAGGGGGGCAAAGCGCTCTTCACCCTTCACGTCAAAGCCGTGGCGGGCGCGGAAGCCGGCGCCGTAGTTGTCGGGCCGCAGGTAGATACCCACACCCAGCTCCACCATGGTGTTGATGGTCTCGCCGGAGACGGACAGCACGTTGCGCAGCAGGGCAGCGTTGGACAGGGAGTGGCTGTAATCGTACATGTAGTTGAACAGGGTCTCCACGGACACATCCTGGCCCTCCTGCTCCTGGATCACAGTCTCGCAGGCGCTGGGGCCGCCGGCCACGGCACCGTTGGACACGCCGATGCTGGCGCCCTTTTCCAGGACGATGACCTTCAGGCCGGACTGGGCGGCCTCAACGGCGGCGTTCATACCGGCCGCACCGGCGCCCACGATGACCACGTCGGCCTCGTAGCTGACGGTCTCGCCGGAGCCCTCACTCTCAGCGGGGGTCTGGAGGGCAGCCACGTCGCCGCCGGCCTGGGTGACGCAGTCGGCCACGGCGGTCAGAATGGCCTCGCTGGTGATGGTGGCGCCGGCCACCGTGTCCACGGCCAGGGTCTGACCCTCCACCACGGCCTCGGGGATGCGCTCCAGGGCGGGGTCAGCCAGACCGGCGGTCTCCTGGTGCTCGGTGACAGTGACGCTCTCAATGGCGGTATCGCTGAACACAACCTCCACGGTCACGTCGCCGTTCTTGCCGACGGCGGAGGCAGTGTAGGTGCCGGCGGTGTAGGCGGCACTGGCAGCGGGGGTGTTCTCCGGGCTGGCGGAGACGCTGGGAGCAGGGGTGCCGCTCTCCCCGGTCTGGGGATTGGAGCAGGCGGCCAGGGACAGGACCATGGCGCCGCTCAGCAGCAGGCTGACAAGCTTCTTGACGTTCATTGGTTCATTCTCTCCTCTTTTTCTTCCCAAAAATAATTTGTGAAGTTCTTAACGGGAGAGAGTATAAAGCCGGGTGTAACACCCAAGTCAAGAGGAAAACGAAAAAAATTTAACAATCTTCTGCAAAATTTTCCTCTGCCCGCAGGGCAACCGGCAGGAAGATCATCCGGTAGGCGGTGCGCTCGCCCTGCTCCACGGAGGTGACGGGCACCTGGCAGAGGATGTCATCCTCCAGAGCTCTGCCGTCCTCCCGCAGAAAGCGGGCCAGGGGGACAAAGGCCTCCCGGCTCACCAGGCAGGAGGCGGAATGGAGCTCAGGCAGCCGGAGGCAGGGCCGGGGCGGGAAATAGCGCATCTCCTCCACCGGCCAGCCCTCCGAACGGTCCTCCCGGATGGCAAGGCCCCACTGGAAGCGGAACTCCTCCCCCTCAGTAAAGGAATTCCGGTCAATAACCAGCAACCGCTCAGAGTAGGGAAGCTCCTCCAGCAGGCGGCGGGCCAGCTGCTTCTGCCGCTCAGTCTGCCGGAACTCCTCCTGGGTGGACTGGGCCAGAAAGTAGTACCCGGGACGCATGCAGGGGGTGGGGACAACTGGGAGAGAGAAGTTCTCCAGCAGGGCGGCGTACTCCTCTACTGCCGGGATCAGCCGCTCCAGCCGGGAGAGCTCCTCACGCAGCCCGCTGATCCGGTCCTCCAGGGCGGTGCGGAGGTCCGCCAGAGAGGCGCTGCTGAGCAGAGTGCCGGTCTGGCGGACGGAAAAGCCCATATTCCGCAGGGTCATGGAGCTGACCACCCGGCCGCCGTCATAGATGTCGTAGTACCGGTAGCGGGACTGAGGGTCGCGATGGGGAGCCAGCAGGCCGTGCTCCTCGTACAGCTTCAGCAGATCGGCCGAGACCCCCATCTCCTTTGCCAGACTGCTTACTTTGTATTTTTTCATGGCTGCCGCCGCCTTTCCATCTGTGTTTTTCGGGTGGCCGCTGTCATGGCCTCGGGCCGGAGGGGCTCACTGTCCAAACAGCGCGGCGGCTTTGGCCATGCGGTCGGACACGGGTACGTGGAAGGGACAGCGGCTCTCGCAGGCGCCGCAGGCGAGACACTCGGCGGCGTGGTGGTCCAGGGCGGCGTAGTGGGCACGGACAGTGGGAGGCACTTCGTCCCCCGCCAGGGCCAGGTCCAGCAGCTTGTTCACCTGGGCTACGTCCAGATGGACTGGGCAGGGCAGGCAGTGGTTGCAGTACATGCACCGGCCCTGAGCGCCCGCGTAGAGGGAGACGGAGGAGAGGACGGACGCGTAGTCCTTGGCGGCCTCGCCGGCGGTCTCATAGGCCACGGCCTGGCGCACCTGCTCCACCGAGCGGCAGCCGATGAGGGTGGAGGCCACCGCGGGGCGGGTGAGGGCGTAGTGGATGCACTGAATGGGAGTGAGTGCCGCGCCGAAGGGGGAGGACTCCGCCCGCAGCAGGGTACCGGCGGCGTAGGTCTTCATGGTAGTGATGCCCACGCCCCTGGCCTCGCACAGACGGTACAGGGCCTCCCGGGCCGGGTCCATGCTGGAGAGCACCACTCCCTTGGGGCCGTCGGGGCCCAGCAGGCTGGTCAGCTCGGTGCCCTCGGGGGCCAGGTCAAAGACCGGGTTGACGCTGAACATGAGCACCTCCACCCAGCCGTCCTCCACGGCCCGGCGGGCGGCGGAGGGCTCATGGGAGCTCAGGCCGATGTGCTTGATGATTCCCTGGGCCTTCAGCTCCTGAGCATACTCCAGCTGTCCGCTGCGCAGCAGCTCCTCGTAGCCCGACTGGGTGTCCACAAAGTGGATCATGCCGATGTCCACATAGTCGGTGTCCAGCCGGGTGAGAAAGTCCTCAAAGAACCGCTTGCCGTCGTCCAGGTCCCGGGTGCGGCAGTACTGCCCGCCCTTCCAGGCAGAGCCGATATGGCCCTGGAGAATCATTTTCTCCCGGCGGCCTTTCAGAGCCGCGCCCAGGTTGGTGCGCACGTTGGGCTCGGACATGAAGATGTCCAGAATATTGATGCCCTGCTTCATGGCCTCATCCACCACGGCACAGACGGTCTCGGCGTTCTCACGCTCCAGATACTCGCCGCCCAGGCCAACCTCGCTGACCTGAAGGCCGGTGCTTCCCAAGGGACGGTATTTCATATGGGGACCCCTCCTGTCGGTTGTCGTTATTTCCATTATAATACCCGCCGGGAGAGGCCGCAAGATGGACCGTGTCAGAGCATCAGGAACAGCCGGGCGGCGGCAAAGCCCAGGAGGGCGCAGCCGGGAAAGGTGAGCACCCAGGCCAGAACCATGGCCCCGATGGGCCGGGGGTCGCCGCCCTGTCCCGCACCCAGAATGGCGGCGGTCTTGACGTGGGTGGTGGACACAGGCAGACCCAGCAGGGTGCACAGCAGCAGGCAGATGCCGCCGCCCAGGTCGGCGGCCAGGCCGGTTCTGGGGGTGAGGGGGGCGGCCCGGCCCAGAGACGCCACAATCCGCTTTCCGCCAAGAGCGGTGCCCAGGGCCATCACGCCCCCGCAGAGGAGGGAGAGCCACAGTGGGAGGGGGAAGGTCTCCCAGTCCTGCCGCCCCTGGGCCAGGGCCGCACCCAGGAGAAAGACACCCATAAACTTCTGCCCGTCCTGGGCGCCGTGGAGAAAGGCCATGGCCCCGGCGGCCCAGATCTGCCCCCTGGCCAGGCGGGCGGGGGACGCCTTCACCCGCGCCATCCGCCTGGCTGCAGACCGGCCCAGGGCGGCCCCCAGGGCCACAGACAGGAACAGCCCCGCCGCCACCCGCAGCCAGGGGCCGGAGCGCAGGTTGGACAGCCCGCCGGGCAGCGCCGCAGCTGCCCCAGACAGCCCCGCCGCCAGGGCATGGCTCTCACTGGTGGGGATGCCGAGCCGCCAGGCCAGAACCGCCCAGCACACAATGGCCGCCATGGCGGCGCACAGGGCGGTCAGGGCGCCCGAGGTGCTCCGGCCGAAATCGGCAATGGAGAAGATGGTCTCAGACACCGCCCCGCCGGCTGCCGCCGCCCACAGGCTTCCCAGCAGGTTGCAGGCCGCCGCCAGCCAGGCGGCCCGCCGGAAGGGCAGGGCCCCGGATACCACCGCCGAGGCGATGGCGTTGGGCGCGTCGGTCCAGCCGTTGACCAGGATAACGGCCAGCAGCAGAAGCACCGTGACCGCCAGGGCGGGGCTGGCGGCGGTGTGGCGGAGAAAGTCGAAAAAGGACAGGGGCATGGACCCACCTCCCGGCATACTATGGGAAAGTGTACGGTCCGCAGCGGGAAAATAGCACTCCTCAGACGGAAGGAGAGGGGAAATTGCTCAAAAGCAACGGCTGTCGGAACGGCTTGAACTTGTCCATTCCTACGAAATAAAAATAACGCTTACGAGGGGAGAAAAAACACGCTATAATCAAAAGCAATGAATGGTAGTCGCAGTGAGCGGAAGCAGCGAGACGAAAGTTTCGCTGCTTCTTTTTTGCTGTGCAGGAGCATAGCAAAATTGGCCCTGTGTCGCTTTCAGCGGCGCGGCCATGAATCAAAGCGCTGCCATCAGCATGTATTTTATGGGAGGAGCATTTCAATGCCGAAAACGAAACTGGAAAATGTGGTCTTTACCATTATTATGGCCGTCATTATGGTCTACGGGATGATCGTCTACAACGTGGCCCTGAACACCGGCGGCGTCACCAACGCCACCTTTGTCATGGCCCTCCACGAGCTGCCCATCATGGCGCCCATCGCTTTTGTGCTGGAGTTCTTTGTGGTGGAGAAGCTGGCCACCCGGCTGGCCTTCAGCTTCATGCGCCCCACCGACCGCCCGCAGCTGATTACCTACGCCATCTCCGTCATGATCGTGTGCATCATGTGCCCCACCATGAGCCTTATCGCCACTCTGCTCTTCAAGGAGCCCAGCTTCGGCACCTGGATTCATACCTTCGGCTGCAATATGCCCATGGCCATGCTGTGGCAGATGCTCTACTGTGGCCCCCTGGTCCGGCTGATTTTCCGGACCCTGTTCCGCCGGCAGCCGGCAGAGGCAAAGTAATATCCTTCAAAAGGCCGAGACCCGCGCCGTCCATGGACGGTGCGGGTCTCATGTGCTATTCTGAGAAAAATATCGGAGAAAAGCGTCACGTTTCTTCTTGCCCAGGTGTATAAAGGGTGAACGCGTTCCAAACGGATACAGAGGAGGGGAGAGCATGGCAGAAAAAGCGGAGGAGCTGGCCCGACGGCTGGTGGAGACCTACTCCAACCAGCTGCTGCGGGTGGCCTACTCCATTCTCAACTCCGTGCCGGACGCCCAGGACGTGTGCCAGGAGGTGCTGCTCAAGCGGCTGGAGTATGACGGCGTCTTTGACAGCCCGGCCCACGAGCGGGCCTGGCTGGTGAAGGTGACGGTGAACCAGTGCCGCAATCTGCGCCGCAGCCCCTGGCGCAGCCGGACCGTGGCGCTGGAGGAACTGGCGGAGCAGGCGGCCTTTCAGCCCCAGGAGGGCGGCGTGCTGGAGGAGGTCCAGAAGCTGCCCGCCAAGTACCGGGAGGTGCTGGTGCTCTACTACTACATGGGCTACGACACCAATGAGATCGGCGCGCTGCTGGGCCTCCGGCCCGAGGCGGTGCGGGCCCGGATGAAGCGGGCCAGAGACAAGCTGAAAACAGAACTGGAGGGACAGGGCTATGACACAATATCAGGATGAACTGGAACAGCTGCGCTTCACGGCAGCAGAACAGGAGGCCCTCCGGCGGGGCCTGCTGGAGAAGAGAGCGGAAAAACGGCGGGCGGTCAGGCCCCACTACCGGGGCCTTGTGGCGGCAGTGGCGGCGGTATCCCTGCTGATTGGGGCGGCTGGGGCCACCTCCCTGGCAGGGCTGTCGCCCCAGTTCCGGGAACTGTTCGGCATCGACAGTGCCGGACAGGAGGAACAGCTGGGCGCCCGGATTCTGGACCAGGTCTTTGAGGACCAGAACGGCTCCGGCGCGTCCATCACCATAAAGGAGGTGGTGGCCGACCAGGAGCGGCTCTACCTGCGCCTGGAGTTTGCCGCCCCCGAGGGCACCGTGGTGCCGGTGCCTGACCAGGCGGAGGAGGGGAAGAACCGGTGCTGGTTCAACGGCGAGACCGGGTATGCCTGCGCCTTCTACGCCGACGAGGACTGTACCGAATCCGCAAACCCGCCTTCCGGCTGGGCCTACGGCATTGAGTACCTGGCGGACGACGACCCCACGGACAACCGGGTGGAGCTGCTCTTCACCCTGTCCACGGAGCGGGGTTTTTCCGACAGCGCGGCCTACTGCATGCTCCGGGGCATCAGCGAGCTGGGCATGTGGGTGGACGGCCAGGCGGTGACCGTTGCGGAGGGGCTGGACATTGACGTGGTCATCCCCTTTAAGAGCGCCACTGAATACTACGCCTTCAGCGGCCGAAGCGCCGTGAAGCTGGGGGGCACCACCATGGCCGTGGTGGAGAACCTGACCGTGTCCCCCATCTCCATTACCATGGACCTGATTCTCTCTGACAGCCAGACCTATGACGGACAGAGCGTATACATCCTGCTGTCTGACGGCACCAAGGTGCAGGCTGCATTCCCGGAGAAGGCGACGGGCAGAATGGACCGCTTCCTGGACGAGAACGGCGACACCTTCTTCCGGGCGGACCACCTGTACCTGGAGCTGGAGCAGGTCATTGACGTGGCGGAAATTGCGGACATTGTGTTCGTGGGGGACAACGACGACACATCTACCCCCGGCAAGGTAGTGTATTTCCAGTTCACCCCCGGCACCTTCTGGAACGACACCTACTGGAACCAGGTCAACCGGACCTGGAACACCGGCGGCAACACAGCAGAGGAGCCGGAGGCAGCCAGCCAGGCAGGCTGAGATAAAATGAAGCGCGCCCGGGAACCTTAGGGTTCCCGGGCGCGCTGTATTTTCCTGTGCTTACAGTACCCGGCCCAGGTAGCGCCCGGCGCAGGCGTTGGCGGCGGCGGCCTCCTCGGCCTCGTCCACAGTGACCAGCTGGCCGTTCTGTACCACGGCCCTGCCGTTGACAACCGTGTAGTCCACCGGACCCTTGAGGCCGACTGTGGCCAGCATGGATCTGGGGTCCAACTGGGCGGCCACCAGCTCAATCCGGTCCAGGTTCACCAGGAACAGGTCGGCGGCCATGCCGGTGGCCAGACAGCCGATGTCGTCCCGGCCCAGCAGGGCGGCGGAGCCCCGGGTGGCCAGCTTGAGGATGTCGTACCCGGTGGGGGCCTTCTGGCTGTAGGTCAGCCGCTGGAGCAGGTAGGCCACCCGCATCTCCTCCAGCAGATTGGAACCGTCGTTGGAGGCGGAGCCGTCCACCGCCAGACCCGCCGGCACACCCATGTCCAGCATCTCGTGGAGGCGGCAGACGCCGGAGGCGAGTTTCATGTTGGAGATGGGGCAGTGGGCCACGCCGGTGCCCGTCTCGGCCAGGAGACGGAGCTCATCGTCGTTGAAGTGGATGCCATGGGCGTACCACACATCGTTGCCCAGCCAGCCCAGGGACTCCATGTAGGCCAGGGGGCGCATGCCGAACTTCTCCAGGGTAAACTTCTCCTCGTCCTTGGTTTCGGCCAGGTGGGTGTGGAGCCGCACACCCAGGCTGCGGGCCAGCCTGGCGCTCTCCCGGAGCAGGTCGCCGGTCACGGAGAAGGGGGAGCAGGGGGCCAGAGCCACCCGGTGCATGGAATAGCGGCTGTTGTCGTGCCACACCTTCACCAGCCGCTCCGAGTCGGCCAGAATGGCGTCGATGGACTGGACCACGCTGTCGGGCGGCAGGCCGCCGTCCTTCTTGGACAGGTCCATGGAGCCCCGGGAGGCGTGGAACCGCATGCCCAGGGTGTCCGCCGCCCGGAACTGGGCAGCAATCAGATCCCCGGCCCTGTCGGGGAACACATAGTGGTGGTCAAAGCAGGTGGTGCACCCGTTTTTGAGCAGCTCCCCCATGCCGGTGAGGGAGGAGTGGTACACCACGTCCTCGTCCAGGTTCTTCCACACCTCGTACAGGGTGACCAGCCAGGGAAACAGCTCCATCCGCTGGACCTCGGGCAGGTTGCGGGAGAAAATCTGGTACAGGTGGTGGTGGGTGTTGATAAGGCCGGGATAGACCGCCATGCGGGAGGCGTCTATGGTGGCCTCGGCATGGCACAGCTTGGGTCCGATGTACTCTACCACGCCGTCCCGGATGAAGAGGTTGACATTCTCGTGGAGGGTGTCGTAGTCATCGCAGGAGACGATATAGCGCGCGTTGCGGATGAGCAGGGTGGACATGGAGCGGCGCCCCCTTTTTTGAGAATAGAATGGGGAAAATCCCCTTGAATTCATCATACCATGGGGCGTGTCGGAAGGCAAGCCGCAGGGGGCGGTCAGGCGAGAATCTGGAGCAGCAGATCGGAGGTGTCCGGGTAGGAGAGGACGGCGTAGCCGATGTCCAGGCTGCGGGCAAGCTGGAGCTTTTTGCGGATGCTCCCCGCGTCGTCAAAGAGGACGAAGTGTGCGCCGGTCTTGGGGGACATGTAGGTGAAGTAGTGGGCGCACAGCTCGTTGGAGAAGAACACCGACGGACTCAGCTCCTCAATTTTTTTCTCCAGTTCCTCCCTGGTCATGGGCACGCCCTGGCCGGTGGGGGAGGGGAGAAAGAAGTCCTGCCGCACCAGCTCCACGTCCAGGGCTACCCGGCCCGGGCCGTACTCCGCCGCCGCCTCGGTCAGCCGCTGGCGGAGGGAGCCACCCGACAGAGCGGTGGGGATGAGCACCCGGGCCGTGTCAGAGAACCGGGCGTAGGCCTCGGGGACGTACAGCGGCCAGCCCCGCTTGTGCATCAGCTCCCCCAGCTGGGAGACAATCTGCCCCAGTACCGTGAGGGGCCGGGAACGGAAGGAGCAGATGACCCCGTCAAAGCCCCGGGCGGAGCACTCCCGCATGACCTCGTGGCAGAAGGGCAGGGCCTGGCCCAGGCCGTCAAAGCCCGCATCGTCAATGACCATCAGCCCGCCCCGGACCGCCACCGGCATATTGGCGCGGAAGAGATGGGGGCCGCCGCCTACCCGGTAGGCTGTGTGTGCCAGAGGCAGCCCCAGCCGGGAAGCGGCACGGCTGTCAGCGGGCGGAACGGTGAGAATCAGTTGGGTTTTGGAACGCATAATGGATGGTACCCCCTTGTCCATGTTTTGCCGAAATGTTATAATGCAGTCTATGCGGACATCCTAAGGCTCAGAAGCAGAACTTTATGCGCCGAGCGTGCGCCGCGAAAACAGGCAGAGTTCTGCGGTGCATTATGCTTTTGCATAGCAAATAAACGAGGTGAACGGTTTGCCTTTTTCCCTGATACCCGACCGGGTGTATCAAAGCATTTACGACATCGAACCCGCCGCCCTGAGGCAGGCGGGTATCACCCTTCTCCTGGCGGATCTGGATAACACCCTGGCCAAGTACGGCCAGCCGGAGCCGGATCAGGCACTGCGGGACTGGAAGACAGCGCTGGAGGCGGCGGGGGTGGAGCTCTACCTCCTGTCCAACAGCCGCAAGCCCACCCGGGCCAGCCATTTTGCCCAGGCCCTTGACATCCCCTATCAGGGCCATTCGGGCAAGCCGGGCACGGCGGGGTACTTCAGAGCCATGGAGCGCATGGGCCGGAAGCCGGATCAGACCGCCATGGTGGGAGACCAGATTTTTACCGATATCCTGGGGGCCCGGCGTTCCGGGGTGAAGGCCCTGATGGTGGAGCCCATTGAGCTGGCGGGCAACCCGGGGCGCTACCTCCGCTACGCGGTGGAGGAGCCCTTCCGTGCCCTGGGAAGACGAAACAACAGGAGAGCATTATGAGCGCAAAATTCGGACCCGCGGGAAACGCGGAATCATTCCCTTATAAATCCTCGGTGGACGCCCCACGCTGGCTCAGCACTCTGGGGTTGGACGCCTATGAGTACCAGTGCGGCAAGGGAGTCAACGTGGGGGAGGAGACGGCCCGGAAGCTGGGCGCCGCCGCCGCGGCAAACAGCGTAGCGCTGTCCCTCCACGCGCCCTACTTCATCAACCTGGCCAACCCCGACCCGGAGAGTCTGAAAAAGACCACGGGCTATATCATTGCTGCCTGCCGTGCGGCGGATTGGATGGGGGCCACCCGGGTGGTCATCCACTCCGGGGCGCTGATGAAGCGCACCCGCCGGGAGGCCCAGGACATCGCCCTGAACTCCCTCAAGGAAATTGTCTCCGCCGTGGACGGCGAGGGCTTTGGCCATATCACCCTCTGCCCTGAGACCATGGGCAAGATCAACCAGCTGGGGGACCTGGACGAGGTGCTGGAGCTGTGCACGCTGGATGAGCGGCTCACGCCTTGCATCGACTTCGGCCACCTGTACGCCCGCACCCTGGGGGAGCTGGAGGGCCATGAGGCCTGTGTCCGCATGCTGGACCGGGTGGTTGAGGTGCTGGGCGAGGAGCGGGCGTCCCACTTCCACAGCCACTTCTCCAAGATTCAGTTCACCCCCAATGGCGGAGAGAAGATGCACCTGACCTTTGACCAGGACGAGTTCGGCCCCGACCCGGCGCCCCTGATGGCCGAGATTGCACGCCGGGGCTGGAATCCCACCTTTATCTGCGAATCGGCCGGAACACAGGCCGAGGACGCGGTGACCATGAAAAAGCTGTATCAGGCGGCGCAGGGCTGACTGCCCTGTGTACTTTCACAGGGGCCCCGCACAGCGGGGCGGCGCTTTTGCGCCGTACAAGCGTTTTTTCGGAGAAAAAACCTTGATGCCGGGCGGATTTATTCCGCCCAGGCAGATGAAAATGGAATGGGGTCCCCGGCGGACCGTGGTCCGCTGGGGCGAAACGCCATAACCATGAAAAAGCTGTATCAGGCGGCGCTGTAACGCCGCCATACGGACGGCTCCTCCATGAGGATTCAGCCGCCAACTTATAGAGAAGGAAGTAGATTGTGATGAACCATCTGAAACAGATCGGGGCCAAGCTGCCCGAATATGGAATCGACGCCATGCTGCTCTCCAGCGCCCCGGGCGAGTACTACGGCATCGGCTTCCACGGCGAGGGCTATGTGGTGGTGACCGCCGGCGAGTGCCGCTATTTCACCGACTCCCGCTACATTGAGGCGGCGGAGAAGACCGTCACCGGCGCGGTGATCACCATGACCAACCGGGAGCGGAACTATCCCGCCCTCCTCCAGCAGGCCATCGACGAGCTGGGCATCCACAAGCTGGGCTTTGAGGACGGCTATATGACCGTGGCCCAGTACCGGTACCTGGACAACGCCCTCCAGGTGGAGCTGGTGCCCGCCCAGGGCCTGGTCAACGGCCTGCGGGCTGCCAAGGACCAGGAGGAGATCGACGCCATGGTGCAGGCCCAGCGGATTGCCGAGCGGGCCTTTGACGAGATTCTCAAGTTCATCAAGCCCGGCGTCACGGAGAAGGAGATTGCCGCCAAGCTGGAGTACGACATGCTCCGCTTCGGCGCCCAGAAGATGTCCTTTGACCCCATCGTGGTGTCCGGCCCCAACGGCAGCCTGCCCCACGGCGTGCCCAGCGACAAGAAGGTGGAGAACGGTGAGTTCATCACCATGGACTTCGGCTGCATCTACAACGGCTACTGCTCCGACATGACCCGTACCGTGGCCCTGGGCGAGCCCACTGAGGAGATGCGGAAGGTGTACAACGTGGTGCTCCAGGCCCAGCTGGCCGGTCTGGCCGCCTCCAAGGCGGGGGTCCCCGGCAAGAGCATCGATGCCGCAGCCCGCAAGGTCATCGAGGACGCCGGCTACGGCGCCTACTTCGGCCACGGCTACGGCCACAGCGTGGGCATTGAGATCCATGAGTCCCCCAACGCCAACACCCGGGACGAGTCCCTCATGCCTGTGGGCGCTGCCGTGTCCGCAGAGCCCGGCATCTACCTCCCCGGCCGTTTCGGCGTGCGCATCGAGGACGTGGCCATTATGACCGAGGACGGCTGCATCAATATCACCAAAGCCCCCAAGGATCTCATCGTACTCTGAGCAGTTTCCTTAAAATTCTGCCCGCGAAGGGGAAAAGCTCTTGCAAAAGCGGGCAGAATACGGTAAAATGACTTGATAATATGTGAACCCCCACAAGATACCAATTTTTGGAGGACGATACCCATGATTAGTGCAAGCGATTTTCGTAACGGCATGACCTTTGAGATGGACGGCCAGGTTATGCAGGTGGTCGAGTTCCAGCACGTGAAGCCCGGCAAGGGCGCGGCCTTTGTCCGCACCAAGATGAAGAACGTCATCACCGGCGGCGTGACCGAGACCTCCTTCAACCCCACCGCCAAGTTCGAGGAGGCCTTCGTGGAGCGCAAGGACATGGAGTACAGCTACAACGACGGCGATCTCTACTACTTCATGGACCCCGAGACCTATGATCTGGTGCCCATCGACGGCCACGTACTGGGCGACAACTTCCGCTTCGTGAAGGAGAACATGTCCTGCAAGATCAACTCCTACAAGGGCAAGATCTTCTCCGTGGAGCCCCCCACGTTCGTGGAGCTGGAGGTCACCGAGACCGATCCCGGCTTCCGCGGCGACACCGCCACCAACGTGACCAAGCCCGCCACCCTGGAGACCGGCACGGAGATCAAGGTGCCCCTGTTCATCAACCCCGGCGACCGCATCAAGATCGACACCCGCACCGGCGAGTACCTGGAGCGCTGCAAGGCCTGAGCAATACCTGGCGGCACAGTGCCGCACGGGTGAGCCATGAGAACGATCCACTTTCGAACGGTCCCAAGAGGATGAGTGTGAAAGGAGATTAACATGACGATTTCTGAGAAGGTCGCGTACCTGAAGGGCCTGGCTGAGGGCATGAAGCTGGACACCGAGGAGTCCAAGGAGGGCAAGCTCATCAGCGTGATGATCGGCATCTTGGAAGAGGTCGGCCTGTCCATCGAGGACATGGAGGACAACATGGAGGCCATGGGCGAGGAGATCGACGCCATTTCCGACGATCTCTCCGACGTGGAGAAGGTTGTCTACGACGAGGACGACGAGGATGAGGACGACGATGAGGACGAGTGCGACTGCTGCGGCGACGACGACTTCTTCGAGGTCGAGTGCCCCAACTGCGGCGACTCCCTGGTCATCGACGAGGCCGTGCTGGAGGCCGGCACCGTGGAGTGCCCCAACTGCAAGGGCAAGTTTGTCATCGACGTGGGCGACTGCGAGGATGATGACTGCGGCTGCGGCTGTGGCTGCGACCACGATCACGACCACGGCGACGAGGAGTAAAATCCAACAACAAAAGCCCGGAGCAAAATGCTCCGGGCTTTTTTGCGTGCTCTAAAAAAAGCGGGACCTACACAAAGCAGGTCCCGCTGTGTGTTACTTGCTGAAATCGTAGCCACGGTCGGGGCGGACGGACAGGTCGATGATCTCCTGAGCGTCGTAGAACTGGAGGTAGCGGCTGCGGGCCCAGCGGAGGGTGGTTCCGTCGGGATGGAGCCGGTCGCAGATGACGGCGGAGATGTCATCCTTGATATAGGAGAAGGAGTTGGTGCCCACGCTGGCGAAGATGCGGAATCCCTGGCTCTGGAGGTACTGGAACTTGGGGCCGGTCTTGTGCCAGTCGTTGCCGTCGGGGCGGGCGCCGTGGGGGTAGAAGAGGATGTTGGTGGGGCCAACCAGGCTGCCAACCTCCTCAGCCCAGCGCTCAGTGTCAATCTGGATCTTCTCCAGGGACCAGGTGTCCAGATTACAGTGGCCCCAGGTGTGAGAGCCGAAGGTCCAGCCGGTCTCCTTCAGACGCTCGATGATGGGCTTGACCGCTTCAATCTCAGCGGCGCGCTTGGCGTCAAAGGCGGGGCGGGCGGGGTCGTCGGCGGCGATATACCGGTCGTTCTGAGTGCGGTAGCCGAAGATACCCTCATAGCCAGTGAGGGAGTAGATGGCTTTGGCGCCGTTGAGGGAGAAGTCGGGGTGCTCCAGGACGAAGTTGTCCAGAATGGGAGTGGCGTCCAGGTCCTGGGTAAGGGAGACCTCACCGGTGAAGGGGTCCCGGGTCTCGGCCCAGATCTGGCCGTCGTCTCCCAGCACCAGCTTGGAGGTGAAGCCCTCCTCCAGCATGTACTGGTAGTAATTCACGTCGTCAAAGGAGATGATGAGGGGCTTCTTGCCCTCGGGGAGCATGAGGGTGTTGCGCTGCATCCGGGTCACGCCGTTTTCGTCGGTGACCTCGCTCCACACATCCCCCATGTTCACCAGGATATAGCCCTTGTCATAGACGTTCTGAATGATCTTCTTGAACTCGTCCACCGTTACCATCCAGTCGTCCAGGCCTTTCTGACGCTTCTCAGAGATGGCGCTGGAGAAGGTGTACTCCGGATAGGCGATGACGGGGTGGAAGAACAGGTGCTCCACCGGCTGGTTGGGACCCCAGGCCTGGGTGAGCTGGTCCTCGCTCCAGTAGTTGCGCACCGCGTCGTAGGGGTCCACGGGCTCGGGAGTGGGTGTGGGCGTGGGGGTAGCGGAAGGCTGGGTCTCACTCTGAGAGGGCTGGGGCGCCTGGGACTGTCCGCCGTCGCCGGTGGATTTACAGGCAGCCAGGGGCAGCATCAGGGCCAGAGCCAGCCCCAACGCGAGAAAGCGGTTGATTTTTGTTCTCATGGAAAGCGTTCCTCCTGCAAGATAGTTCTCTGTGTGTAGTGCCTTGCCAGTGACTACTATCATACGACAAAAAAATCGAAAAGTAGATAACAAAGGGGTTACAATTCCTTAAAATTTTTTCAGGTTTCTGAAGGAGTGCAAAAGATAATGCTTAGACGGAGAAAGCGCAAAAAAAGTTTTAAGCGGCAGAAAAAAGACGAAATTTTTTGAAACAGGCAGGCGGATGGTTTTTCTAGTTGCAAAGCAGGTAACTTTCTGGTAAAATACAGAGGATTGGTTCCTCGCACCTGCCGGCGGCGCAGGAGAATTTCCATAGGAGATGGATAAATGGATAGCAGAGAAAGACTGGAAAAGCAGCGGCTGAAGGCAGAGAAGCAGCGCCAGGAGGACATCGCGCTTACCAAAGTTCTCTACTGGATTGTAGGAGCGGTGGTTCTGGAGTTCCTGCTGCTGATGACGCAGAAATATTATATTGATTTTACGGTGGATGGCTTTGGTATCAGCCTGGCGGTTGGCATTGCCTCTGCGCTGAAGATCATCACCTTCGCGGGCATTATTGCTGGTGCGGCAGTGCTCTTCCTGGCGGTCAGCCAGTGGAAGAAGGGAAAAAAGGGAATCTTCCTGTGGGCTATCGGCGCGTTCCTGGTTATGCTGGGCGTATACAGTGCCATCGTGTGGCAGTTTAACGCCACCGGTGTGGATTTCCTGATTTTTGCCAACGTAGTGTTTGCGGTGCTTGCCTTTGTATACTATATCTACCAGACCGAGTTCTTCGCTGTGGCTGCGGCCTGTGCGGCCGGTGTACTGGGCATCTATATCCGCTTCGCGCTGGGTACTGGTATGCGGACCTATGTGATTATGGCTCTGCTGGTGGTGTTCCTGGCTGCTGTGGCGGCTCTGGCGGCGGCAGCCCAGCGCGGCCAGGGTGTGCTGACTGTGAAGGAGAAGAGCGTCCGGCTCCTGCCCAAGACTGCCAACTATATCCTCATCTACGTCAGCTGTGCGCTGATGGCGCTGGTCCTGATTGCTTCCCTGATTATCGGTACCAGCGTGGGAGAGATGGTCTACTATGCGGTGCCTACGGCGTGGGTGCTGATCATGGCTGTCTACTACACTGTGAAGCTCATGTAAGAAAAGCCCGGCAGCAATGTGCTGCCGGGCTTTTAATTTTTGCAAGTAGAAAAGCGTGGATGGAGAAAGAAGCCCCGGCAGCAACCGTGCTGCCGGGGCTTCTCAGTGTGCTTATTTGTCCGCGTCGATGGGAGCCAGGTATTTGGCGCGGTAGGCGGAAAAGAGCTCGTCAAAGCTCCGGCTGGAGCCGTGATGGAGCTGGTGGAGATAGGCATGGGTATCGGTGAGAACCAGGTCGTTTTTGGGGGCTGTACGGCGGAGAATTTGCAGCGCCACGTTGGAACAGTGGTCGGACACACGCTCCAGATTGATAAGCAGCTCCAGGAACTGAGTACCCTGCTCAATGGTGCAGGCGCCGGTCTTGAAGCGTTCGATGTGACGGCTCTTCAGCTCATCCCGCAGAAGATCCACCACCTCCTCCAGCGGCTCCACCTCAAGGGCAAGCTCTCTGGAGCGGCTGGTGTAGCATTCCAGCGTCTTGTCAAGCGCCTCGCCCACCGCATCGGTGAGGGCGGTGAGCTCGCGCTGGGCCGTGGGAGAGAAAGAGATGCTGCGCTCCCGGAGGACGGAGGCACTCTCGGAGATATTGACGGAGTAATCGCCCATTCGTTCAAAATCGGAGAGGGTGTGGAGCAGCTCGGAGACCTGGGTGCTCTCTGCGGCTGACAGGGAGTGGTCGGACAGGCGGACCAGGTAGTTGTCCAGCGTACCCTCCAGCTTGTCCAGCGTGTTTTCGTTCTCACGCAGCAGCTCTGCCTTCTTGGTGTCATACTGGCTCAGCAGAGACACCGAGATACGGTAGTTGTCCCGGGCCAGCGTACCCATATGTACCACTGCGTCATGGGCCCGATCCAGGGCCACAGCGGGTGTGGCCAGGAAACGCTCATCCAGCATGGTAAAGCCGTTGCTCTCGTCGCCGGGAACTGTGCGCTCCACCAGGCGGACCAGCTGCTTATGGAAGGGGAGGAGGAGCAGGGTACAGCCGATATTGAAGAAGGTGTGGAAGGAGGCGATGTCGCCCATGTTCATGGTGGCCGACCAGAAGGGGAGGCCGCCCGCCGGAGTGAGGGCCAGCTGAGCGCCGTAGATACCTGCCAGGAAGACCAGAGTGCCGATAACATTAAAGTAGAGGTGGAGCATGGCCGTCCGTCTGGCGTTGCGGCTGGCGCCGATGGAGGAGATGAGCGTGGTGATGCAGGTGCCGATATTCTGGCCCATAATGATGGGGAAGGCGATGTTGAAGGTGATGACGCCGGTGGAGGTGAGGGCCTGCAGGATACCCACCGAGGCGGTGGAGCTCTGGAGCAGGGCGGTGACAAGGGCGCCTACCAGGATGCCCAGCAGGGGATTGGAGAAGGCCACGAAGAGGTTGCGGAACTCGGGGACGTCCTGGAGCGGCGCCACAGAGGCGGTCATGGTGTGCATGCTGATAAACAGCAGGCCCAGACCCAGCAGCAGCTGGCCTACAATCCGCTTTTTGCCGCTCTTGATAAACATATAGAGCACAATGCCTACCACTGCCATAATGGGGCCGAAATACTCCGGGCGCATCATGGAGAGAAGCAGATTGTCCGAGGAGATGTCTCCCAGGCGGAGAATCTGGGCTGTAATGGTGGTGCCGATATTGGCGCCCATAATGATACCCACTGTCTGCTCCAGCTTCATAATACCGGAGTTGACAAAGCCCACGCACATGATGGTGGTGGCGGCCGAGCTGTGAACCAGGCCGGTGACAAGGGCGCCGATGAGGACGCTCATGAACAGGTTGTTGGTCAGCCGTTCCAGAATGGATTCCAGCCGTCCGCTGGACAGCTTCTCCAATCCGCTTGTCATGGTGGTCATGCCAAAGAGAAAGGTGGCAATAGCGCCCAGAAGGGAGATTACATCGTAAATACTCACCAGTCTGCCTCCAGATATGATAGGATTATAAATTCAGAACATCGTAAGATAATGGAAGCTCCGTGCCAAGCGGCAGAGGAGCCAATCTATTATAGATTATAAACCTCATTATTTTGTTCGTAAACGATAAAAGTGAAGTTTTTTGCCTCTTTTTTTCGGAAAGAGAGAATATAAGGTGAATAAGGTAATTTTATGAAACTATAAAAGGGAAAATGTCGGAAACTGAAAAATATTTTTCAAACATTTTAAATCAAAAGATGAAAAATATTGGATTTATAAAAAGAAAACGCAACAAAATCGGCACAGAAGTGGGGCGGGCAAAACAGAAGAATAAAAAAGATAAATTTAGGGGTTGACATTTCAGGGGGGCTTTAGTATAATAACCTTCGTCGCGAGCGAGAGATAAACAAAAACGCAAGCGGCCAACAGGGGAGCATAGCTCAGCTGGGAGAGCGCATGCCTTACAAGCATGATGTCACAGGTTCGAGCCCTGTTGTTCCCACCATGGGTCTTGACCCAACGTCAAATGGCGCGGTAGTTCAGTTGGTTAGAACGCCGGCCTGTCACGCCGGAGGTCGAGGGTTCAAGTCCCTTCCGCGTCGCCATTTGCCTCTGTAGCTCAGTTGGTAGAGCAGGGGACTGAAAATCCCCGTGTCGTTGGTTCGATTCCGACCGGAGGCACCAAATCTCTCTGAACTGCATAGAGTGGTTCAGAGAGATAACCCCGCGGGTGTAGCTCATCTGGTAGAGCGCCACCTTGCCAAGGTGGAGGTAGCGAGTTCGAGCCTCGTCACCCGCTCCAGAAACAGAAGATAACAGGAGCAAGTAATTTGCTCCTGTTATCTGTAATCGGCGCCATAGCCAAGTGGTAAGGCAGAGGTCTGCAAAACCTTTACCCCCAGTTCGAGTCTGGGTGGCGCCTCCAAAAAGAAACACCAGCCGACAGGCTGGTGTTTCTTTTTGGATACCTGGGGAATTTGAATGCTCGGGGTCGGCGAAGCCGCCCCCTGCGCCAAGGTTTTGGCCTTCGTCCAAAACGCTTGTACGGCGCAAAAGCGCCGCCCCACCGTGTGGGGCCCCGGTCCGGCTGGCATTTGTCGTGTCGGGATGGCTTGAAGTCCCGACTGCGAAAGCGGTCGGGATTTTTCCTTTTATACTGCTGACAAAGAAACGTGCAAGCTGCGGAGGGAAGCGCAATGGCAAAGCTGATCGAAATCACCAGTCTGGATTTGCCCGAGCTGGAGGTCTTTACCCGGCTGACAGAGGCCCAGCTGCGCAACCGGCTGGAGCCGGAGAAGGGAATCTTCATCGCTGAGAGCCCCAAGGTCATCGCCCGGGCGCTGGAGGCCGGATATCAGCCCCTGTCCCTGCTGATGGAGCGCAAGCACCTGGAGGGCCAGGGCAGGGACATCATGGAGCGCTGCGGAGATATCCCGGTGTACACCGGGGACAACGACCTGCTGGCCGCCCTGACCGGCTATCAGGTGAACCGAGGCATTCTGTGCGCCATGCGCCGCCCCGTGCTGCCCACGGTGGAGGAGCTGTGCGCCGGAGCCCGCCGGGTGGCGGTGCTGGAGGGCATCGTGGACTCCACCAATGTGGGGGCCATCTTCCGCTCCGCTGCGGCGCTGCACATGGACGCCGTGCTGGTCACCCCCACCTGCTGCGACCCCCTGTACCGCCGGGCAGTGCGGGTGAGCATGGGCACTGTGTTCCAGATTCCCTGGACCCGCATCGGCGACAGTCCCGCCGACTGGCCGGAGAAGGGCCTCTCCCGGCTCAACGCCCTGGGCTTCAAGACCGCGGCTATGGCCCTGAGCGACAACTCGGTGTCTATTGACGACCCGGCCCTCATGGCTGAGGACAAGCTGGCCATTGTGCTGGGCACCGAGGGGGACGGCCTGTCCCACACCACCATTGCCCACTGCGACTACACGGTGCGCATCCCCATGTCCCACGGCGTGGACTCGCTGAACGTGGCCGCCGCCAGTGCTGTGGCCTTCTGGCAGCTGAGAGCAAGAGAATAAGAGAATGAAAAAAGAGCGCCCCGGCCGCATCTGCGGCCGGGGCGCTCTTTATATGTATGGATGCTTACTGGTGGATGCCCCGGTTCTGGTCACCGGCGGGGTTGGCGCCGAAGACATAGTCATTGCCGGGGAGGATGGCGTTGAGGATGATGCCGGCCAGGGCGGCGATGGCCAGGCCGGTGAGGGTGATGGAGGTGCCAGCCATCACGAAGGTGATGCCGGAGGAGAAGCCCAGGCCGCACACCAGGATGACAGCGGCGATAATCAGGTTGCGGGACTTGGTGAAGTCCACCTGGTTCTCCACGATGTTGCGCACGCCGATGGCGGAAATCATGCCGTAGAGGATGAAGGAGATGCCGCCGATGATGGAGGCGGGCAGGGAGCCGATGATGTCAGCCACCTTGGGGATGAAGCTGAGGACGATGGCGAAGCAGGCGGCGATGCGGATGACCCGGGGGTCGTACACCTTGGACAGCTCCAGTACGCCGGTGTTCTCGCCGTAGGTGGTGTTGGCGGGACCGCCGAACATGCCGGCCAGAGCGGTGGCGATGCCGTCGCCCACCAGGGTGCGGTGGAGGCCGGGGTCCTCAATGAACCGGGCGCCCACAGTGGCGGAGATGGCGGACATGTCGCCGATGTGCTCCATCATGGTGGCGATGGCGATGGGGGCCATGACCAGGATGGCGGTCAGGTCAAAGCTGGCAAGCTGGAAGGGGGGCAGGCCCAGGATGGAGGCGCTGGCCACCTCGGTGAAGTCCAGAATGGCGCTGCCGTCCGGATTGGTCATACCGCTCATGTGCATGATGAGGGCCACCAGATAGGCGCCCACAACGCCCAGCAGGATGGGGATAATCTTCACCATGCCCTTGCCCCAGATGTTGCACACCACAATGATGGCCAGGGCGATAAGGGCCAGGGGCCAGTTGGTGGAGGCGTTGGAGATGGCACTGGGGGCCAGGGACAGGCCGATGCACACGATGATGGGGCCGGTGACCACGGGAGGCAGGAAGCGCATGACCTTCTTCACGCCGGCCAGCTTGATGATGAGAGCCAGAATCAGGTACAGCAGGCCGGCGATGACGATGCCGCCGCAGGCCCGTGCCAGCTTGTCGGAGGCGGACATGGTGGCGTAGATGCCGGTGTTCAGGCTGCCAACCATCTCAAAGCCGCCCAGGAAGGCGAAGGAGGAGCCCAGGAAGGCGGGGACCTTCAGCTTGGTGCAGAGGTGGAAGAAGAGGGTGCCGATTCCGGCGAAGAACAGGGTGGTCTGGATGCTCAGGGGCAGGCCGTACTGCTTGCTGACAATGATGGGCACCAGAATGGTGGCGCCGAACATGGCGAACATGTGCTGGAGGCCCAGGATGAGCATCTTGGGAATGCCCAGGGTTCGGGCGTCGCGAATGGGTTCTTGTTGATTCATATGGATTCTCCCTTCTTTACATTGCGGACACACACTGCCTGTGAGGGCAAAAAAAAACAATCACTTACGTGATTGTCAGGCAAAAACGGAAAGGAAAGAGCCGCAAAAGCAATTCACACAGAAAAACAGCATCATGACGGTTCCCTCCTTTCAGTATCCGGGATATCATAGCAGAACCGACGGAAAGATGCAAGAGGGAAAAGAGACTTCTGTCGTTTTCTCCCGAATGGGCAAAAAGACAGAAAAAAGGAAGAAAAGGCTTGTGGGTTTAGCGGATTGACTTTTTGGCTCGATTTCGGTAGTATAAGATATGAATTTTTATAAATAGGCCTGAGTTCGGCCTGTGTGTCCCTCAGGTGAAATTGCATCGGGGAGTGAAGCTTCCATGAAAAAGCCCTTCGTGACCCTGGACCAGCTCCAGGAAATGACCAAGACCTATCCCACCCCGTTCCATCTCTACGACGAGAAGGGCATCCGGGAAAACGCCCGGAAGCTGAAGGCGGCCTTTGCCTGGAACCCGGGCTTCAAGGAGTATTTCGCCGTCAAGGCCACGCCCAACCCCACCATTCTGAAGATCCTCCATGAGGAGGGCTGCGGCACCGACTGCTCCTCCCTCACCGAGCTGATGATGTCCGACCGCTGCGGCTTCTCCGGCAGCGAGATCATGTTCTCCTCCAATGACACCCCCGCCGAGGAGTTCGCTCTGGCCGCCAAGCTGGGCGCCACCATCAACCTGGACGACTTCACCCACATCGACTTCCTCAAGGAGACCATCGGCTATATCCCCGAGACCATCTCCTGCCGCTTCAATCCCGGCGGCACCTTCTCCATCGGCGAGTCCAAGGAGGGCTTCCAGGTGATGGACAACCCCGGCGAGGCCAAGTACGGCTTCACCCGGGAGCAGCTCTTTGAGGGCTTCAAGAAGCTGAAGGACATGGGCGCCAAGCACTTCGGCATTCACGCCTTCCTGGCTTCCAACACCCTGAGCAACGAGTATTATCCCACTCTGGCGGGCATCCTGTTCCAGCTGGCCGTGGACCTGAAGAAGGAGACCGGCTGCGACATCCGCTTCATCAACCTGTCCGGCGGCGTGGGCGTGCCCTACCGCCCCGAGCAGCCCGCCAACGACATCGCTGTCATCGGCGAGGGCGTGCGCAAGCAGTATGAGGCCATTCTCACCCCCGCCGGCATGGGCGATGTGGCCATCTTCACCGAGCTGGGCCGCTTCATGCTGGCGCCCTATGGCTGCCTGGTGACCAAGGCCACCCACTTCAAGCACACCTACAAGGAGTATGTGGGCGTGGACGCCTGCGCTGCCAACCTGATGCGCCCCGCCATGTACGGTGCCTACCATCACATTACCGTCATGGGCAAGGAGGACGCCCCCTGCGACCACAAGTACGATGTCACCGGCTCCCTGTGCGAGAACAACGACAAGTTCGCCGTGGACCGTATGCTGCCCGAGATTGACCTGGGCGACCTGCTGGTCATCCACGACACCGGCGCCCACGGCTTCGCCATGGGCTACAATTACAACGGCCGTCTCCGCTCCGCCGAGGTGCTGCTGAAGGAGGACGGTTCCACCCAGCTCATCCGCCGTGCCGAGACCCCCGACGATTACTTCGCCACCCTGGTCTGGTAAACACAAAACAAAAACGCCCGCTCACTTCTCTGTTTGGGAAGTGGGCGGGCGTCTGCATTTACAGGGTGAGGAAGACAAGCACCACCATGGCCAGAATGGACACGCCGAAGAGTACCAGCTCCAGAATCAGGTCCTTTCTGCGCCGCATGTCCCGGCGGCACTCCAGCCAGATGGGCACGGTGGAGCCGGAGAACATCTGGTAGAGCACAATCAGCCGCAGGACCAGGTCGATGACCGTGAGCACCAGACTGGCGGAGCCAAGGGAGTCCACGGGAGCCATGGCCTCCTGGTAGCGGGGGAGAATCCAGTAGCTGAAGGCGGCGATCTGTTCAAGGCCGATGAGGCAGAACACCACCAGGGCGGCACGGTTGCCCCGGTGCAGGGCCCACAGCACCACGGCGGAGGGCAGCAGGGTAGCCAGGGCAGAGAGGAGCGTCAGGGGCTCCAGACCCCCGCCGGCCCGGATGAACGGAATCAGCGCCTGGGCAAACTGGGCCACAAAAATCAACCACAGCAGGGCACGGAGCAGAAAGCGGCCCTTTTGGGCACGGATATCCTGGTACATTCCCCTCACCTCGACCAGCTTCCGCGGAAACGGAGCGTTTTTATCATTTTACCATAACATACCCGGAGCGCCAAGAGGGAAGCGCGCCGAAAAGGCTTGCGCCAGGGCGCGCCATATAATAAAATAGACCGGAACGAATACAACAGGAGGAACGCATATGAGCTACGCCGACGAGAGATTTATCCAGAACTGCAAAGACATCCTCGCCCACGGGACCTGGGACACGGACCAGGCGGTGCGCCCCCGGTGGGACGACGGAGCCCCCGCCCACACCATCAAGCTCTTCGGCGTGGTGAACCGGTACGACCTGAAGAAGGAGTTCCCTGTCCAGACCATCCGGAAGATGGCCTTCAAGAGCTCGGTGGACGAGCTGCTGTGGATCTGGCAGAAGAAGTCCAACAACATCCACGACCTGAACAGCCACATCTGGGACGCCTGGGCTGACGAAACAGGCTCCATCGGCAAGGCCTACGGCTACCAGCTGGGGGTAAAGCACGTCTACCCTGAGGGGGAGTTCGACCAGGTGGACCGGGTGCTCTACGACCTGAAGCACAACCCCGCCTCCCGACGGATTATGACCAGCCTCTACAACCACCACGACCTCCACGAGATGGCCCTCTACCCCTGCGCCTGGTCCATGACCTTCAACGTGACAGGCAAGACCCTCAACGCCATCCTCAACCAGCGCAGCCAGGATATGCTCACCGCCAACGGCTGGAACGTGATGCAGTACGCCGCCCTGGTCCACATGCTGGCCAGGGTGTCCGGCCTGGAGGCGGGGGAGCTGGTCCACGTCATTGCCGACGCCCACATCTACGACCGGCATGTACCCATTGTGGAGGAGATCATTGCCCGCAAGCTCTACGACGCCCCCACGCTGTGGATGGACCCGGCGGTGGATGACTTCTACGCCTTTACTAGGGACAGCCTGAAGCTGGAGGGGTACCAGTCCTACCCCCTGGACGTGAAGATTCCGGTGGCGGTGTAAGGAGGAAGGGCAGATGCGGATTCTGGTGTCGGCCTGCCTGCTGGGCCTGACATGCCGGTACAGCGGGGAAGGCAAAGCATTTCCGCCGCTGACGGAGCTGCTGAACCGGGAGGAGTTGAGCTTTGTGCCCGTGTGCCCCGAGCAGCTGGGCGGCCTGTCCACACCCCGTCTGCCCTCCGAGCGGGTGGGGGAGCGGGTGCTCACCCGGGATGGGGTCGACGTGACGGAGCAGTATGCCCGGGGAGCGGTCCAGGCGGAGGAGCTGGCCCGTCTGATGGGCTGCCGGTGCGCCCTGCTGAAGGCACGCAGCCCCTCTTGCGGCAGCGGCGTCATCTATGACGGTACCTTCACCGGGCGGAAAATCCCCGGCGACGGTGTGACCGCCGCCCGGCTCAAGAGCACCGGTATTCCGGTGTTTGACGAGGAGCACTGGGCGGAATTTCTGGACTTTATCAAGGAGGAAGGCTGAATGTACCTGATTGCTGCGGTGGATCAGAACTGGGCCATCGGCTACCAGAACAAGCTGCTGGCCCGGATTTCCCCTGATTTGAAGCGGTTCAAGGCCCTGACCCTGGGGCACCCGGTGCTGCTGGGGCGAAAGACCCTGGAGACCTTCCCCGGCGGGAAGCCCCTGCCCGGACGGCAGAACTATATTCTCTCCACCAATCCGGACTACAAGGTGGAAAACGCTGTTGTGCTCCATAGCCTGGAGGAGGCCAGAGCGGTCTGCCCGGCGGACACCTTTGTCATCGGCGGGGCCCAGGTGTACCGGGCCGCGCTGGACTGGTGCGACACGGCCTATATCACCAAAATCCACGCTTCCTTTGAGGCGGACGCCTGGTTCCCCAACCTGGACGACCTGCCCGAGTGGGAGCTGACGGAGGAGGAGCCGGTGCTGGAGGACGGGGGTCTGACCTTCCACTACGCCACCTACCGGAGAAAGGGGTAACGAGATGTACGCAGACGACATCCGGGCCTACCGCCCTCAGGACGAGCAGGAGGAGACCGACAAGCGGATTATTCTGGAGTATGTGGACCGGTACCCCGACACCGTGCTCACCCGGCAGAATGAGTACGCTCACATCACAAGCTCCGGCTTTGTGGTCAACGCCGACGCCACCAAGGTGCTCATGGCCCACCACAATATCTACAAGGTGTGGGCCTGGACCGGCGGCCACGCCGACGGGGACAGCGACCTGCTGGCTGTAGCCCTGCGGGAGGCCAGTGAGGAGACTGGAATCACCCATGTGCGCCCCCTTTCAAGCGATATCGCCTCTCTGGACATCCTGCCCGTGTGGGGGCACGTGAAGCGGGGGAAATACGTGGCGGCCCACCAGCACCTCAATGTGTCCTATCTGCTGACCGCCGACGAGAGCGACGTCCTCACCATCCGGGAGGGAGAGAACACCGGCGTGGCCTGGCTGCCCGCCGACCGCCTCACCGAGCTGACCAACGAGTGGCAGATGGATCATGTGTACCTTAAGCTGCTCCGCCGGGCCCGGGCCCTGCTTGGGCTGGCGTAAAGAAAAAGCGCGTGGGAACCCAGATTCCCACGCGCTTTTTTGTCAATTGGTCTGGTTTTCGATGCGGTCTCCATCGGAGGCGTTCCGGCCCAGCCGCTCCTTCAGCCGCTGTTTCCGCCGCTCCATGGAGCGGAAATGGTGTTCCTTCAGATGCTGGAAGGTGAAGCCGCCGGGGAACAGGCTGTTGACCACCATGGCCGCCACCACGCCGATGGCGGTGTCCAGGATGCGGTTGAGGGCGTAGCTGATGTAAGTGTCCGGCGGGGTGTTGAACAGCAGGATGCACAGCACCACGCCGCCGGGCTGTACGCCGCCCACCCAGAAGACCTGACACAGGAGAATGAGAATCACTACACCCACAAATACCAGAGGCACCAGCAGCAGGGAGTGGCCGCCGTTGGGGTAGAAGATCAGGTATACCCGGAACAGGACCATGCCAAGCAGGCCGCCGATAAGGGTGCCGAAGAGACGGTTACCGCCGTGAAGCCGGGAATTTTCCAGGTCGCTGCCCATACCGAAGATGGCGCCGATGCAGGCGAAGGCGGGGCTGCGGTTGAGGAAGAAGTACACCAGGGCGCACAGGGCTGCGGCCGTGGCTGTCTTGATGTTGCGCATGCCCACTCGGGGCAGAAAACGGGACGTGGGACTGGTTTGGCTCATGTCAAAATCGCTCCAACTCCGAAGTATTTTCCGGTCTGTTCCATATGTGGAAACATTATAGCATGGTAGCAAAGCAGTTGAAAAGAGTAAAACGAAAATATTTGCAGAAAAATCGGGAGTAAAACAAAAACAGGGCTGTCAAAGCCCTGTTTTTGTTATTTATTTATCATGCGGCTCCAAGCCAGTGCGGCAGCAGCCAGCGCGGTGGCCACACAGCCCAGCACAATACAGCACAGCAGCATCAGGTTGGCTCCGCCCATGGGCAGGGACGCGCCTGCGTCCAGGGCCAGGCCGCTGATATAGCTGCCCAGCATACCGCCCATGCCGTTGGAGGCAACCATCATCACCGTCTGACCCCGCACCCGGTCGGCCTCGGGCACTGACTCATTGACAAAGTACACCGACGCCGGGGTAAACAGACCGTACCCCAGCATCTGGAGGGGCTGGGCCAGTAACACGGTGGCCAGATTGAAGGACAGCAGCAGCGCCACGGCCTTCAGCACGGTAAAGACCATGCTGATGAGAATGAGCTTCCCGCTGCCCAGGCGGCGGAGCATGCGCTGGAAGAAGAAGGCGGTGGGCAACTCGAAGCCGCCCATGAGGAAGAGTGCCACACCCAGGTTGGCGCTGTTGCCGCCCCGGCTCTCCACCACGTTGACCAGGAAGTTGGACATGGGCAGGCAGGCGGTGAGGCCCAGCAGAATGGCCACCAGCATGAGGGTGAAGGGGGGATTGTTCTTCAGCAGGTACCACACCGAATGGGGCTTCTCAGCAGGGGGCGCGTCCGCTGCCGCAGGGGCGGAGCGGAAGGTGGGGTAGGAGATGGTCAGGGCGATGACCGCCGCCACCAGCACCGCGTGGGTGATGAGGGGGCTCTCCACGCCCATGGCCTGGGTCTGGAGGCCCAGGATAACGCAGGTAATGGCATAGGCCATGGAGCCGATGCCCCGGCCCAGGCTGTACCGGATGGGCATGCCCGCGTTGATGAACTGGATGGCCATGGCGTCCATCAGGGGATAGGCGGAGATCTCAAAGCCGCCCAGGATGATGAGGATAACGGCGGTGCCTCCCATGCCCATGGGCCAGAGGAGAAAGGCCAGAGAGGCGGCCAGAGACAGGGCCAGGGACAGGGAGACGATGACCTTCAGGGGGATCTCCGGGTGCCGGTCGGCAAAGCCGCCCAGCAGGGGCTGGAAGATGATGCCCGCCAGACAGCGGATGGCGATGAGCAGGCCGATCTGGCTGTTGGAGAAGCCCCTCGCCCCCAGCAGGGCGGCCAGGTAGGCGCAGATGGCGGCAAACATGGCCCAATAGCCCATCTGCATGACAATATAGTGCAGGTCCAGCCTGCGGAGGGAGGGCTGTGCGGCGTTCAATCCGTTCACCTCTTACGTTTTAGTAGCGGAATTCCGGCTTTGTGTCGGCGCCGAAGAACTGGAACAGCTCGGGCAGGCGGGTGGAACTGGCGCAGTACATCACCACCACCATGTCCGGGTCCAGCCAGTCCATATAGTCCATCAGATTGTCCTTGAAGTAGCGCAGGTCAATGGTGATGACCTCCGAGCAGTCCAGGGCCAGGAAGGGGGCCAGAATGCAGGAGTAGGAGTCACGCACCAGCAGCACCCGGGGTCCGTCAGGATTCAGGTGGTTGGTCATACGGGCCAGGTTGTAGTCGCCGCCGGCGTAGAGGGTGTAGGGATTGCCGTTGAAGTAGTCAATCTCCTCCACCCGCTCCGGGAACAGGAGTGACTCCTCAAAGGGACCGGTGCGCTCGATGGCGTTGAGGGGCACCGAGTAGGTGAAGCTGGTCTCAAAGTTGGGCTTCCACAGGTTGATGCTGTCCACGCCGGTGTACAGCGTGCCCACCCGCTTGCCCTGGCTGCCCAGGAAGGAGTCCTCATAGGTGATTTTGGTGTAGCTGTCCGGGTCGGTGTAGAGGGGGTTGACCTCATAGCCCAGAATCTCCGACAGCCGCTGGGTCACCGCCTGATAGCCCACAAAGCCGCCCTCGGGGGTCCAGTGGTGGTCTGTGCGGAAGTAGAAGGGGAGAGCGCCGGGGGCCTGAGATGCCTCCTCCAGCACGGGCCGCAGGTCCAGGGTGTCCACGCCCAGGTCGTTCAGGGTGGAAAGGAGCAGGTCGGCGTTTTCGTGGCCGTAGTCGGTGACGCCCTCAGGCAGCTCCTCGCCGCTCTGGCTCACCTTCTGGGGGGCCTGGACATAGAGCAGGGGGATGTCCTTCTCGGCCAGCTGCTCCTGGAAGTCGGCCACCGCCTGGGCGTGGGGCCGGGTGTCTGTGGGGCCGCCGTACAGGTTCTCAAAGGCCAGGTCCCCATTGTCCAGCTTGATGACGGTGTAGTCCGCCTCCACGTCCTCCACCACCCGGCGGCCCATGAGCCGCTGGATGCCGCCGTAGAGCTGGATGAAGTGGTGGTCCTTGTCCAGGTCCTGATTCAGTGCATTCTCCGCGCTGGAGAGGAAGGTGGGCAGGTAGGAGAAGTCACGGCGCAGCTTGCCGAACTCGGCCCGCAGGTTGCCGCTGCCGCTGAAAAAGGCGGCCATGGCCACCACCAGACCGGCTCCGATGCCCAACAGGAAGAGGACGGCGGTAAGATTGCGTTTCAGTTTGCTCATGGTGCGTCCTCCTCAGAAATTAAAGTAGATGAAGGGGTTGTAGGTGCCCTTGATGGTGAAGCACACTGCCACCACAAAGACCGCCAGCAGGGCCAGGGTGGACACGCAGTCCCACACCGGCAGCAGCTTTCCATTGGCTGCCACCGTCAGCTTTTTCCGAATCCAGGTGGCGGTGGGGGCGGCGCAGAACGCGGCGGCCAGCAGGATGATCCAGTACTCCCGCAGGTAGAGGGCGGCCTGGCTGCTCCACACCGGCATGGAGCCGATATGGAACAGGGAGAGGAAGTAGGAACCGGCGGCGGACAGGGAGTCGGACCGGAACACCACGCAGGTGAGCACAAAGGCTACCTGAGTGTAGAACCAGCCGATGGCCTTGGGCCAGCCCTTGCCCATCTTGCCGTACTTCTCCAGCATGAGCAGGGCGTAGTTCAGCAGGCCCCAGACCACATAGGTCCAGTTGGCGCCGTGCCAGATGCCGGTGAGGAGCCACACCACAAAGATGTTGCGCACCACCTTCCACTTCTTGTCCACCCGGCTGCCGCCCAGGGGGAAGTAGACGTAGTCACGGAACCAGGAGGTGAGGGAGATATGCCACCTGCGCCAGAACTCGGTGACCGAGGTGGAGATGTAGGGGTAGTCAAAGTTCTCCAGGAAGTGGAAGCCGAACATCCGGCCCAGGCCGATGGCCATGTCGGAGTAGCCGCCAAAGTCGTAGTAGAGCTGGAGGATGTAGCACACGGCGCCGATCCAGGCGAAGGCCACCGACTGGGGCTGGCCGTGGTTGAAGGCGGCGTCGGCCACAACGGCCAGCTGGTTGGAGAGGATGACCTTCTTGCCCAGGCCCATCAGGAAGCGCTGGACACCGGCGGTGAAGTCGTCCCAGTTCTCCCGGCGGTGGAGGATCTCCTCCGCCACTGTCTCGTACTTCACGATGGGGCCGGCGATGAGCTGGGGGAAAAAGGAGACGTAGAGCCCCACATTGAGCAGGCTCTTCTGAGCCTCGCCGCGGCCCCTGGCCACATCCAGCACATAGCTCATGGCCTGGAAGGTGAAGAAGGAGATGCCGATGGGCAGGTTGATGATGGGCACCGTCAGCTGGAAGCCCAGCAGATTCAGGTTGGTGAGCACAAAGGTCAGGTACTTGAAGATAAAGAGAATAGACAGGTTGCAGATGACCGCCATGGTGACGGGGAGCCGCAGGCTGCGGCCGCGGTTCTTCCAGGCGGCCACCCACAGGCCGAACAGGTAGTTGGCCACGATGGAGCCCATCATCACCAGGACAAACCAGGGCTCACCCCAGGCGTAGAAGAACAGGGACGCTAGGGTCAGAAAGATGTTCTGTCCCTGCCGCCACTTCCGAAGGGGGAGGTAGTACACCAGAAGCACCACCGGCAGGAACAGAAACAGGAACACAGAGCTGGAAAAAAGCATGGGTCGAACTCCTTAGTGAAGATTGGGGCCGTCAGGTGAGGTAACGGCCCGCGAAGGGGATCTTGCTGATGAGCCAGGCCACCGCCGCCGAGGGGATGAGCACCAGGGCGGTGACAGCGGGCACCGCCAGCACCGGCGGCAGGGGCAGCTGGGTGATGCCGAAGTGGCGGTAGACGATGAGAAACAGGTCGTGGACCAGGTAGACGCCGAAGGTGATTTTGGCCAGTCCCGACAGGCTCTGCCGCCGGGAGCGCTCGTCGCTCACCCCCAGCAGGTACCGGAACAGCACGAACACCGCCACCGCCATGGCCGCCACGTTGGGGGTCATGTACTCGTACAGCACGCCCGACAGGGTGCCGCTGCGAAGGGAGAGCACTCGGGTGCCCCAGATGGTGGCCGCCGCTCCGCCGATGCCCAGCAGGTAGATGATGATTTCCGCCACCCGGCCCAGCGTGAAGGTTTTCAGGTAATAGCCCGCCACGTAGTACCCCACATAGCCCATGACCATGTGCAGGTTGAGCCGGGAGAGGTAGGTGGAGACGGTCTGGCTGGGCCGGAGCTGGAGCAGGAGAGGCAGCAGATAGGTCACCACGAAGCACAGCAGGAAGAAGTAGTGAAAATCCCTCTGGGAGGCGCCCTGGACAAAGGCGCGGAGAATGGGAGTCACCAGGTAGAGCCCCAGGATGATATAGAGGAACCACAGGTGATAGTGGGTGTTGCCCAGCAGGGCGGTGTACAGGGCGGAGCGGATGCCCGCCCAGGTGAAGGCGCCGTCCACCCGGCCGAAGTCCACAATGGCGTACACCGCACCCCACACCACCAGGGCCACAAAGATACGCAGGATATGGTGAAAGAACAGCTTGGGCAGGGTCAGGCTCTTCTTGGGGTCCAGCAGGAACATGCCCGAGAGCATGACGAACACGGGCACGCACCAGCGCACCAGGCTGTCGTATACATTATATATATCCCACGCGCCGCTCCCCACGGGCACATTGTAGATCCACAGGCTCACCACATGGATGACCACCACCGCCGCGATGGAGAGCACACGCAGCAGGTCAGCGTAGGCCAGACGGCCGTCAGAGGTCTTGGCCATGGAGGATTACCCCCTGGCAGGGACGATCTCGATCCAGTAGCCGTCCGGGTCCTCGATGAAGTAGATGCCCATGGCCGGGTTCTCGAAGCAGACGCAGCCCATCTCCTTGTGGCGGCGGTAGAGCTCGTCGTACCGGTCGGTGACAAAGGCCAGGTGGAACTCGCACTCGCCCAGATCGTAGGGCTCGGTGCGGTCCTTCAGCCAGGTCAGCTCCAGCTCAAAGCCGGTCTCCCCGTCGCCCAGGTACACCAGCTTGAAGGAGCCGTCTCCCGCCTCCTTGGTGCGCACCGGGGAGAGCTCCAGGGCCTCCCGGTAAAAGGCCAGGGACTTGTCCAGGTCCAGAACATTGAAGTTAAAGTGAGCAAAGCGCAGCATATGATTCACCTCATTGATAAGATGTGGGTCAAATGATTGCCGAAAGACAACGCAGAGCATTATATCACATGATTTGGAAGTTGAACAGGGAGAGGGCGGAAAAACGGGAAGCGGAAAATTTACCGGCGGTCAGAAATTGTCGAAGGAGACGGTAACGTGAAAACGAAAAAGTGCGCGCAAATGCAAAAAAGTAACGACCTGTGCACCCTTTGGCGGAAAGGAGACATAAAACAGGATAATTGGTCAGGACTTCCGCTTTACAAAAGTAATCGAACATACGTTTCTTGTGCGGAAATCACTTGTTTTCACACGAAAATACCGGGGTTGGCAGGGAAAAAAGAGTTAAAAAAGGGTTGCAATTTGGTTACATAACAATTATACTAAAAACACTGGTGGGGCAAAATGGAGCCTGCCGCAACCCAAAAGGGGGAAAGTGGAGGAGAGGTGAAGGGGAGATGATGAGCGCCACTGGCACCTATGAGCATAGTCTCGACGCCAAGGGCCGTCTGTTCATCCCCGCCCAGCTTCGCCGTGAGCTGGGAGACACCCTCTATGTCACCATGGGCCTGGACGGCTGCCTGGCCGTCTACCCACAGGAGACCTGGGACACCTTTACTGCCAAATTTGCCGCCCTGCCCATGAGTGAGTCGGTAGCTATGCGCCCCCTGTTTGCCAACGCCGCCAAGTGCGAGCCGGACAGCCAGGGCCGGATTGTCATCCCGGCCATGCTGCGGAAGTTCGCCGCCCTGGAGAAGGACGCGGTCATCACCGGCGTCCACAACCGGGCGGAAATCTGGAGCGCTGAGCGCTGGCAGGAGAAGCAGGAGGAGATCACCCCCGAGAAGATGAACGCCATCCTCAAGGGGCTGGGGCTGTAATATGAGTGAGATGGAATTTTCCCACAAGCCGGTGCTGCTCCAGGAGTGCATCGACGGATTGAATATTGACCCCACGGGTACCTACGTGGACGCCACCTTGGGCCGTGCCGGACACTCCCGGGAGATTGCCCGGCGGCTGACCACGGGACAGCTCATCTGCATTGACCGGGACCAGGCCGCGCTGGACGCGGCGCCGGTCCGGCTGGAGGGCCTGATGGACCGGGTAACCCTAGTCCACGGCAACTTCGGCGATCTTGCGGACATTCTGGACAAGCTGAAGCTGGACAAGCTGAGCGGCGTACTGGCCGACTTGGGCGTGTCCTCCCCTCAGCTGGACGACGCCAGCCGGGGTTTCTCCTACATGGCTGACGCCCCCCTGGACATGAGAATGGACCAGTCCGAGGCCCTGACTGCCAGAACGGTGGTGAACGAGTGGCCCCAGGAGGAGATCCGGCGGATCCTGTTCCAGTTCGGTGAGGAGCGGTACGCCCCCGCCATCGCTGCGGCCATTGTCCGCGCCCGGGAGAAGGCCCCCATTGAGACCACCCTTGAATTAGCGGATATCATCCGCTCGGCCATGCCTGCCCACGCCCTGCGTGAGAAGCAGCACCCGGCCAAGCGTTCCTTCCAGGCCATCCGCATCGCGGTGAACGACGAGCTCTCCGCCGCGGACAAGCTGATCCAGGCGGCAGTGCCCGCCCTGGCGCCCGGCGGACGGCTGGCCATCATCTCCTTCCACTCGCTGGAGGACCGGATTGTGAAAAATGCCTTCGCCGCCTTTGCCAAGGGCTGCACCTGCCCGCCCGACTTCCCCGTGTGTGTGTGCGGGAAGAAGCCGGTTATCCGGCTGGTGAACAAAAAGCCCATCGTGTCCGGCGAGGAAGAATTGAACGAGAACGCCCGCGCCCGCAGCGCCAAGCTACGGATTGCGGAGAAGCTGTAAAAACCGAGGAAGGGACAGCCTTCCGGACGTGTATCTGTAAAAGATTGGAGTGGACGCCCCATGGCAACTGCCGCAGCCCGAAAAAGACGCTATAACACGCCTCGCGCCAACTATGACAGCGTGGCCTACGATCTGGATTATGCTGAGACTGCTGCCCGTCCGCTCCGGGGCGGAGAACAGACCCGTACCCGCCCCCTGGTCCGGCCCAGAGAGCGTGCGGCGGTGCGGCCCAAGGCCCGGGTGCGGGAGGCGGGCGCCGTCTCTCCCTTTGCGGTTGTGGGCTTTCTGGCTGTGGGCGTGTTTGCCGTGCTGGTGCTGCTCAGCTCCATCCAGCTCACCGCCCTGTCCGACGACATCGCCGGCCTGAAGAGCGACCTGTCCGAGCTGGAGGAGCAGGAGAATTACCTCCGCACTCAGTATGAGCTGGCTTTTGATCTGGCCAGCATCGAGACTGCCGTGACGGCCGACGGCTCCATGGTCAAGCCTCAGGCGGGTCAGATTCTCTATCTGGACCTGTCCGAGCCCGACAGCGTGGTGCTGTTCAGCGAGGAGGAGACTCCGGTGCAGGGCATCAACGGCGCCGTCCGCGGCATCCAGGAGATCCTGGGCAATGTGGTGGAATATTTTAAGTAACCCACCCCATATAGTTTTGTAAGACCCGAAAAGAGAAAAAGGGTTGCACCCGCAGCCCACACACAGAGAGAGGGCGTAAGAAAAAATAAATTTTTCTTACGCCCTCGGTATTTCAGTGAGGGACAGAGGCGGAGACTGAGAAAACAGAGCGGGGGAATAGTGTGAAAGGGGGGCGGAGCCCCCGCTTTCGCGTGGAATCACCCGCCCGCAGGCGACCGGCTGACCCGGAGGGGAAGACGGAACCGGGCCGCAGAGCGGCCCGGGCGTAAGAAAAAAGGAATTTTTCTTACGCCCTCGATATTTCAGCGGGAAAGAACGATGGAAGTGAAAACAGGTGGGCAGGGAGAACACGGAGAAAGGACGCTCAGCCTTTTAACGGCTTCTCCTGTCTCATAGATAGAGACAGACAGCGCGTTTTACAGGCACAGAGGTGATCGTATGATGAACGGCGAAAAGAGACAGAACCAACAACCGGACCGCAGGGGAAACCGGACCATTCTGGGGCGCACTATCTTTCTGATGGGCCTCTTCGGCGTGGTGATTTTCATCCCACTGCTGGTCCGGCTGTACGACCTCCAAATCACCAACCATGAGTACTATCAGGAACTGGCCATCGGCCAGCAGACCAGAGACGTGGCGGTAACGGCCAACCGGGGCACCATCTACGACAGCAAGGGCACCCCTCTGGCGCTGAGCTCCACGGCCTACGACATCATTGTCTCCCCACGGGACCTGGACACCGTCCAGGAGAACTACAAAAAGAAGGTAGAGGCCTACCAGAAGGGCGAGAGCAAGACGGCTCCCGGCCCGGAGCCCACCGATGAGGCAGTGGCTTCCGGACTGGCGGAGATTCTGGGCCTGGATAAGGACACCATTCTCCTCCGTCTCCAGAAGGATACCTCCTACGTGCGTCTGGCTGCCAAGGTAGAGCAGGACGTGAACGAGCAGGTCATGGCTTTCAAGCTGGAGTATGGCCTGTCCAACGCCCTCTACTCCACCCCCACCTCCAAGCGGTACTACCCCCACTCCAGTCTGGCCGCCCAGGTCATCGGCTTTGTCAACTCGGAGAACGAGGGCGCCTACGGCATGGAGGCCTACTATGACAGCGTGCTCTCCGGCGAGACCGGCCGTGTGGTGACGGCCAAGAACGGCAACGGCACCGAAATGCTCTCCCGCTATGAGAACTACTACGACGCCACTGACGGCAATGATCTGCATCTGACCATTGACGCTACCATCCAGTACTACTGTGAGCGAGCCCTGGAGAAGGGCATCGAGATGTACGACGTGCAGAACGGCGGCTTTGCCATCGCCATGGACCCCAACACCGGGGCCATCCTGGCCTGGGCCAACTCCCCCACCTATGATCTGAATAACCCCAGTGCGGTCACCGACCCGGACACCCTGGCTGAGCTGGAGGCCCTGAAGGCCACCTACGGTGAGGACAGTGACGAGTATAAGGAAGCTCTGGGCAACGCCCAGCTGCTCCAGTGGCGTAACAAGGCCATCAACGACACCTACGAGCCCGGTTCCACCTTTAAATCCATGGTGCTGGCCGCCGCCCTGGAGGAGGGCGTGGTCAGCGAGAGCGACACCTTCAGCTGTACCGGATCGGTTAACATCGCCGGCAGCACCATCCGCTGCTCCGACCGTGACGGACACGGTACCCAGACTCTGGCCAAGGCAGTGGCCAACTCCTGCAACCCGGCCTTCATCGCCATCGGCCAGCGGCTGGGCGCAGAGCGGTTTTACGATTATCTGGAGGACTTCGGCTTTCTGGAAACCACCGGCATCGACATGCAGGGTGAGGCCAACAGTACGGTGTGGTCCCGGGATTGGTTTACCGGTCCCTACGGCGAAGCATCTCTGGCCACCGCGTCCTTCGGCCAGCGCTTCAACGTGACCCCCATCCAGCTTATCACCGCCGCCTCCGCCGTTATCAACGGCGGTCACCTGATGCAGCCCTATGTGCTGGAGTCCATCACCGACGCCGACGGCAACGTGATCCAGAGCACCGAGCCCACTGAGCGCCGCCAGGTGGTCAGCGAGGCCACCAGCGAGAAGTGCCGCACCATTCTGGAGGGCGTAGTCAACGGCGGTACCGGCAAGAACGCCTACCAGGCGGGCTACCGCATCGGCGGTAAGACCGGTTCCTCCGAGACCCTGGAAGACGACCACACCATCGTCTCCTTCCTGGGCTTTGCCCCGGCGGATGACCCCCAGGTGGTGGTCCTCATCGCCTTCGACAATCCCAAGCCCGTGTCCCCCGGCAGCAACTACACCTCCGGCGGCTACTACATCAGCGGCGGCGTCATGGGCGCTACCCGGGCCGGTGAGCTGCTGGCCAACATCCTGGACTACATGGGCGTGGAGAAGCAGTACACCGCCGAGGAGCTCTCCGGCGCCGACGTGCTGGCGCCCAGCGTCACCGGCCTGTCTCTGGCCGACGCTCAGGCCAAGGCGGAGGCCGCCGGCCTGAAGGTGCGTACTGTGGGCAGCGGCGAGACCGTCACCGACCAGATCCCCATCCAGGGCGCGTCCATCCCCGGCGGCAGCGAGATGGTGCTCTACCTGGGCGAGGCCAAGCCCACCGACCAGGTGGAGGTGCCCGACCTGTCGGGCAAGTCCCCTGAGACAGTGCGCCAGACCCTCAGCAACCTGGGCCTGTACATGAAGGCCACAGGCGTGTCCGACTACTACACCTCCAGCACCATTGCCGCGGGGCAGTCCATTGCCGCGGGCACCATGGTGGATCGGGGTACCGTGGTGGAGGTCCAGTTCATGGACAACACCGCAACCACCGCCGGAGCAGGCGTCTGAGCCGCCCGGCCAACCTGAAAAAACGGCCCGGCCTGCGCGCACTGTCCACAGGCCGGGCCGGAACGGCTATTCTTGTTTCGACGCAGAGTGAGGGGTGACAGCATGAGACTGAAGACGCTTATGTCCGGCGTGACCCTCCTTGGGGGCGCTGTGAACGAGGATGTGGAAATTTCAGGAATCAGCTACGACACCCGTACCATCCAGCCGGGGGAGCTCTTTGTAGCCCTCACCGGCTACAAGACCGACGGCCACCGCTTCCTCCGTGAGGCGGTGGAGAAGGGGGCGGCGGCGGTCATCTGCCATAAGGCCCCCGACGAGCCGGGGCCCTGGCACACTGCTCCTGACACCCGGGCGGCTCTGGCGGCGGTGTCCGCCAACTGGTTCGGCCATCCGGCCGATGAGCTGACCGTCATCGGCGTCACCGGCACCAACGGCAAGACCACCACCACCTATCTCCTGAAGGCCATGCTGGAGGGGGTACTGGGGGCAAAGGTGGGGCTTATCGGCACCAACCAGAACATGATTGGGGAGGAGGTCATCCCCGCCCACCGCACCACCCCTGAGTCCTGGGAGGTGCAGAAGCTGCTGCGGGACATGGCGGACAGCGGTTGTACCCATGTGGTGATGGAGGTGTCCTCCCATGCCCTGGCCCTCCGCCGGGTGGACGGTATCCGGTTCAAGGCCGGTATCTTCACCAACCTGACCCGGGACCACCTGGATTTCCACGGCACCATGGAGGAGTACCGGCGGGTCAAGGGGCTCCTCTTCCGCCAGACCGGTACGGCAGTCCTCAACCTGGACGACGAGGCCGGGCGGTACTACGCCTCCGCCGTCACCTGTCCGGCGGTGACCTACTCAGAGAACAAGGACGAGGCGGACGTGACGGCCAAGAACATCCGCCTGTTCCCTGACCGGGTGGAGTTCGAGGCTCTCACCACCGGGGCCATCGCCCGGGTGCGTCTGCCCATCCCCGGCGGCTTCACCATCTACAACGCCCTGGGCGTCATCGCCTGCGGCCTGGCCCTGAAGCTGCCCCTGCCCCAGGTGTGTGCCTCTCTGGCGGAGGCGAAAGGGGTCAAGGGCCGCATCGAGGTGGTTCCCACCCCCACGGATTACACGGTTATCATTGACTACGCCCACACCCCGGACGCCCTGGAGAATATCCTCACCACCGTCCGGGACTTCACGCCGGGCCGGGTCATCTGCCTGTTCGGCTGCGGCGGCGACCGGGACCGGACCAAGCGGCCCATGATGGGCGCCATTGCGGCGGAGCTGGCCGACCTAGTGGTGCTCACCTCCGACAACCCCCGCACCGAGGACCCGGAGGCCATTCTGGCCGACATTCAGGCGGGTATGGAGGGGAGCGACACCCCCTGCATGGTGGTGCCTCACCGTCGTGAGGCCATCCGCCGGGCCCTGGACGCAGCCAAAACCGGCGACACGGTGGTGCTGGCGGGGAAGGGACACGAGACCTATCAGGAGATTGGCACCCGCCGCCGCCATCTGGATGAGCGGGAGGAGGTGGCGGCCTATTTTGGCTGTCAGCCCCCGTACTGTCCATGAAAAGGGAAAAGCAGAGAGAAACTTTGTTACTTTTTGAGTGGAAAAGACCGGCGCGGTTATGGTAAAATACCACTTTGTGAAAAAGGACCGGAGAAGCCCGGCGTGTGCGGGCGGAGGTTTGGGAGGTTCAAAAGATGAGATATGTAGTAAGCTTCCTGGTGGCCTTTGTGGTTGCCTTTCTGGCGGGTAAGGTGCTCATCCCCCTGCTGCGCCGGCTGAAGGCCGGACAGGGCGTGAAGGAGTACGGCCCGGCGTGGCACAACTCCAAGCAGAATACCCCCACCATGGGCGGCCTGATGTTTATCGTGGGCATCACCGTGGCGGTGCTCACCGTGGGCTGGCAGGATATCGCCTCCGGCGCTTACGGCGCGCTGCTGGTGCTGGCCTTCGCCCTGGTGTTCGGCGCCATCGGCTTCTTCGACGACTTTATGAAGGTGAAGTACCACCACGGCGACGGCCTGTCCGCCGGAATGAAGTTCCTGCTCCAGCTGGCGGCCGCCATTGTGTACACTCTGCTGCTGCGCCGCTTCGGCTACCTGAGCTTTGACCTGTACATTCCCTTTGTCAACCTGACAATCGACCTGCCCGAGTGGCTGTACATGGTCTTTGCCGCCTTTGTCATGGTGGGCACGGTCAATGCCGTCAACCTGACCGACGGTATTGACGGCCTGGCCACCGGCGTGACCATGCCCGTGTCCCTGTTCTTCCTGGCGGTGTCCGTCCTGTGGGGGGCCGCCGAGCTGAGCGTGTTCTCCGCCGCCCTGTTCGGCGGCCTGTGCGCCTTCCTGATCTACAACTTTCACCCCGCCAAGGTGTTCATGGGCGACACCGGCTCCCTGTTCCTGGGCGGCGTGGTGTGCGGCATGGCCTTCGCGCTGGATATCCCCCTGCTGCTGATTCTGGTGGGTATCATCTACATCGCCGAGACCCTGTCCGACATCATCCAGGTGACCTACTTCAAGCTGACCCACGGCAAGCGGATCTTCCGCATGGCCCCCCTGCACCACCACCTGGAGCTGGGCGGCTGGACCGAAGTGAAGCTCTTCGCCGTCTTTACCCTCATTACGCTGGCAGCCTGTCTGTTGGCCTATTTCGGCCTTATCAACCGCTATCCGTTCTGAGTCTCTGACAGAGCGGAAGAAACCTTTGGGAGGTGACCGTCACGGCGCGGAAAATGAAGCGGGATCTCACCGTGGAGGAGCAGCTGGCACGGGGGCCCATGGACCTGCCCTTCCTGATGCTGACGCTGATGCTCACGGGAATCGGGCTGGTGATGGTGTTCTCCGCCTCCTACGCCACGGCCTATTACGACGGCGTGGTGGCCAAGCACGACCCTACCTATTACTTTGTCCGTCAGGCACTGTTCGGCGTCCTCGGCATTGTGGCCCTGTATGTGGTCAGTAAGATCAACTACCAGCACTACCGCTGGCTGGCGGTCTTTGCCCTGATGGCGGCATTCCTGTGCCTCATTCTGGTGTTTACCCCCCTGGGCTTCGGCAAGGCGACCACCGGCGCCCAGCGCTGGATCCGTGTGCCCGGCCTGGGCAGCTTCCAGCCCTCTGAGGTGGCGAAGCTGGGCGTTATCCTCTATTTCTCCTCACGATTGTCCAAGCGGAGCACGGAGAAGCGAAAGAAATACGACCTGCGCAAGCCCTCCGGCCGCCTGCTGGACCTGCTGGACCGGATCGGCTTTGTGGAGCTGGTACCCTACATGCTCATTCTGGGCGCGGTGGCGCTGCTCATGCTCATGGAGCCCCACATGTCGGGCACCATCCTCATCCTGGTGGGCGGCGCGGCGGTGCTCTTTGCCGGCGGCATCAAGCTGGGCTGGTTCGTGGCCGGCGGCACCGTGGTGGGCGCAGGCCTGTGGTTCATCATGACCAAGACCAGCTACATGGCCGCCCGTCTGGCCATCTGGAAGGACCCCTGGAGCGACCCCCTCAACGGCGGCTACCAGACCATCCAGTCCCTCTACGCCATCGGCTCCGGCGGACTGCTGGGCGTGGGCCTGGGCAACTCCAGACAGAAGTTCAACTATCTGCCCGAGCCGGAGAACGACTACGTGTTCTCCATCACCTGCGAGGAGCTGGGCTACATCGGCGCGGCCATTATCATCATTCTCTTCGCCCTGCTGGTCATCCGGGGCTACTGGATTGCCCTCCACGCCCGGGACCGGTTCGGCGCGCTGCTGGTGGTGGGCATCACCACCCTGGTGGCAGTGCAGGTGTTCCTGAACATCGCCGTGGTCACCAATCTGATTCCCCCCACCGGTATCTCCCTGCCCTTCTTCAGCTACGGCGGTACGGCACTGGTGATACAATTGGTGGAAATGGGAATTGTGTTGTCAGTATCAAGACAGATACCGGCCCCGAGACAGGGATAATCATAATTTTACAGGCTGAGACGTTTGGAGTGAGGCATTGATGAACATTCTCTTTACCTGCGGCGGAACCGCGGGACATATCAATCCGGCGGTGGCGCTGGCCCGGCTCTTTCAGGAGCGGAATCCCGGCTGCCGCATCCTCTTCGTGGGCGCGGACGGGGGCATGGAGACCCGCCTGGTGCCCAAGGAGGGGTATGACATCCGCACGGTGACCATCACCAACTTCCAGCGCTCCCTGACCCCCGCTGCGGTGGGCCACAACCTGAAGACCCTCTTCAACATGAACCGCTCCCGGAAGCAGGCCGACGCCATCCTGGACGACTTCAAGCCAGACCTGGTGGTGGGTACCGGCGGCTACGCCTCCTACCCGGTGGTCAATGCCGCAGCCAAGCGGAAGATCCCCACCGCGGTCCACGAGTCCAACGCAGTCCCCGGCCTGACCACCAAGGCCCTGTCCAAGGTGGTGGACGTGGTGATGGTGGGCTTTGAGGAGAGCCGCAGCCACTACGACAACCCGGAGAAGGTGGTGGTGACGGGTACCCCCGTCCGGGGCGACTTCTTCCAGTACACCAAGAAGGAGGCCCGGGAGAAGCTGGGCATTGCCGATGACCGGCCCCTGCTGCTGTCCTTCTTCGGTTCCCTGGGCGCGGCGGTGATGAACGACCACATGACTGCCATTCTCTCCCGGGAGGTGCGCATGGGCGCGCCCTTCCATCACATCCACGGCGCCGGCCGGGACTACGCGGGCATGCGTGCCCGGCTGGAGCAGGAGGGCCTGACGGTGGACGGCGACAGCGTGAAGCTGGCCGCCGATCCCAAGGACACCGGCGTGGAGCTGCGGGAGTACATCTACGACATGCCCCTCATCATGGCGGCCGCCGACCTGGTGGTCTGCCGGGCGGGTGCGTCCACCATCTCGGAGCTGACCGCCATTGCCAAGCCGGCGGTGCTGGTGCCGTCCCCCAACGTGGTGGCCGATCACCAGACCAAAAACGCCAGGGTGCTCTCCGACCGGGGCGCGGCCCTGCTGGTGAGCGAGCAGGAGTGCGACGGCAAGACCGACGCCCTCTTCAATACCATCTCCGATCTTCTGAACCATCCCGAAAAGCGGGAGGCCATGGCAAAGGCCCTGCGGGAGATGGCCATCCCCGACGCCAGCGAGCACATCTACCGCACTCTGGTGGAGCTGATGGACCGGAAATAAAGAAAAACAGACCTGTTTTTCTATGTTCCGCCGTCCTTTGCCCCGTTTGGGCCGGGAACGCCCCTGTGAACCCCCGCATAGTATGGCCTGAGTGAAAACAAGACCAACTTTGCGGAGGACGGAGGATATGAGTATATTTCTGGTGGAGGGCGGCAGGCGGCTGGAGGGGACAGTGCGTACCCACGGCGCCAAGAACAGCGTGCTGCCCATTCTGGCGGCCACGATCCTGGGCAGAGGGGAGAGCGTCATCCGCAACTGCCCCGAATTGTCGGACGTGACCGCCTCCCTGGCCATTCTGGAGCACTTGGGCTGCAAAACAGCCCGGGAGGGGGACACGGTGCGGGTGGACGCCTCCAGCCTGTCCCGGTGCGACGTGCCCGACAACCTGATGCGGGAGATGCGCTCTTCTGTCATCTTCCTGGGGGCCATCCTGGGCCGGATGGGGGAGGCGGTGCTCTCCGCGCCCGGAGGCTGTGAGCTGGGCCCCAGGCCCATCGACCTGCATCTGGCCTCCATCCGGGCCCTTGGGGGCAGGGTGGACGAGACCGGCGGCGCCCTGCGCTGCACCGGAAATCACATGGCGGGGACCGACATTGTGCTCTCCATCCCCAGCGTGGGGGCCACGGAGAACACCATGCTGGCGGCGGTGGCCGCACAGGGCGTCACTACCATCACCAATGCCGCCCGGGAGCCGGAGATTGCGGATCTCCAGGCCTTCCTGCGCTCCATGGGCGCGGACGTGCGGGGGGCGGGCAGCTCCATGATCACCATCCGGGGCGGACTGCCTCTCCACGGGGCGGAACACACCGTCATGGGCGACCGCATTGTGGCCGCCACCTATCTGGCGGCGGCTGCCGCAGCCGGAGGCGAGATTGAGGTCACCGGCGCCGACTGCCGCCACCTGTCCACGGTGACGGCTGTGCTCAGTCAGGCTGGGTGCAGAATACATAGCGACGACAACAGGATTTCTCTCGCCCGGTCAGGCCCCCTGAGGGGGGTGAGTCCGGTGCGCACCGCGCCCTACCCCGGCTTTCCCACCGACGCCCAGGCGCCGCTGATGGCCGCCCTGACCACGGCCGCGGGGACCTCGGTCTTTGTGGAGAACATTTTTGAGAGCCGCTACCGCCACGTGGATGAGCTCTCCCGCATGGGAGCCAGCATCCGGGTGGAGGGCAGGGTGGCCGTGGTGTTCGGCGTAGAGCGGCTGAAGGCCGCGGCGGTACGTGCCGCCGACCTGCGGGGCGGCGCTGCCCTGGTGGTGGCTGCCCTGGGGGCGGAGGGACGGAGCACCATCTCCGGCCTGCACCACGTGGACCGGGGCTATCAGGACCTGGACGGGGCTCTGCGGAGCCTGGGAGCGGATATTGTCCGCCTGGAAGAGGACGAATAAGGGAAACTTAAGAATTTCCTTACAAATTTTTCGATTATCTTCGCTATACTGGATAGAAAAAACGAGCCGCCGGGCGCTGCCCGGCGGCAGCAGAGGAGCACGGAAATGGCGGCGAGACGGAAAAAGCGTGGACGGCGGAACAGGGGACGCTTCGGCTTCCTCTATAAGCTGCTGTCCGCCGCCGTGATTGTGGCGGCGATTGTGGCGGGCTGCGCGGTATTTTTCCGGGTGGAGAATATCGAGGTCAGCGGCCAGTCGGCCTACACGGCGGAGCAGATCATCAGCGCCGCCGAGGTGGAGCAGGGGGACAACCTCTTTTTCTCCATCAACAAATTCAAGGTGATGCGGCAGGTGCTCTCCCGCCTGCCCTATGTGGACGAGATCTCGGTCTACCGCCGTCTGCCCGACACGCTGGTGATCAACGTCAGCGAGTGTGTCCCGGCGGCGGCCATTCAGGGCAGCGACGCCTGGTGGATCATCGACACCAAGGGCAAGATTCTGGAGCGGGCGGATGAGACCCGTGCGGCGGAATTTCCGCCGCTCACCGGCCTGACGCCGGACAGCCCCGTGGTGGGCAGTCAGCTGGAGGTGGCCGAGGGCGAGGAGAACAAGCTGGAGAGCCTGGAGAAGCTCTTCGCCGCCCTGGCTGCCCGGGGCATGACGGACCAGGCCGAGAGCTTTGACCTGACTGCCATCAACTTCATCAAGATGGGCTACGGCGGCCGGTTTACGGTCAAGATCCCCATGAATACCGACTTCAATCAGGCGGCCAAGATTCTGGAGGCCGCCATAGAGGTGTTGGATGAGACAGACCGGGGCGTGATTGACCTGACCCTGGACGAGCCTCACTTTATCCCCTACGCATCCATGCTGGGCTGACAAGCCTGGCAGGAGGAAGGAGAACAGATGGAACAGACCGAACGCAGGAAGAAGAACTGGGGGGAGCTGGCCATCGGCGGCGTCTGTGTGCTGCTGGGCATTTTGCTGGCTGTGCAGCTGCGCAGCGTCAAGGTGAATACCGCTGCGGACACCACCAATGCCGGGCGGCTGGAGACCCTTCAGGAGCTCTACAATGAGACTGTCAACAGCCTGGAGACCACAAGAGCCCAGCTGGAGCAGGTCCAGGCCGAGCTCCAGACCTACCGGGATGCGGCCGCCTCCGGCAGCAGCGAGAGCGAAGCCCTGCGGGCTGAGGTGGACAAGCTGGAGATGGCCGCGGGCATGGTGGAGGTTGTGGGCCCCGGCGTGATGGTGAGCCTTCAGGACTCCACCGCCGCCAATGTCACTGGCGACGAGGCCGACTACCTTATCCATGACAACGACCTGCTCTCCGTGCTCAACGAGCTGCGGGACGCAGGGGCGGAGGCCATTTCTCTCAACGGCGAGCGGATTCTGGCCACCACCGAGATCCGCTGCGCCGGGTCAGTGGTCATTGTCAACGGCCGGCGCTACACCGCGCCCTTTGTGTTCAACGCCATCGGCGACCCCAACACCCTCTACTCCGCCCTCACCATGCGCAACGGCGTGGTGGATGTGCTGGGCCAGTGGAAGATTGAGGTAAAGGTGACTCCCAGCGAGATGCTGACTGTGCCCGCCTACAACGGTGTGGTTGAATTTCAGTACGCCCAGCCCTCCACCGCCCAGAGCGAGGATACGGAAGGGGGCGCGGTAGGATGATTGAGCTTGCCGGTCTGATTGTGGGCCTTGTCATCGGCTGCTTCCTGCCCTGGCATGTGCCCAGCCAGTACAGCCTCTACGTGGCCACCGGCCTGCTGGCCGCGCTGGATTCCGCCCTGGGAGGCATGAATGCCCGCATCAAAAAGACCTTCAACCTGTCCATTTTCCTGTCCGGATTTTTCGGCAATGCCATCATCGCCGTGTTCCTGGCCTGGCTGGGGGACAAGCTGGGCCTGCCGCTATATCTTGCGGCAGTGGTGGTCTTCGGCACCCGCATGTTCCAAAACTTTGCGGAAATCCGGCGGGAACTATTGACCTCACGCAAAAAGAAGGCTAGAATAGAACAAGACATAAATCATGCGCAGACCTCAGAAAATGAGCTGCCATAATTTTCAAAAAAAGAGAGATTTCACTTCTTTTACATAGGAGGAGCAGTTATGCCTTTTGGATTGGACAGCGGTCCCGATACGGTAGTCACCATCAAGGTCATCGGTGTCGGCGGCGGCGGCAACAACGTGGTCAACCGGATGGTAAAGTCCGGCATGAAGGGCGTGGATTTTATCGCGGTGAACACGGATAAGCAGGCGCTTACTGTGTCCAGCGCTACCTATAAGATTCAGATCGGCGAGAAGCTCACCGGCGGCCAGGGCGCGGGCAGCGACCCCGAGGTGGGCCGCAAGTCCGCCGAGGAGAGCCGCAGCCAGATCTCCAAGGCTCTGGAGGACGCGGACATGGTGTTCATCACCGCCGGTATGGGCGGCGGCACCGGCACCGGCGCGGCTCCCATTGTGGCGGACATCGCCAAGGAGATGGGCATCCTCACCGTGGGCGTGGTCACCAAGCCCTTCAAGTTTGAGGGCCGCCGCCGCATGATGCAGGCGGAAAAGGGCATTGAGGAGCTGCGTACCCGGGTGGACAGCCTGGTTATCATCCCCAACGAGCGCCTCAAGTACGCCACCGACCAGAAGATTACCTTTGCTAACGCCTTCGAGATCGCCGATGACGTGCTCCGCCAGGCGGTGCAGTCCATCTCCGACCTCATCAGCAACACCGGCTTCATCAACCTGGACTTTGCCGACGTGACCGCGGTCATGCAGAACGCGGGTATGGCTCATATGGGCGTGGGCCGGGCCGCCGGCAAGAACAAGGCCGAGGAGGCCGCCAAGATGGCCATCTCCAGCCCCCTGCTGGAGACCTCCATCAACGGCGCCAAGGGCGTCCTGGTCAACGTGACCGGCTCCATGGACATCGGCCTGGAGGAGGTTGAGACCGCCGCCAACCTGGTGCAGGAGGCCGCCCACGAGGAGGCCAACATCATCTTCGGCGCCGCCTTTGACGACACGCTGGATGACGAGATCCGGGTCACCGTTATTGCCACCGGTTTTGAGGAGCTGGAGGGCAAGATCTCCACCACCCCCTTCTCCAGAGGCGGGGAGCAGAAGGCGCCCGCAGCCCCTGCCGCCGCCCAGGCGCCCAAGGGTCTGGAGCCCATGACGGAAGCCGACTCCAAGATTGAGGACGACCCCTTCAACGATATCTTCAAGATTTTCAACAGGGGAAAATAACTCCGCGCAGCAGAGCGCCGGCCTGCCCTGGGGCAGACCGGCGCTTTTTCTGTGCAGGGTACATTCCTTTGTGCGCCCCGGGTTGCATTCCGGGGGAAAGAGGCTTATAATAATGTCTGCTGAATAAACCGAAAATCGGTTTATTCGCGCGGCGGCAGCCGCGCAATTCCATAAAAATGGCTCAAAGGAGCCGCTTTTATGGAATTCAGCCATTGTTGCAATGCGTATTTTCGCTGGTGCACCTCGATGCACCAGCGAAAGGTGCAAGGGTTTCAGACGTTTTCGTCCAAAACCCTTGCACTTGAACAAAGCCGGATGGCCTTGAAAACTTTGGCTTTGTTCAATACACATTATAATATCTGGTGGAATGCCTGGGGATGTCCCGGGACTCGAATGGATAAGGAGTGATATGCGCCGTGAGCAGCGACCCTCTGAGTCGAACATGGAAGAATGATATGCCCAGCACGGCGCAGGAAGGCTGAGAAGCTGACGGAGGCTCCTCATGTCTGCGCGCCGTTATTGCCGTCCGTGGAAATGCGTCACGCACTCATCCAAGGTCCGTGGAGGACACGGAGTTTGGATGAGCGTATGACAGGGAGTGTTTCAGCGGCGGCCACAAAAAAGACGCGCGGACAGCAGCCGGCATCCCGGCAGAGATAAACGGAAGAGACAGGGGGCAGACTGCCGTATTATAGGCGCTGCGGCCCCAAGAAGCGTTCTGTCAGCCTCCGCGCGTCGGAAAGACGTGATTGAAATGCTCTCCATCCATAAGACCATTGACAAGAAAATGACCCGGCTGGACGCTATTCAGGACGGCTGCTGGATCAACCTGACCTACCCCACCGAAGATGAGCTGAACACGGTATCCGAGGCGCTGAATGTGGACCCGGGCTTCCTCCGGGCCGCGCTGGACGAAGAGGAGACCTCCCGTATCGACACCGAGGACGGCCAGACCCTGATTATCATCGACGTCCCCGCTGTGGAGAAGGACGATGCGGTGGTCTACTCCACCATCCCTCTGGGCATCATCGTGACGGAAAAGCACATCATTACCGTCTGCCTGAAGGAATCCTCCATTGTGAAGGACTTCCAGGACGGGCTGGTGAAAAACGCCGAGACCCAGAAGCGGACTCGATTCATCCTCTATATGCTCCTTCAGGTAGCCAAACGATTCCTGCAATATCTGAAGCAGATCGACAAGATCTATAACTACATGGAGCGGCACCTCTACAAGTCCCAGCGGAACAAGGAGCTCATCCAGCTGCTGGACCTGGAGAAGTCCCTGGTCTACTTCAACACCTCCCTGAAGGCAAATGAGGTCACCCTGGAGAAAATCCTCCGCGGCCGTATCATCACCCTCTATGAGGAGGATCATGATCTGCTGGAGGACGTGCTGATTGAGGTCCGCCAGGCCATCGAGATGGCCAACATCTACTCCTCCATCATCTCCGGTATGATGGACGCCTTTGCCTCCGTTATCTCCAACAACCTGAACGTGATCATGAAGGTGCTGACCTCCATCACGGTTCTGCTTACCGTGCCCAACATCATCTTCGGCTTCTACGGCATGAACATCACCGCCGGACTGCCGCTGGACCAGTTCTGGTGGATTCCGTTGATCCTGGCGGTTGTCATTATTGGACTGGTAGCGCTGATACTGAAGCGGCACGACCTCTTTTGAATAGCTGACAACAGAATATCTCAAAGCTCAAAGCGCCGTATGTTTGCACAAAAAAACATACGGCGCTTTGCTTGCTCTTGTGCAGAGGACAAAAAACAGCGGCAGGTATTGACAATCATAGAAATTGATATATAATTCACAATGCAACAACGGGTACCGTCCGCTTCCGGGGAAAGAGGGCGGGCGGCCACCCCCCTGAATCGCGCTGAAAGAGCGCAGCAATGAAAGGAAGGAAAGTATGAAAAGAAGCAAACGCGTGCTTAGCTTGGTTGCAGCCGGAGCTCTCCTCCTGACGGCAGCCTGCTCCAACACTCCTGCAGCCGGTACCCCCACCGGCACCCCCTCCGCCAGCCAGCCCCAGGCCACTGAGCCCGCCCAGACCGGTGCGGTCAACGGCGTTTTTGAGGGCAAGGGCAGCGGCTACGGCGGTGAACTCTCTGTCCTGGTGACCGTTGAGGACGGCAAGATGACCGACCTGCGCCTGCTGGACAACAACGAGAGCGCTCCTGTGGCCAACCGTGCGTTCCCCATTCTGGAGGAGCGTATCCTGGCCGCCCAGTCCCCCGTGGTGGACAGCGTTACCAGCGCCACCTTTACCTCCTTCGCCGTGAAGACTGCTGTGGCTGACGCTGCCAGCCAGTACGGCCAGGACTTCGGCGACATCACCATGACCACTGCCAGCGCCGAGACCCCCGCTGCTCCTGAGGACACCACCACTCAGCTGGTTGTTGTGGGCGGCGGCCCTGCCGGCCTCGCTGCTGCCATCTCCGCCAAGCAGAACGGCGTGGAGGACGTGATCCTCATTGAGAAGCTGGGCATCCTGTCCGGCAACGGCAAGTTCGACATGAACTTCTTCGACCTCATCAACTCCAAGGCCCAGCAGAAGGCTGGCATTGAGTACACCGTCGAGCAGTTCATCGAGGAGAAGAAGGACGCCGGCAACACCCCCGAGCGTCTGCAGGCCTGGGCTGAGGGCGAGTGGACCCTGGACGCCTGGCTCCGCGAGATGGACATCCTGCTCAACCAGTCCAACGGCGGCACCAACCACATGGCTGAGAGCGACGTCTACGCCGGCGACCACATCCAGACTGGTCTGGAGAAGGAAGCCTATGAGCTGGGCGTGGACATCCGTCTGGACAACAAGGGCACCGACCTGATCATGGAGGACGGCGTGTGCAAGGGCGTTGTGGTCGAGACCAAGGGTGGCACCTACAACATCACCGCTGATGCTGTGGTGGTGGCCACCGGTGGCTTCTGCAACAACAAGGAGCTGCTGGCCAAGTACGCCCCCGGCTATGAGGTGCTGGAGACCTCCAACTCCATGGGTACCACCGGCGACTTCGTCCCCGTGTTTGAGAAGAACGGCTTCGGCCTGGAGAACATGGGCAAGATGTCCGTCTTCTCCTACATCCTCAATCCCCGCCGCGACCTGACCGGCGGCGGCACCGGCTTCCTGCTGGTGAACAAGGACGGCTCCCGCTTCATCGACGAGGCCTCTACCTCTGGCCTGGAGCTGGGCACCGCCATCCTGGCTCAGCCCGACGGCGCTGCCTTCTATCTGGCTGACCGTACCCTGTACGAGGATAACTACCGTACCCGCAAGCACGTGGCCGCCGGCTATTATCAGCAGGGCGAGACCCTGGACGAGCTGGCTGAGAAGCTGGGTATTGACGCCGAGGGCCTGAAGGCCGCTGTTGCTGACTACAATGCCAACCTGCCCGAGGGCGCCCGTCCCTTCGACGCTGAGGGCCCCTACTACGGTGCCAAGGTTCAGACCGCCAATCACATGACTAAGGGCGGCGTCACCGCTGACGAGCGCGCCCAGGTCCTGTATGAGGACGGCACCGTGGTGCCCGGCCTGTATGCCGCCGGTGAGGTCACCTGGATCAGCGGCGCTTACAGCGCAGCTGTGACCTTCGGCCGTATCGCCGGTGCCTCTGTTGCCGAGGATATCCTGTAAGGTATCTGCTCCGACAGAGAATAAATATCCACAAAAAATGTGCGCTGTCTTATGGACAGCGCACATTTTTTGTGTTTAATGGACATTATTTTGGCTCTCAGACAGGGCATAGATATATAAAATAAGTTTCAAAAGCCCTGTTTTACAAAAACATTATGTATCCATTCATAAAATAGAAACAATTTCAGGCTATAATAATCAGCAAGCTATCTCTTGGTAAACCAAAGAGCCGCAGGGAAGCGGTCTTTTCCCGGAAGAAGGAGGTCTGACAATGGCAAGCAATCCGAACTATAATGAAGTGACGCCTGAGGTAACCGAGTTGGCCAATCTGGCCCTGGCCAACAGCAGTATTTCCCCGGACGACTATGTGAAGTACGACGTGAAGCGGGGACTGCGCGACCTTAACGGCAAGGGCGTTGTTGCGGGCCTGACAGAGATATCGGAGATTGTAGCGAAGAAGCTTGTGGACGGCAAGGAGATGCCCTGTGACGGTGAGCTCTACTACCGGGGCATCAACGTGGAGCAGCTGGTCAGCGGCGCACTGGCGGAGAAGCGGTTCGGCTTTGAGGAGACGGCCTATCTGCTTCTGGTGGGCCGCCTGCCCAACGCTGAAGAGCTCTCCGCCTTCCGTGGTCAGCTCTCTTATTACCGCTCTCTGCCCACCAACTTTGTCCGGGACGTGATTCTCAAGGCGCCCAGCAAGGACATCATGAACTCCCTGGCCCGCAGTGTGCTCAATCTGGCCGCCTATGACGACCGGGCCGACGACACCTCTCTCCCCAACGTCATGCGCCAGTGCCTACAGATGATCGCCGTGTTCCCGCTGCTGGCGGTGTACGGCTACCAGGCCTACAACTACAAGGAGGGTAACAGCCTCTATATCCACGCTCCCCGGGCGGAGCTGTCCACGGCCGAGAACATCCTGGCCCTGCTGCGCCCTGACGCTTCCTACTCCTTCTGGGAGGCCCACGTGCTGGACGTGTGCCTCACCCTCCACGCCGAGCACGGCGGCGGCAACAACTCCACCTTTACCACCCACGTGGTCACCTCCTCCGGCACGGATACATACTCGTGCATGGCGGCGGCACTGGCCTCTCTCAAGGGCCCCAAGCACGGCGGCGCCAACATCAAGGTCATCCGCATGTTTGAGGATATGAAGGAGCAGGTGCGGGACTGGAAGGATGAGGACGAGGTGAAGGCCTACCTCCAGGCCCTGCTGGACCGGAAGGCCTTTGACAAGGCTGGGCTCATCTACGGCATGGGACACGCGGTGTACTCCCTGTCCGACCCCCGCGCCAATATCCTCCGCTCCTTTGTGGAGCGCCTGTCCCGTGAAAAGGGCCGCACGGAGGAGTACGAGCTCTACTCTCTGGTGGAGCGGCTGGGGCCCCAGATCATCGCAGGCGACCGGAAGATCTACAAGGGCGTGTCCGCCAACGTGGACTTCTACTCCGGCTTTGTCTATCACATGCTGGACCTGCCTCTGGAGCTGTACACCCCCATCTTCGCCCTGGCACGTGTGGCGGGCTGGAGCGCCCACCGCATCGAGGAGCTCATCAACATGGGCAAGATTATTCGTCCTGCCTATCAGTATGTGGGACAGCGCCAGACCTATAAGAGCATGTCGGAGCGCTGAGAACAAAAGAAAAACAGTGGGCGGATGCATCTGCATCCGCCCGCTGTTCTTTTTGAAGGGAAGTTCAGACGGCCAGTCCGGGGAAGAGGAGATAGATGACGGCGCCCAGCACACCGGCGCCCAGCATGACCCATACCGGGTCGGGCTTCCACTTCCGCAGCACCACAAAGCCGATGAGAAAGAGTCCAACCGCTGCCAGGTCAGGGACTGCGGGGACAAAGCCGCCCTCACCCCAGAAGGCGGTGATGAGGATGGACAGGCCGGCGGAGGCGATGAGGGCCACCACGGCGGGCCGCAGCCCGTAGAGGGCGCCCTGGATGGCGGTGAGCTTCTGGTAGCGGTAGTAGAGGAAGGCCAGCAGGGAGACGATGATACAGGAGGGAAACACGCAGCCGATGGTGGCGATGACAGCGCCGGGCAGACCGGCAATCTGGGTGCCCACAAAGGTGGCCGAGTTGATGGCGATGGGGCCGGGGGTCATCTGGGAGATGGTGATGAGGTCGGTGAACTCAGACATGGTGAGCCAGCCGTGTCCGTCCACCACCTGGGCCTGAATCAGGGGCAGGGCGGCATAGCCGCCGCCGAAGCTGAACAGGCCAACCTGGAAAAAGCTCCAGAAAAGCTGGAGGTAGATCATACCTGTCCCTCCTCTCCTGTTGCGCGGCGGAGGTGGAGCAGGGTGGCCAGAATGCCGATGGCGGCGCAGGCCAGGATGATCCAGATGACGTTGACGCCCAGGAACCAGGTGACGGCAAAGGAGATGACCATAATCACCGTGGAAAGCCAGTCCCGCTGGCGGAGAATGTTGCCCGCCATGTCTACCACCACGCTGGCGATGACCGCGGCCACACCGGCCTGCATACCCCGCAGCACGGCGGCCACAACGGGATTGGACTTAAAGGCGGAGTAGAACAGAGAGAGCACAGAGAGAATGATCAGAGGAGGCAGCACAGTGCCCAGGATGGCCACCGCCGCTCCCGCCAGCCCGGCCACCCGGTATCCAACCAGGATGGAGGCGTTGACTGCGATGGGTCCGGGAGCCGACTGGGCGATGGCGGTCAGGTCCAGCATCTCCTGTTCCTCCAGCCAGCCCAGATTATCCACAAAGCGCTGCTTCATCAGGGGGACGATTACATAGCCGCCGCCGAAGGTGAAGGCGGAGAGCAGAAAGGTGGACGAGAAGAGCCGCCAATACAGGGCGGGCCCGCGTTTTTCCATAAAAATCCCTCGTTTTCGGTAGAGAATGGGCAGCCCCTATTATAATGCGGAAGAGGAGCGGCTGCAACCATGAAAATCACCGCCCCTGGGGGACGCCATAAAATCCTCTTGACATTCCCCCAGGAGGAGGGGTTATTCTGATAGGGAAGAAGATATGCCGCCCCGGGCGGCTGTAAAAGCGGAGAGGACGGAAAGGAGCCGGAGTATGACACCTGTAAAGCTGGAGACTGATGTGCTGGTGCTGGGAGGCGGCAGCGCCGGACTGTGCGCGGCCATGTCGGCCCGTGAGGCGGGGGCCCGGGTGACCCTGGCCTACAAGGCGGGCGGCAACGCCACCGCCGTGGCCGCGGGCGGGTACGCCGTGGTGCTGCCTGACGCGGCGGACGACTCCATGGACCGCCTGATGGCCGACGCCCTGCGCAGCGGTACGGAGCTGGTGGACCAGACCCTGCTGCGCCGTCTGGCCGAGCGGGCCTACCCCGCCATCGAGCGGGTGACGGAGTGGGGCGTGGAGTTCTACCGCAACGAGGACGGCAGCTACCGCCGTTTCCGCTCCGGCGGCCACTCGGTGCCCCGGTCTCTGCGGTGCGCTTCCGGCCGGGGAAGCGATTCCTACGGCGTCCTCTTCCGCCGGGCGGGAGACGAGGGCGTGACTATGCTGAAAAACGCCCTCATCACCCAGCTGCTGCTGAAGGACGGCCGGGTGTGCGGCGCGGCGGGCATGGACGGGGAAGGCAAGCCACTGATGATCGCCGCCAAGACGGTGGTGCTGGCCACCGGCGGCATGGCGGCCCTCTACGAGCACACCACCACCGCCCCCGGCCTCACCGGTGAGGGATACATCCTGGCCCTGGAGGCGGGCTGCCGCCTGCGGGACATGGAGTTTGTCCAGTTCATGCCCACCACCCTGGCCGCGCCGCCGGGCCTGAAGGGCAGGCTGGTCAATGACACCCTCCGGGGTGAGGGTGCCGCCATCCTCAACAGCGAGGGTGAGCGGTTCATGGAGCGCTATGACCCGGTGCTGAAGGATGTGGCTGCCCGGGACATCCTGTCCGCCGCCATCGCCAAGGAGGTGGCCGCCGGGCGGGGCAGCCCCATGGGCGGCGTGTATGTGGACGCCCGACATATCCCCGAAAAGGCCCTGCTCCAGAGCTTCGGCGCCTGCAAGGCCCTGCGGGCGGCGGGCATCGACCCGTCCAAGGACCTGATTGAGGTGGTGCCCGCGGCCCACTTCTCCTGCGGCGGCGTGATCATCGACGTGGACTGCCACACCGACGTGCCCGGCCTGTACGCCGTAGGCGAGGTGGCCGGCGGCATCCACGGCGCCAACCGGCTGGGGGCCACAGCCCTGACCGAGAACGTGGTTTTTGGCCAGATTGCCGGGCAGCTTGCAGCGGAGGAGGCGGAAAAGACGCCCGCGCCCGCCGGGCTGACCTGGGACGCACCGGACCGGTGCACCGACTGTCCGCCTGACCAGGAGACCGAGAGCATGCTTACCGGCGGCGAGAAGAAGATCCGCCGTATTCTCTGGCAGTACGGCGGCATCCTGCGGGACGCCCAGGGCCTGACCCAGGGTCTGGTGGAGCTGGGGTATCTGGATCGGCAGCTCTCCGAGCTGCCCACCCCCAACTTTGCCCAGCAGCAGAAGAAGCGCCGCCTGACCCAGCTGGTCTACCTGGCCGATCTGGTGCTCCAGTCGGCCCTCCGGCGGACCGAGAGCCGGGGCTGCCACACCCGCACCGACTTCCCTGACACCGATCCCAGCCAGGAGAAGAGCATCATCCTCTCTCTGAAGCATTAAGCAGAAAAAGTGCCCGGAGCTTATGCTCCGGGCACTTTTTATATGGATTACTCCTGCGAGAGGGCGTCGCCGAAGAAGTCGCTGTACCGGAAGGAGACGCCGTTGTCCATGGAGAAGAGCAGGTCCTCCACCGGGAGATACTCCCCACTGACATAGCAGAGGAACCAGCTGTTGGCGGCTGCTTCTATGGGATTGGTGTCGTGAACGAGGCTCCCGGCGGTCTGGACGGAGATTTCCACCGTGGTGAAGGGCACGTCGGGGCCGTTGGGGTCGGTCCAGGTGGAGCCGCCCAGGAAGCCGAACACCAGGGCGTTGTTTTCGTCATACCGCAGCACCCCGGCGGTGACCCGGGGGCTCATCAGGGGCGGACAGGTGCCCCGCTCCGAGAGACGCCAGCTGCCGTCCTCATTCCGCCAGGCCACCCGGGCTACATAGCCCACCTCGCCGTCCCCGGTCCAGCTGCCCATAATCAGATAGCCGGTGTCGTAGGGGATGGCTGCCGCCACCTCATAGCCGTCCTCGGCGGCCAGGAAGGCGTCCACGGCCTCGTCCACGGGGAGGTCGGTCAACCGGTCGCGGATGGGGAAATTATCCTCATCCACAAAGGTCAGAGAGAGCGGGTCCGCGGGCTGGCCGGTCCGGGCGGGAATCCACTCCAGATGGAGCACCCTGTCCTCCCCGCCCCAGCTGGCCAGACGGCCCAGCATGTCTCCGGGTTCCACCTGCTCGCCAACTGCCACATAGAGTTCCGCCAGATTGGCATAGCGGAAGGAGCCCTCCTCGCAGGAGACAACGATGTAGTCCCCGTACTGGGGGTCCGTGCCTGTCTCAGTGACGGTGCCGGAACAGGCGGAGGCAGCGGCGAAGGCGATAATATCCACACCCGGGTGGTCCTGGGAGAAAGGACGGGCGATCTGGTAGTGGCTGATAACGGGCCAGAGATAGCCGCTGTAGGTGACGGGCTGGGGCTGGAGGTCGAACTCAGTCAGGCCAAGCACCCGCTCATCTCCGTCCAGATAGAGGATATAATTCGAGTTCAGACGTCCCCCCAGAGAGAACATGGCGGCGGAGTAAGAAAAGGGAGGATTGTGCTCAAAGCCGTGCATGAAGAGGTTTACGGGGAAGTCAGGGTCGGAAAGAGAGTAGGTACGCTCATTTCCGTCCGCGGCCCGGAAGGTGAGCGAGCTGTCGGAGAAGGAGGCCACCTGTCCCGTCAGCCGGGTGGGGAAGGGGGCGCCGCTGAGGGTGAAGTCCTCCGGGGCAAGCTGCCGGCCGGTGGCGTCCAGGGCCCGGTACTCATCCTGATTCGCCTCGGAAAACTGCACATCGCTGGGATAGGTGGCGTAGAAAACAGTGTCCTCTGTCTCCGCCAGAATCACCATCATGGTGGGGTAACTGGACTCAGGATCATCGCCCCACTCCTCATAGAAGACGTCCCAATCCGCTGTATGCACGCCCAGGAGCCAGCCGCCCATTTCATCCCGGTTTTTCAGGTAGAAGTTCCAGCTGTCGGGCCCCTCCGCCACCTCGTACAGCCCGGCCCAGTTCTCGGGCAGCTGGAGGGTGAAGCCCCAGACCTCGCTGGTGTAGGAGGGGTTGACCTCCGTCCGAACCACGGGAAGAAGGTCCACCGAGATGCTCTGTTCGCCGTTCTCCGGGTCGGGCAGGGCGGCGTCCAGGGTGAGCTCGGTGAAGGCGGAGAGGTCCCACGACGCCAGCAGTTCCTCGTCCTGGGTGCGGATGGCGGCAATCTGGGCGCCGGTGAGGGGGATGGTGTAGGTCTCACCCGCCTCCCACACAGTGCCGTCCAGGTAGTGGAGGCTCATGCCGCTCTCGCTGTCCATCTCCTGCCGTCCCGCAATGTGGATGGACCAGTCAGAGGCAGGGGAGTAACCCGCCGGGACGGTGAAGGTAAGCGTAGCGGTCTCGGGGTCAAAGGCAATGCTCTCCTTCAGTGCGTCCAGAGCCTCCTGGGCTGTGAGGGTGTTTCCGGACGGGGTTTCCCCGCCGTCCACCTGCTCACAGGCAACCAGGCCGCCCAGGGCCAGCACCAGGGCCAGGGCGCAGCACAGCAGGGGCACGCCCCTGCGCTTTTTCAGGAACAGATTGCCCAGCCGGTCCTTCAGCTGCCCCTTCCCGCTGCCGAAGCGGGTGGACAGGGCGGGGCCGGAGGCATCCGCGGCGGCCTGGAGCAGCACCTGGCCGTACTCTCGACGTCCGCCGCCGTTCAGGCTGCGGATGACCGCCTCGTCACAGCACAGCTCCAGGTTGCGGCCCGCCTCCCGGGCCATCCACCACACCAGGGGGTTGAACCAGTGGACCGCGTTGGCCAGCAGCATGACCGCCTTGTAGGCCACATCCCGGCGCTTCAGGTGGAGCAGCTCATGGCGGAGGGTCAGGTCCAGCTCGCTGATGGTCAGGTCCCGTTCGGGGAGAAGGATGACCGGCCGCACCAGCCCCAGCATCATGGGGGAGCTGACGGCGGAGGAGCGCATCAGCCCAACGGACCGGCAGATGTTCAGCTCCTGACGGAGTGCGGAGCACTTGTCCGCCTGATCCGGCGTGGGGGACAGGGCGGAGCGGAGCAGCTTCCGCCGGGCAAGCAGGTAGGAGACGCAGTGGAAGGCCAGGAAGACTCCCGCGCCCGCCAGCCAGAGAATGGAGAGCAGCTGGGTGGAGCGGATGGTCACAGGCTCAGCCTCCGGGGCGGTCTGAACCTGCTGGGGCAGAGACTGGGCCGGGGATTGATTGGTCTGGCCGGAGGGATTCTGCTCGGCTGGGGTCATGTTCTGCACCGGGGCAGGGCGCTGCACCGGCGCGGAGATGGAATAAGTGGGCACCTCCACCGTGACGGCGGGGGCGGACCAGCTCAGCTGCACCGGCAGAACCAGCCGCAGGGCCAGCAGGAGAAAGAGCACGTAGAGGGTGCGGGCAGCGTACCGGTGGCGGATACGCCGGGCCAGGAGCAGCAGGGGCAGCAGCACGGCCGAGCAGGCCGCCGACAAGGTAAGCGTACGCAGCAGCAGGTCTTCCATTTATCTCGCCTCCTCTTCCAGTTGATCCAGGTAAGCCCTCAGCTCGGCCACATCCTCTTGCCGCAGGCTGCCGCCGTCGTGGAGTGCGGCGGCAAAGCGGCGGAGAGAGCCGGCGTAGAGTTTGCCCAGAATGGTCTTTCCCTCCTCCTCCTGATAGCGGGCCTTGGAGATGAGGGGGGTGTACAGGTTGGTCTTACCCTCCTTGCGGCAGGAGAGAAAGCCCTTCTCCTCCAGACGCTTCAGGTAGCTGTGGAGGGCGCTGGCGGTGAGGGGCCGGTCCAGGGCGGAGAGAATCTCCGGCGCGGAAATTTCACCCTCCGCCGTCCACACGGCCAGCATGATGTCCAGCTCGGACTCAGGCAGACGCTTGAAGAAATCCACAGGGTGCACCTCCTTTTTCTGCAAATGCAAATCTTATCTTCAAGCATATTCTACAATTGCAGAAAATGCTTGTCAAGAGAAAGTTCTGCTTTTGCAGAAAATATAAAACCAACATAAAACTTCGCGCGCCGGGAGGGCACAGAGAAAACCCCAGCAAAAGCCTGGATTTTCGGGCAGGTTTTCCCTTGACCGGAAGAAGAGGGGACGGTATAATACAGACGAAGTTAGTCGCATCAAACTTTTTGAATAGGACGGAATTCCAATGAAGACGGAGAAGGAAAAGCGAACCCTGGAGGATTTGGTACCCGGTGAGCGGGGCATTATCCTCCGCGTGGGCAGCGATAAAGGCGCGGTGAAGCGCCGCCTGGTGGACATGGGCCTGACGCCGGGCACGGAAGTGATGGTACGCAAGGTTGCCCCCTTCGGCGACCCCATTGAGGTCAATCTGCGGGGCTACGAGCTGTCCCTGCGGAAGGAGGACGCAAGCCAGATCACTCTGGCCATGGGCGACGAGGCCCAGGCCTGCCGCACCGAGCGCAGGCGCCGGTCCGGGATGATTCAGCGTGTGCCCGACGAGGAGACCCTGCGGCGGATGAGCGCCGCCCACCAGCACGAGGAGGCGGAGCACAGCTCCGTGCCCGACTACGCCAGCCACGACACCCGTGAGATGAAGCTGGCCCTGGTGGGCAACCCCAACTGCGGCAAGACCACCCTCTTCAACGCCCTCACCGGCTCCAACCAGTACGTGGGCAACTGGCCGGGCGTCACGGTGGAGAAGAAGGAGGGCAGGGCCCAGGTGGACGGAAAGGACGTCACCGTAGTGGACCTGCCCGGCATCTACTCCCTGTCCCCCTACTCCATGGAGGAGATTGTGGCCCGGGACTTCATCGTGGGTGAGCACCCGGACGCCATCATCGATATCATCGACGCCACCAACATTGAGCGGAACCTGTACCTGACCGCCCAGCTGCTGGAGCTGGAGCGGCCCATGGTCATTGCCCTGAACTTCATGGACGAGGCCCGGCGCCACGGGGACAAGATCGACTGCCAGCGGCTGTCCGAGCTGCTGGGCGTGCCGGTCATCCCCATCACCGCCCGCACGGGTGAGAACATCCAGGAGCTGCTGCGGGTGGCCCACCAGCAGATGCACGTGGGCGTCACCCTGGAGCCCGACGACCTCTATGACGATTACACGCACCTCATCCACCATGAGGTGGGCGAGCTGATCCACGACCGGGCCTATGAAATTGGCCTTCCCGCCCACTGGGCCTCCATCAAGCTTATCGAGGGGGACGAGCTGGTGGAGAAGGCCCTGGACCTGCCGGCTGAGACCAAGACAAAGCTGGAGAAAATCTGCCACGAGTACGAGGAGGCCTACGCCCTGGGCGACCGGGAGACCCTCATCGCCGACGCCCGGTACCAGTTCATCCAGCGGGTGACCAGCGTGTCGGTGGAGAAGGGACGGAAGGCGGGGGAGCTGACCCTGTCGGACAAAATCGACTCCATCGTCACCCACAAGTGGTTTGCCGTGCCCGTGTTCCTGCTGATGATGCTGGCCATGTTCTCCCTCACCTTCGGGCCGGGCGTGTTCCTGTCCGACCGGATTGAGGAGCTGATGGGCGCTCTGGGCACCTGGGTCACCGGCGCACTGGCTGCGGCGGATACCGCCCCCTGGGTGTCCAGCCTGCTGGTGGACGGCATTATCTCGGGCGTGGGCGGCGTGCTCACCTTCCTGCCCCAGATCGCCCTGCTGTTCCTGTTTCTCTCCCTGCTGGAGGACTCGGGCTACATGGCCCGCGCGGCCTTCATCATGGACCGGCTGCTCCGCCGCTTCGGCCTGAGCGGCAAGGCCTTTATCCCCATGCTGATGGGCTTCGGCTGCACGGTGCCCGCCGTCATGGGCGCCCGTACCATGGAGAACGAAAAGGACCGCCGTATGACCATCATGCTGGTGCCCTTCATGTCCTGCTCCGCCCGTCTGCCGGTGTACGGCCTGCTGTCCGCCGCCTTCTTCCCCCAGTACGCCGGTCTGGTGGTCTTTTCCCTGTACATCATCGGCCTGCTGATGGCCATCTGCTCCGGCCTCATCCTGAAAAAGACCATGTTCAAGGGTGAGCCCGCCGCCTTTGTGCTGGAGCTGCCCCCCTACCGCCTGCCCACCCTGAAAAACTGCCTGATGCACGTGTGGGAGAAGGTACGGGGTTTCCTGGTGAAGGCCGGTACCCTCATCCTGGCCATGAGCGTGGTGCTGTGGTTCCTCAAGTCCTTCGGCTGGAACAGCGGCCTGGTCATGGTGGAGGACGCCAGACAGTCCCTGCTGGGCGGCATCGGCGGCCTGATTGCCCCTGTGCTGGTGCCCCTGGGCTTCGGCACCTGGCAGGCGGCGGTGGCTCTGCTGTCCGGCCTCATCGCCAAGGAGGCGGTGGTATCCTCCATGAGCCTGTTCTACGGCTTCTCCTTGAGCGCCAGCGGTGCGGTGGTGGCCTCCGCCCTGTCCGGCACCTTCCAGACCCCGGTGGCGGCCTACGCCTTCCTGGTCTTCGTGCTGCTCTATGTGCCCTGTGTGGCGGCGGTGTCCACCATCCACAAGGAGATGAACTCCACCAAGTGGACCATCCGGTCCATCCTCTGGCAGCTCTGCTCGGCCTACCTCGTCTCCTTCCTGGTATACCAGATTGGCAGCCTGATTTTCTAAGTATGCGCGGCTGAGTCCGCGGGAGGTTTTGTGTGAAATACATCATCTATGCAGCTGTGGCCGCTCTGGTGGTGTGGGCGGTGGTCTATCTGGTCCGCCATGTCCGGCGCCAGCTCAAGGGCGACTGCGGCTCCTGCGGCGGCGGGTGCAGCGGCGACTGCTCCTGCTGCGGAAAAAAGAAAGACTGAAACAAAAGCGCGTGTGCCTCCGTCGAGGAGACACACGCGCTTTGTTTGTCAGATTCAGGGCTCCAGAGCCCGGATAAAGGTATCCACCGTGTTGTTGATATAGTCCTGCTCGTCCACGTCGCAGGTGACGCCGTTGATAATGTGGTAGATGACCACATAGGACATCAGCGTGCCCAGGAAGACATCGGAGATGCCGGGAATGTCGGCATCGGCCCGGATAAGTCCCCGCTGCTGCTGGAGGGTGAGAAACCGCACCAGGCCCTTGCGGGCGGTACAGTAGCTGTATTCATAGTAGGCCGCGCCGAAGCTGGGGAACTTGTTGGAGTCCCGGATAACTGTACCCAAAAAGGCGCTGCGCTCAGAGCTGCGGGCGTTGTTCAGGCAGCTTTTGGCCACCGTACGCAGATGCTCCCGCCAGTCGTCGTTATCGTGCCGGGTGTCGTCGGGGCCCTGAAAGCCGCTGGAGATATAGTACTGGAGCACCTGAAGGAACAAATCCTCCTTGCTGGAGCAGTACTGGTACAGTGCAGCCTTGGACAGCCCTGCCTTCTCGGCGATGGAGTCCATGGTGGTGCGCTCAAAGCCCTCCTCACCGAAGATTTTCAGGGCGATGCGGCAGATATCCTCCCGCTTGCGCTCAAATTCCGGCCGGATATCGGCCATGTGCTGGATGTCCAGGGAGGCGAAGAGGTCCTTTTTGCCGGAAAAGTAGAGATAGATGGTGGAGGGGGAGACTCCTGCCTCGTTTGCAATGTCGCTTATTTTTGCCTCAGAAAAGCCTTTTGCCAGAAAGACGCGCTTGGCTGCGGCCTGGATGCGCTCCTTCAGCTCCAGCTTTCTCAAGTTGTTGGTCATAAAAGTATCACCTGCTACCGCGCGGTCAAGTTGGCTTCAGTATACCGGAGAAAATACCCAAATGTCAAGATTTTCACGGGGCGGAATTTCCCGCTGTTGGAATGGGGCCGGGACTGTGGTACACTAGGAATAACATCAGACAATCGAGGAGGATGACGGCCATGGAGGAAAACAGAGCGCTCCTTCAGCGCTGGATTGACGAGAGCAGCCGGATTGTGTTTTTCGGCGGCGCCGGGGTGAGCACCGAGAGTGGAATCCCCGATTTCCGCAGCGTGGACGGGCTGTACAACCAGCAGTATGACTATCCGCCCGAGACCATTCTCAGCCACACCTTCTATGAGGCCAGGCCGGAGGAGTTCTTCCGGTTTTACCGGAACAAGATGCTCTTTCCCGACGCACAGCCCAACGCGGCCCACAAAAAACTGGCCGAGCTGGAGGAAGCGGGCAAGCTGACCGCCGTGGTCACCCAGAACATCGACGGCCTCCATCAGAAGGCGGGAAGCAGGAACGTGCTGGAGCTCCACGGCTCGGTGCTGCGCAACTACTGCGAGAAGTGCGGCAAATTCTTCTCCCTGGAGGACGTGATGGCCTCTTCCGGCGTGCCCCGGTGTGATAAGTGCGGCGGCCGGGTGAAGCCTGACGTGGTGCTCTACGAGGAGGCCCTGGACCAGCAGATCCTCACCGCCGCCCTGGAGGCCATCCAGAAGGCGGACATGCTCATCATCGGCGGAACCTCCCTGGCGGTCTACCCGGCGGCCAGCCTGGTGAACTATTACCGGGGCAATAAGCTGGTGCTCATCAACAAGAGCCCCACGCCCTACGACCGGAACGCCGACCTGGTTATTGCCGCGCCTATCGGCCAGGTGCTGGGCGGCATCACAGTGAAATAAAGCGGCAGAGGTGGACAGACGCTTGCCTGTCCACCTCTCTTATCAATAAAGATTTATCGAAAAACAATAAAAATAGATTGACAAACAATATGAGAGGCGCTATAATGGCCCCATCAGCAAGGAGGGATTTCCCATGGAAAAATCAGACGCCGCAAAGCTGGCCAAAATCCTGAACATTCTGGTACTCATCGCCTTTGTCTGCAATCTGGTGGCCCTGCCCCTGGTGCCCGGCCTGGTGGGCATCGCCTCGGAGGGCGGACTGAGATATTTTGCCGACTTTGTATCCCAGGACAATGCGTCCGCCGGTGCCCCTACGGCGGTGACGCTCTTCTTCATGGTCTGCTGGCAGTTCCTCTGGCGCATCTGGCGCACGCCCCACACCGCCGCCATCGCCGCCTTTCTCATGTTCTGCGGAGTGTGTACGGCCATCATCCTCTGGCAGGCCAGGCGGGTGCTGGGTACCATCCGGAAGGGAAACCCCTTCTGCAGGGACAACGCCCGCAGCCTGAAGCGGGCGGCGGTGTGCTGCCTGGTCGTCGCCCTGGTGGCGCTGGTCAGAACGGTGTGGGCCGTGGCCTTTTACCACTCCATTATTCCGGTCTTCACCTATAACACCCTGTTTGTCCCCCTGTTCCTCATGGGCTTTCTGCTGTGCATGGTCATGTCCGCCCTCTTCCGTCAGGCCGCCGAGCTGAAGGAAGAGAACGACCTGACCATCTGAGGGAGGGGGAGAGATATGCCCATTATCGTCAATCTGGATGTGATGATGGCAAAGCGGAAGATGAGCCTGAGCGAGCTGGCCCAGCGGGTGGACCTGACCCTGGCCAACCTGTCGGTGCTCAAGAACAACCACGCCAAGGCGGTGCGGTTCACCACCCTGGAGGCCATCTGCAAGGCCCTGGACTGTCAGCCGGGGGATATTCTGGAGTACGTACCGGAGGAGGGAGAGCAGTGAGCAGAATACTGGCCTTTTTCTCGGCGCTGCTGATGGTGGTACAGCTGGCCGGGTGCGCTCCCTGGCCGTCTGCCGGAGTGAAGGGGCAGTTCTCCCGGACATTGGGAGTAAATCTGACTGACGGACACACGGTGGAGGAGGAGGACACCCACGGCGGCTTTCTCGGCGACGGGGATACCACTCTGATACTTACCTTCACTGGAGAGAATCGGACTGCCCTGGAGGAGGAAATAGCCAAGGCCGACGGCTGGAAGGCCCTGCCCCTGACGGAGAATCTGAACCGGGTGGTGTATGAGGAGTATTTCGGGGACCTGTGTGAGGACGTCCCCCAAGACCTGACCGACGGCTGGTACTATTTCCTGGACCGCCACAGCGAGGCAGAGAACCCGGAGGACGACAGCGGGCTCTTCGGACGCGGCTCCTACAACTTCACTTTGGCGATTTATGACAAGGGGAGTGGAGTTCTCTACTGCTATGAAATGGACACGTGACGAAAAAAGGACCGGAGCCGGGCTCCGGTCCTTTTTTTACTGAAATTTTAAACATTGTAGTTGTTTTGCACAGAATTGCGGAGCGAAATTGCCTGCTGTTCTGTGCTTTTTTGCTGCTGTACTTGTGTGGATCTGTCCAGAGATAAGGCAGAATAGTCAAGGAAAGAACAGATTCAATCTGCTAAGATCGTGGCATAGAGATAATAAAAAGATGAAAAAAGGTGGGATATCGTCTGCAATAGTTGCTAAATATTGCGAAAAAAGAAACGTGCGGAGACATAGCGGGTTCTGGACTGTAAACAGAGTGAATCTGGACGAAACGCCACAAGGGAGGTACAGAAATGAAAAGACGGACTATCATCAGCCTGCTGCTGGTGCTGGCCATGCTGATGGGGCTGTTCCCCACGGCGGCGCTGGCTGCGGGCAGCGGCACCACCTACGAGTGTGAGAGTCTGACGGTAACGCCTCAGGGCAACTGGGGTATCGCCGAATCCCGCACTACAAACGACAAGGATTGCAGCGGCGGAAAGTTCTACTTTTTACAGGTGCCGGGCACAAACGGCGCTTCCTGGGAGGAAGTGAAGGATAACAGCGCATCCTTCTCACTGGGAGACGTGGACGCCGGTACCTATCAGGTCTATATCCACACCAAGGACAATACAGACCGGGGTATCTACCAGTTCTCTGTTGGCGGGACGTCTCTGGGTGCGCCGCTGGACATGTATGTGCCGGAAAGCAGCTACACCGGCAGCTACGGCAGCTACGTGGAGCACGACCTGGGCACCCTGACCCACGAGGGCGGCGCGCTGACCATCGACGCTGTTCTCACCGGACAGAATGAGAACGCCACCAGCAAGTATGGCATGGTGGTGGACTACTTCCGGCTGGTAAAAGAGGGCGGGGAGGTCGATCCTCCGGAGCCCGAGGATCCGGACACCATCCACATGAGCTTTGACGGTGAGACGCTGGTGGGTGAGGGTGTTACCATGTCCGACGGTTGGAGCAAGAGCGGCCTGACCGGCTCCACATCGGACGTCGGATCTGTGTACTCTGGTACCGTTGGTGAGTATGTCCAGTTCCAGCCTGCCAAGATGGAGGAGGGCTGGTATGAGGTATTCTTCTGGAACATTGCCAACGGACAGGGGACCATGAAGATGACTGCCACCATCTCCGCCGATGGCGGGGAGGAGAACGTGAAGCCTGCCGCCGTCACGGCGGACGGCTGGACCTCTCTGGGAGCGTTCTACTTCGCGGGCACCGGGGACGAGTCCCTGACGCTCACCATCACCACCGCCGGCACCCACAGCCGGGTGGCTGACGTGAAGTTTGTCAAGACGGAAGACCCGGGCTATCAGACCGTCATCTGGAATAACGAGGACAAGGTCTTTTCTGCCAGCGGTGAGTGGACCGAGACTGCCGGTTTGGGCCAGAACAGCAGCGCCGTCAAGCGTACAGAGGACACCGCCGCCATAGCCACCTGGGCGGACTATCCCCCCAAGACGGGCAATTTCGGCCTCTACTACTGGAATCCTGCCGCGCAGGACGGAGAGACCAGAGCACCGCTCCGCTTCAGCGTCAGCAGCCAGGACGGTAACTGGCGCTTCTCCCTGGACCCCAATGAGAACCAGGGCGGCTGGGTGAAGCTGGGCACCGTGGCGGCCACTGAGGGTACCTCCCTGTCCATTACCATGAGTCTGACCGGCGACGGCGCAGCCTACGCCGACGCCATCAAAATTGTGGAGACAAACGCATCTCCCGATGAGGTGTACACCCCTGGCGCCGGCAGCAACACCGACCCGGCGGTCATCGTCAACCAGCTGGGCTACGACATCGGCCGCAGCAAGCGGGCCACCGCGGCCAACATCCCCGGCGGTACCCCCTTCCAGGTCATCAACGCCGAGACGGGGCAAGTGGACTACACCGGCACCGTGGAGGAAGCCTACGGAGGAGAAGGGGACAGCGCCGTCACTGGCGGCATCATTGACTTCACTGAGCTGGAGCCTGATGAGACCACCACCTACTACATCACCTGCTACGGCGCCGACTCCTATCAGTTCCAGATCGGTAAGAATCTGATGTACCAGAGCACCGTTCAGCAGGCCCTCCAGTTCATGGAGGAGACCCGGCAGGACTACAAGGTAGGCGGAAGCAACAGTGGACCCACCGGCTACGCCTGGCGGGACAGCCACCAGTTCAGCTTTGAGCTCAACAGCCTGGTGCTCCAGTACATGGCCAACCCCGCCGCCTACGACAACCTGACCGGCGGTATCTCCGACGCCGACCAGTGCGTCTACCCCGAGCTTCGGACCCAGGGCGAGGACGAGCCCGACATCGTCTGGCTCATCAAATTCGGCGCCATGCGGTACTACGACCTGGGCGCCAACCAGAAGGTGAAGCTCCACATCCTCATCAAAGAGCAGCTGGCCTACTTCCTCTATGTGTATCCCTATATCAGCAAGTGGGTGGACCGGGAGTTCTATGAGAACGTCCGGGACTACACCATCGCCCAGTGGGGCGTCAACAGCTGCAACAAGCAGTGGTACCCCGTGGACAACACCAACCACGACCTTTACGCGCTCCAGACGGCCTTCGGCGGCCTGAAGGGCTCCCAGCCTCCCGGACACTCCATCATCCCCAACCTGATGATGTACGAAGTTGCCCTGCGGGACGGCCTGGGCGAGGACGTGGCCCAGAAGTTCTTTGACGCGGCCTACATCAACTGCGAGTATCTGGTGTCCGACGACTTCGACATCACCGACCCCTACTACAACAAGGGCCAGCGTATGAGTGAGCATGTCACCATGGAGGGCCTGGCCTATTTCCTGGAGATGTATCCCGATGAGGCCCCCGCCGGTCTGCTGGAAACCATCACTGAGTGGGCCAAGGCCAACGTGGCCCGCACCGACAACCTGTGGGACATCCGCATGGCAGTGGCCCCCAGCGACCTGGACAAGGGCTACACCTTCCACACAGGCGGCAACAAGGGAAAGCCGGTGAACCAGATCTTCTGGACCGGCGCGGCCTACGCCATCGCCGACGGCCAGAACCCCGCCCCCAAGAACGAGCCCGGCAACCAGGGCGGCCTCCAGGCCATCGCCTACGCCGCCTCCCGGGTGCTGGAGGATGAGGACCTGAAGGCGGAGCTGGAGATCATGGGCACCGCGGCCATCGACGACCTCTTCGGCCGTAACCCCACCGGACGGGCCGCCTTCTACGACCTGACCCGTGACTTCCCCGGCGGCGACCTGGGCTGGTGGACCCAGCCCACCGGCGGCTACGGCGATCTGCATCAGTGCACCGCCGTCATCGACGCAAATGCCCCTGAGAGCTGCTACCCCTACACCCCCGAGAATTACAACACCGGCTACACCGAGGGTTGGGTGGCCTACAACACGGCCTGGAACGAGTCCCTGGCCTACTCCTCCGCAGACGCTACCGACCTGAGCGTCAGCAAGACCAGCGGCAAGAGAGGCGAGGAGATCACCATCACCCTGGACGCACCCCTGAACCTGGATGACGCTGTGGTGGAGACCGGCTACGTCTGGGTGACCGATTCCTCCGGCAATGCCCAGCAGGTGGCCGTCACCGAGAACGCCGCCGCCGGCACCGAATTCACCGGCACCTACACCCTCAGCAATTCCACTCCCTACATCACCATCTCCTATGGCATCGGCCTCTTTGAGCAGTCCGTAAAGGTGAATGTGGATGACTTCCAGTATGTGGACGTGGAGAGCGTCACCGTCACCGGCGGCCGGGACCTGGCCGTGGGTGAGAAGCTCCAGCTCACCGCTGAGGTGAAGCCGGACAACGCAACCATCAAGGACGTGACCTGGACCTCCTCTGACGACACCGTCCTCACCGTGTCCGCCTCCGGCCTGGTCACCGCTCTGAAGGAGGGCACCGCCACCATCACCGCCACCGGCTTCGGAGACGTGAAGGGCACCTGCTCCATCACCGTCACCGCCGCTGCGCCGGCATCCCTGACGGTGGAGGCGCCCGAGACGCTTTCTCTCTTTGACGGAACCGGCAGCGCCAGGGTCACCTCCGTGGTGTACACCGACGGCACCGCCGTCACCGAGAATCTGCCTGCCGCTGTCTTTGCCTCCGACAACGAGGCGGTCCTCACCGTGTCCGCCGACGGCACCCTGACCCCTGTGGCAGCGGGCCAGGCCACCATCACCGCCACCGCTGAAGCGGGCGGCAGAACGGTCACCGGCAGCGCCGTGGTTGAGGTTACCGCTGAGAAGGAGTGGGATCTGCTGGACCTGTCCGAGAGCGGGAAGGTGACCGTCTCCGGCGGCGCCAGCACCACTGTGGTGCAGGACACCAGCCTGAAGGTGGACCGGCTCAAGCTGGTAGGCGGCCAGCAGGGCGGCACCGTGTCTATGAGCCTGGGCGAGATGCCCACTGGCACCTATGAGATTACCCTGAACTCCAAGTTCTACAGCAGCTACGGCACCTGGAGCTTTGAAGTCAACGGCCAGACCGTTGGCAAGACCATTGACTTCAACGATGAGGGTAAGAACGGCCGCTATTATGACGTGACTCTGGGCGAGGTCACCCTGGAGGAGGCCGGAAACGTGACTGTCTCCTTCATCTCGGGCAACGGCAAGGACCTGGTTCCCGTTACTCTGACCCTGGAGAAGGTGGAGCCGCCCACCCCCAGAGAGGTGACCATCACCGATGTCACCCGGGACGGCGAGACCGTCACGGTCACCGGTACCTCCGTGAACCTGGAGGACCTGAAGGTGGAGGTCATTGTGGACGGCGACCTGGACCAGCGCTATGTGGCCGAAACCCTGGACGAGGCGGGGAACTGGAAGTGCGTCTTTACCCTGCCCGCCGACGGCACCTATGTCATCCAGGCCTCCATCCGGGATTACAGCGACTTCAGCCAGATTATCCAGACCGTACCTGACGATAACTACTTTGAGGTGGAGGGCCGTGAGGTCTGGGGCGCCACCGTCACCGAGGGCCCCGACGGCCTGTACTACATGATCTTCTCCACCTGGCATAACACCCAGGGCTTCAGTAACGACTGGGCGGTGTACTCCGAACTGGGCTATGCCGTGTCCACCAGTCCCGACGGACCCTTTGTCTACCAGGGTCTGGCCCTGGACGCCAATTACACCAACACCACCAACACTGAGCCTGTGTACTGGGAGGGTGTGGGCGACCTGGAGGTCTTCCACAACCCCACCCTGATGCACAGCGAGAAGGACGGCAAGTACTACCTCTACTTTATGGGCACCAACGCCTCTGAGGGCGGCTATACGTACAGCTACGGCCGCAACCACCAGCGCATCGGCGTAGCGGTGGCGGACACCCCCGCCGGTCCCTGGACTGTGTACGACGAGCCGGTCATCGACGTGCGGGAGGGCATGTTTGACAGCCTCCTCACCTCCAACCCCTCGGTCACCGAGGTGAAGAACCCCGACGGCACCTACACCTACTACACCGTGTACAAGGGCGTGTCCAGCCCCACCGGCAAGCCCCTGGACGGCAACGACATCGTGGTGTCCGGCTGCGGCTGGTCCGACAGCCCCTACGGTCCCTTCACCCGCAGCGAAGAGGCCATCATGCAGAATCCCACCGACGGCTGGAGCGTGGAGGACTGCTTCCTCTGGAGCAGCAACGGGAAGTTCTACGCCCTGGCCAAGGACTTCAAGAACTACTTCACCGGCGTCACCGGCTACCCCTATTCCTATGCCCTCTTTGAGTCCTCTGACGGCATGACGGACTGGGCCGTGTCGGAGAACGCCCTGGCCTTTGTCACCGAAATCCCCTGGGAGAGCGGCCCGCAGAAGGTGACCAACCTGGAGCGTGCTCAGGTCTACCTGGAGGACGGCATCCCCGTCCTGCTCTGCTGCGCCACTACCAAGGACGGACAGAGCCCGTACAGCGGTCACGCGCCCTACAACGTGCAGATTCCGCTGCTGGGCGTGGCGCTGGCGGAGGACAGCGAGACACTGACCGTCACCGGTCTGGGCGACGGTACGGTGGATAAGACCGAACTGAAGGAGGATATTGCTCAGGCTGAGCAGGCCGGCGAGACCCTCTACACAGAGGAGGATTGGGCCGAGCTGCAGAGCAGCCTGGCCGCGGCACGGCGGATTGCAGATGACCCGTCGGCCACGGAGGAGGATGTGGCCTTCTACATGGACGAGCTGGAGGAGAAGCTGGAGAACCAGCTGGATCCCTCCGAGGTCCCCTTCAACATCGTGCTCAATAAGCCCGCCGAGGGCACCAACACCTATACCCACTCTGCCGCAGGGGATCCGGTCAGCGGCTATGAGCCGGACAAGGCGGTGGACGGCAATGCCTCCACCCGCTGGGCCACCCAGGAAGCCTATACCGAGAGCGTCCTGACTGTGGACCTGGAGGGCACCCACCGCATCGACAGCTTCTCCATCACCCAGTACAAGGGCAGCCAGGACGGTATGAACTCCCGCATCAAGACCTACACCCTGGAGTACTTTGACGGAAACGAGTGGAAGGCCTTTGCCTCCGGCACGGCGGACTCCACCGTGATTGAGGGCACTCTGGACCAGCCGGTGTACGGCGAGAAGGTCCGGCTGGTGCTGGGCAACGACTCCTCTCTGGCGCCCAGCATCCTGGAATTTGAGGTCTACGGCGTGGTGTATGAAGAAGAGACAGAGGTACCCACTGTGGCGACCTACCGCGTTAGGGTCGAGGCGGCGGAGCACGGCACCGTAAAGGCCAGCCCCATCTGGGCCTGGGCGGGCCGGAAGGTGCAGCTGACCATCCAGCCCAACGAGGGCTATGAGGTGGACACCGTATCCGTAACCACTTCCGGCGGCGAGACTGTGGCGGTAAGCGACAATGCCTTCACCATGCCGAGAAGCGCTGTGACGGTGCGCGTGACCTTTAAGGCAGCGGAAAAGACGCCTCTGTTCCCCGACGTGCCTGTGGACGCCTGGTACAGCGATGCTGTGGCCTGGGGGGTCGAGCAGGGCGTGATGCAGGGCGTGTCCGGCGGACTGTTCGACCCGGACGGTGCCGTGACCCGCGCCACGGTGTGGACCGTGCTGGCCCGGATGGCGGGCGAAGAGACGGACGGCGGCGAGAGCTGGTATGCCAAGGCCCAGGCCTGGGCTGAGGCGGAGGGCATCTCCGACGGCACCCATCCCGAGGGCACCATCACCCGGGAGCAGCTGGCAGTCATGCTGTACCGGTACAGCGGCAGCCCGGAGACGGCGGCTGACCTGAGCGGCTATCCCGACAGCGGCGACGTATCCGGCTGGGCGGCGGACGCCATGGCCTGGGCGGCCGAGACCGGCCTTATCACCGGCGGCGACGGCGGAAAGCTGATGCCCGGCGCCGGTACGGACCGGGCCCAGCTGGCCACCATCCTCATGCGGTTTGCAAGCCTCACCGAGCAGACCAGATAAAAGACAGCGCGAGGGCGGCTTCCATCCGGAAGCCGCCCTTGGACAAAACGGAAAAGGAGGCCTTCCCATGTTAAAACGCGGCATCTCTCTGCTCCTGACCACCGCGCTCCTCTGCGGCCTGCTGGCGTCACCTGCGGCAGCGGCAGACACAGGCGGAGCCATTGACCGGTCCCAGGCGCTGGATAAACTGTCGGCCTATGACCAGGTATTTACCGACATGGGCAGCACCAGCAAGGACTCCATGCCCATCGGCAACGGCAGCATGGCATCCAATGTCTGGGTGGAGGAGAACGGCGACCTGGTGCTCTATCTCTCGCGGAGCGACGCATACAGCGAGGCCACCCGTCTGCTGAAGGTGGGACGGGTGCGGGTGAGCGCCCGATATGAGGACGGCAGCAATGTGTTCTCAACCGGTACAGCTTTTGAGCAGAAGCTGGTGCTGGAGGAGGGAGCCGTGTACATCACCGCCGGCGAGGGGGATAAGGAGGTCTCCTTCAAGCTCTGGATCGACGGCGATTACGACGTGCTGGAGCTGGAGGCCAGTGCCGCCTCTCCCATTACCCTCACAGTGACCAACGACCTCTGGCGCACCGAGACGCTGACCATGGACAAGAGCGGCGGCAACAACCGCAGCTTCATCGGCGTCCACATCAACTACGGCGATGAGCTGCCCACGGAGAGCGCCGATGTGGTGGCCGACCGGACCGGGGAAAATCAGCTCCTCTGGTACCACCGCAACGAGACCTCTCTCTATGAGAAGATGGTCTCCTACCAGAAGCTGGACCAGGAGATTACCGACTACTACACCAAGTATCCCGACCCCTATCTCCACAATACCTTCGGCGCCCTGATAGAAGGAGCGGGCTTTACCGCATCCGATACCAAGACCCTGACCACCGCCGAGGCGGGGACGGACTTTGACCTGCACATCTACACCCACTGTGCCCAGACCGACACGGCGGAGGAGTGGGAGCAGCAGCTGGAGGAGCGGAAGGCGGCTGCCAAGGTCGCCGGGAAGGACAGCCGCTGGGACGCCCACACCGCATGGTGGCGGGATGTGTGGACCCGCAGCTGGATTTTCATCACCGGCGACGCCACAGCGGAGGCCGTGACCCAGGGCTATATTCTCCAGCGCTACCAGGTGGCCTGTATGGGAGGGGCCGACGAGGCCATCCACTTCAACGGCGGACTGTTCACCATGTGCACCAACGAGAGCCAGGGGGATGACTACCGGGACTGGGGCAGCATGTACTGGCATCAGAACACCCGGCTGGTGTACTGGCCTATGCTGGCTGCCGGGGACTACGAATTCATGAAGGCCTACTTTGACATGTACCTGGACGCCCTGCCCCTGCGCAAAGAGATCTCCACGGAATTCTTCGGCAAGGAGGGCGCCTACTACCCCGAGCAGATGTACGCCTACGGCGCTGACGGTACCCGTGACAAGCTCCAGTGGGCCATTGACGGAACGGGAGATTACACCACCTACCACTGGCAGAACGGCTTTGAGGTGGTCCAGATGATGCTGGACTACTACGACATGACCGGCGACGAGACCATGGTGGAGGACTACATTGTCCCCCTGGCCCAGGAGCTCATCCGGTTCTACTGGAACATGTACTACGACCCGGACACCGGCCTGCTGAACATCACCCCCTCCAACGCGCTGGAGGAGTACTGGAACTGCACCAATCCCACCGACCACATCGCCGGCCTCACCGCCATCCTGCCCCGGCTGCTGGCACTGACCAACAGCGCGGCCACAGCGGATTTGAAGGCGGAGTGGCAGGCCTGCTATGAGGCCCTGCCTGCCGTCAAGGAGAGCGACGACGGCAGCCGCTATCTCCCTGCCTACCAGTACGGCGCCACAAAGAACTCGGAGAATCCGGAGCTCTACACCGTGTTCCCCTACCGGCTGGCCACCATCGACAGCGACCCGGAGACCCTGCAAAAGGGCATCAACACCTTCAACAGCCGCCTGTTCAAGATGAACGGGTGCTGGCATCAGGACGGCGTCCAGGCCGCGCTTCTGGGCCTGACGGAGAACGCCAGGAGCAACGTGTCCTATGGCCTCACCGCCACGGACAGCAGCTGCAAATTCCCCGGCTATTGGGTGAAGGGCAACGACGAGGTGCCCGACTTTGACAACGGCGGCCAGGCCTCCCTGGCCCTGCAGCGGATGCTGCTCCAGAGCTATGAGGAGCGGATCTATGTCCTCCCGGCCTGGCCGGAGGAGTGGGACGTGGATTTCTGCCTCAACGCCAATTACAACACAGCCGTCCGCCTGGTGTACAGCGGCGGCCAGATCACTACGCTGCAGGTGGAGAGCGGCGACCCCGACCGGATGGACGACATCATCCCGCCCACCATATCGGTGTCTCAGACGCTGGAATTTGAGGCGCTGGAGTACAGCGTCTCCAACCCGGACATGACCATTCCCCCTGCCCAGGCGGCGGACGGCTCTGCCAGCGGCGGCGCCATCGTCACCTTTAAGCCGGACGAAGCCGGGGAGTCCATCACCTTTACCCTGAAGGATATCCAGGCAGGAACCTATGACCTGTCCCTCCGGCTCAAGCAGTTCAGCGGCTACGGGGTCTATCAGTTCTCTGTCAACGGCACAGAGACAGGAGAAGCCTTTGACGGCAGCAGCGGCTCCGGCTACACCACCCTCGCGCTGGGACAGGCGGAGCTGAAGGAGGGAGAAAACACCTTTACCCTCACCGTGACAGGTGAGGGCGCCAACGGCAGCGGCCTTAACGCCGCGCTGGACAGCCTGACCATCTCCATGGAAAAGCCGGTGGAGATTGAAGGCTCCCCCAGGCAGATTACCGCATTCTCCATCAACGGGACACAGGGGCATATCAGCGGCACGGACATTACCCTTGCACTGCCTGAGGGCACGGATCTGACTGCTCTGGTCCCTGAAATCACGGTCTCCCAGGGAGCTGTGGTGTCCCCGGAGAGCGGCGTGGCCCAGGACTTCACCAGTTCCGTGACCTACACCGTCACGGGTGCGGACGGCAAGACCCGGGTCTATACGGTCACCGTCACCCTGGCGGCGCTGGAGCCCACGGTGGAATATGTGGACAACGGGGACAGCCGCATTGTGTACACCGGCACCTGGAAGGAGCCCTATGCCGCCGACGGCTACTATGGCGGCGACCAGGTCAGCAGCAACAGCGATGATGCAGTGGCCTCCCTGACCTTTGTGGGTACCGGCGTGGGCTATGTGACGGAGATTTCCACATCCTGCGGACTGGTGGAGGTGTCCATAGACGGCCAGGTGGTGGATACGGTGGACACCTACACCTCCGCGGCCATTGGCACCAAGCAGCTGGAGCTGTTCACCAAGACCGGCCTGCCCTACGGAGAGCATACCATCAGCATCCGTCTGGCCGGGGCCTCCGGCTCCTCAAACCCCCACGTGAAGCTGGACGCCTTCAAGATTTATACCGACGCTGTGGGGGCAGTCAATTTGACGCCTTCTGCCGCACAGGTGCATCCCGGAGAGAGCGTAACCTTCACCGCCGCAGTGTCCGGCGCGGAGACGGTTCAGGAAGTGACCTGGAGCGTCAGCGGGAATCAGTCTGAGGAGACGGCTGTCAGCCCGGAGGGTATCCTCACCGTGGCTGGGAATGAGACGGCCGGACAGCTGGTCGTGACAGCCACATCGGTGGCAGACCCCAGCTGGAAGGGGAGCGCTGTTGTCACGGTGACTGCGGATGCAGAGGAGAATATTCCCACCGTCCCCACCTACCAGATCAAGGTTGAGGCGGCGGAGCACGGCACCGTAAAGGCCAGCCCCACCTGGGCCTGGGCGGGCCGGAAGGTGCAGCTGACCATTCAGCCCGACGAGGGCTATGAGGTGGACACCGTATCCGTAACCACTCCCGGCGGCAAGACTGTGGCGGTAAGCGACAATGCCTTCACCATGCCGAAGAGCGCGGTGACGGTGCGCGTGACCTTTAAGGCGGAGGAAAAGACACCTCTGTTCCCCGACGTGCCTGTGGATGCCTGGTACAGCGATGCTGTGGCCTGGGCGGTCGAGCAGGGCGTGATGCAGGGCGTGTCCGGCGGACTGTTCGACCCGGACGGTGCCGTGACCCGCGCCACGGTGTGGACCGTGCTGGCCCGGATGGCGGGCGAGGAGACGGACGGCGGCGAGAGCTGGTATGCCAAGGCCCAGACCTGGGCTGAGGCGGAGGGCATCTCCGACGGTACCAATCCCGAGGGCACCATCACCCGTGAGCAGCTGGCGGTCATGCTGTACCGGTACAGCGGCAGCCCGGAGACGGAGTCTGACCTGAGCGGTTATTCCGACAGCGGCGACGTATCCGGCTGGGCGGCGGACGCCATGGCCTGGGCTGCTGAGACCGGCCTTATCACCGGCGGCGACGGCGGAAAGCTGATGCCCGGCGCCGGTACGGACCGGGCCCAGCTGGCCACCATCCTCATGCGATTTGCACAGCAGGCCGAAGCGTAATTCCATAATAGGGAATGAGCCGTGAGCATATGCCCACGGCTCATTTTCTGTTCCGAAAGTTTGGAAAACAGCCGAATAAAGAGAAAATTTATGTAAAATTAAGAATTTTACCCCTTGCGGAGAGACGGGAGATTCTCTATACTGAGGGCATATAATCGGCGTTTGCCGCGCAGACCCGTGCTGCATCAGAAAGGAGGATCTGCCCGTGCCCATTGTGTTCCTGCACGGACTGGGACAGAAACCCGGAGACTGGGACCCGGTGATCAACCGGCTGGACAAGGGGAGCCGGACGCTGTGTCCGAATCTGCACGCCCTGGAGCGGGACGGGGAGGACTACCCCGCGCTCTACGGGGCGTTTGAACGATATTGTGACGGCCTGGAGGAGCAGCTGGACCTGTGCGGGTTGTCTCTGGGAGGTGTGCTGGCCCTCCAGTATGCCGCCGAGCACCCGGAGCGGGTGAACAGCCTGGCCCTCATCGGCGCCCGGGCTTCCATGCCCAAAGCCCTGCTGAAATTCCAGAAGCTGCTGTTCCGGGTGATGCCCGCTGAGAGCTTTGGTAAAATGGGCCTGGAGAAGCAGTCGGCCATTCAGCTGTGCACATCCATGGCGGAGCTGGACCTGCGGCCTGTCCTGGAGCAGATTACCTGCCCGGCGCTGGTGCTCTGCGGCGAGAAGGACCGCGCCAACCGCCATGCGGCGGAGAAGCTGGGACGGATGCTGCCCAATGGGGAGGTGCGGCTCATCGCCGAAGGGGGTCACGAGGCCAACAGGGATGCGCCGGAGGCCCTGAGCGTGCTGCTGGCCGACTTCTATAAGCGCCATGCCGCAGTACAAAATACATAAGACAGAAGGGCGCGTGCTGTACCATACAGCACGCGCCCTTTTATGCCGTTTTACAGCCCCACACGGTAGAGGGGGATAGCGTTGATGACTGGCTCCTCGTAGGGGTGAACCCGCTTGACGGCGGCGATGGTCTCGTCCACCCGCTCGGTCCGGCAGGTGACCTCCACTTTTAGTTCCGGCTCGGCACTGATTTGGCCCTCCCGGCCCAGATAGGGGGATGTGCCCGCCAGGGGACGCCAGCAGCCGGTGACCGGGGAATAGGACAGGCAGCAGTCATAGCTGCCGATGTGTCCCGCGTCTACCTCCATCAGGGCCTGCTGGAGAACGGCCAGATGGGTCTCCGGAATAAAAATCTCCAGCTTGCAGTAGGGAAACTCCGCCATATGGGACACCTCCTGGTGAAAAAATCACTTGCTCTCGCTAAAGTCCCAGGCCTCCCGAAGCCAGGACAGCAGCTGGCTGTCAATCTGCTCCGGCTTGTCCACCACCACGTGGTGGGTCCAGCGGTTGGGATAGGGCTCCACCGCCACGGCAATGCGGGGGTCCTCCACCCGGTGGGACAGGCCGAAGGTGACCAGAATGCAGTGCTCCGGCCAGGTTTTCTTCCGCCGCACCGGCAGGGAGGCGGCGGCAAAGAGATGCCGCCCGTAAAAGCTGATCTGGCTCTTCTGTACCTTGACCGCGGCCTGGGGAAGGGCGGCGTCCAGGGCGGAGAAGAGAGCCTCATAGAGGGACAGCTCCAGGGGCCTGCCGTCAAAGTAGAACAGCAGGTCGGCGGCGTAGTGCTCGGAACAGTTCACAGCCGGCGCCTCCTCTCAGAAAATCACTGCCCGGACTTCAGATAGTCCAGAATTTCGGCGGCGTTGGTGTCCGGCTTCACCTTGGGCATGGCCTTCTCAATGACGCCCTGCTCGTCGATGACATAGGTGGTGCGCACCACGCCCATGGACACCTTGCCGTAGAGCTTCTTCTCCTGCCACACGTCGTAGGCCTGAATGGCGGCCAGCTCCGGGTCGGAGAGGAGGATGAAGGGCAGGCCGTGTTTGTCGGCAAACTTCTGGTGGGAGGCGGCGGAGTCCTTGCTCACGCCGATAACCGGTACGCCCAGCCGCTCAAACTCGCCGTAGGCGGCGGCAAAGGCGCAGGCCTGCTTGGTGCAGCCCGGGGTGTTGTCCTTGGGGTAGAAGTAGAGCACCACCTTCTTTCCCGCAAAATCAGACAGGGATACGGGGTTGCCGTCCTTGTCGGGCAGGGTAAAGGCAGGGGCTTTGGTTCCGGCTTCCAGCATATCAGGTATCTCCTTTCAAAAAGACAAAATTGGATTCCGTGGAGTGGGCGGGGGAGAAGGCATAGCCCAGACCGTCAAAGTTCCGCAGGTCCTCAGCCCGGTCAATGCCGTGCTCCGCCATCCAGCGGACCATCTGTCCCCGGGCCATCTTGCAGGCGGTGCCCTTTTCCAGTATCTTTCCGCCTTTTTCCTCGCCGAAGGTACAGGTGAGGAACCGCACCGAGGCAGGAAGGTGGGGCTCCACCGCCTTGCTGTACTCCTTGGAGGCCAGATTGACAACCAAATTAGTCTCCGCCGCCAGGGCCTCCGCCAGTGTTCCGCCCCAGAAAGCGTACAGGTCCCGGCAGCCGTCCACCGCCAGCTTTGCCTGCATCTCCAGCCGGTAGGGGGTGACGCCGTCAAAGGGGCGCAGCAGCCCGTAAAAACCGGAGAGGATGCGCAGATGGGTTCGGATATAGTCCAGCTGGGACTGCTCAAAGACAGTGGGGGCCATGTAGCGGTACTGGATGCCCTCGTAGGACAGAATGGCGGGGGTCAGGCTGCGGCTCAGGTCCATGGCGGCTAGCCGCTCCACGTTGAGGGCGGCGATGGCGTCGTTGCACTTCCAGAGGGCCTGGAGCGCCGCCGGGGACATGGAGCGCAGGGCGGAGAGCAGCCGCTCCGTCCTGGGCAGAAAGGCGGGCAGGCCCTCCGGCGGAAAGCTGTCGGTGTCCACAATCATTTTCTTGGCCGGTGAGATAATAATCCGCATAGAAACTCCTTGCAGGGGACGGGCTCACGGCCCGTCTCTTCTGATAGGATAACACACAACCCGCCCGCTTTCAAATGGGAATGGCGGACTGCATCAGGAATCCTCCTGCCAGGGCTGAATCCAGGCGGCATAGGTCTGCCAGAAGTAGTCCCGGCGGTACCGGTCCAGGGCCGCCTCCGGCACGCAGATGAAAAAGTCCGCACCCTCCCGCAGGCCGTCCCCCGCTGCGTAGGCCGACGGGTCCTCTCCGGTGAGAATCAGTTTTTCCAGGGCGGTGCAGCCGGAGAACATGCCGTCGTACAGCACGCTGATGTTGGGCTGGACCCTGATTTCGCGGATGACCGTGTTTCCCGCAAAGAGGGCCTCATCCAGCCCCACCACCGGCTCCCCCTCATAGCTGCCGGGCAGGGTGAGGGACTGGGCGGACTGTCCCGCCTCCGTCAGGCCGGACAAAATCCAGCCGTCCTCTGTGCGCCGGTAGGTGAACAGGGCGCCGTCGGAGTTGTCCGTCCCCAGGGCGGCCGTCCCGGCGGAGGGCATGGAGGGCAGCACGATGTCGGTGGGGGAGGTGTCCTCCAGAAAGACCTTCAAATCCTCAATGAGCAGCTTGGTAAACACCGTGGCGCCGCTGGCGTTGAGGTGGAAATTGGTGTCGTAAAACCAGCCGCTGTCCAGGATGCAGCGGCCCGGGTCCCCCAGAATGGGGAACAGGAGCTGTCCGTCCAGGTAGTCATAGTAGGCGTCCACCGCCGTCTGGTCGGTGCCCGGTTCCAGAGCGGCGGCGTTCATGGGCGGGAAGTGGTAGACCACCCTGGCCCCTTTTGCGGTCACCGCCCGGGCGAAGTCGTTGAGGGCATCGATGAAGTCCTCTGTGATGACGTCCTGGGAGAAGGAGATGAGGTCGTTGGGGTTGTAGCCCCCAGACATGATGTTGGCCGTCCGGTCCGGGTAGACGATGTCGCCGTATCCGTCAAAGGAGGACCGGGCATACACGCCATCCGGTTCCGGGGCTCCCGTCAGGGCGTACCACAGCTTTTTCCCGGCAAAGGCGGGAAAGGCGGCCGCCAGGGACTCGTACCGGCTGGAGTCAATCAGCGGCAGCAGGTCAAAGGCGCCGTCCGCCGCCTGCCAGGCCAGCTCGCCGGAGAAGAAACAGGACAGGGTCTGGGCACTCTGCTCCGGGGCAATGACGAAGATATCCCCCTCACGGGCCTGGGTCTGGGCCCAGTCCAGCATGACCACCGTGCCCATACCGGCGTACATGCCCAAGTCCACCACCTGATAGCCGGGGAGGTACTCCTCCACCAGGCCGCTTTTCAGGGCGAAGGGCACACTGCTGCCCCCCACCACGATGATGCGGGGGCCCTTCGTGGTCTCCAGCCGCTCCATCTTGTATTTCATCTCCCCCAGAAAGGTGTCCTCATACTGGGGCGGCAGGACAAAGCCGAAGAGGAGCAGCAGCCCGGCCAGCAGGCACAGAGCCGCCGCCAGTACGCCGCAGAGGACGGCAGGGGAGGGTGTTTTTCGCTGTTTCATGGCATCCTCTCCCTAGAACTGAAAGTAGATGAAGGCGGTGGCCCCGTGCTGCGTCAGCACCAGGCAGCGGCAGATCACGATGGCCGCAATCAGCAGGAAATAGAGCAGAGGGACGGCGTACCGCCCCCGGGCCTGGTTTTCCTGCACGCTCAGGGCGGGCAGCCGTTCCAGCAGGGGCAGCAGGAGCACCAGCAGGCAGGCCAGTATCAGCTCCACCCGGCCCATGCTCAGCTCGGTCAGGGCGGCGGACAGGCGGAAGTCGGTGAAGATGGATTGGAGAATGAACACTGCCTGGGACAGGTCGGACGCACGGAAAAATACCCAGGCAAAGCACACCAAAACCAGGGTTACTGCCCTGTGGAACCACCGGCCCAAGGACGACTTGAGCTGCCGCCGTCCCAGCAGCAGGGTCTCCGCCGTCAGAAACAGACCGTGGAGCCCGCCCCACACCACAAAGGTCAGGTTGGCCCCGTGCCACAGGCCGCTGACCAGAAAGACCACCAGGATGTTGACGCACTGCCGCAAGCGTCCCCGGCGGCTGCCGCCCAGAGGGATGTACAGGTAGTCGGTGAACCAGCGGGTCAGGCTGATGTGCCACCGCCGCCAGAAGTCCCGGATAGATGCGGCAGCGTAGGGCTGCCGGAAGTTCTCGGTGAGCCGGATGCCCATGAGCCGGGCACAGCCCATGGCGATGTCGGAGTAGCCGGAGAAGTCGCAGTAGATCTGCAGGGCAAAGAGCACGGTGGCCAGCGCCATGGCCGCGCCCCCAGCCCCGGCGGCGTCCCCATAGGCCGTATCCACAAAGGGGGCCAGAAAGTCGGAGATGAGCACCTTTTTGCCGTATCCCCGCACCAGGAACCGGACGCCCTGGGCAATGTCCTCCTGCTCCAGGGAGTTGGGGGCCTTCAGCTGGGGCAGCAGATCGCCGGGGCGCTCGATGGGCCCGGCCACCAGCTGGGGGAAGAAAGAGACAAACAGGGCGTAGTACCCCAGGTGGCGCTCGGCCCGGATAGTGCCCCGATAGACGTCAAAGGTGTAGGACATGGTCTGGAACACATAGAAGGAGATGCCCATGGGCAGCAGCAGATGGAAGCCGGAAAAGCTGCTCTCCACCCCAAACAGTTTCAGCAGGGAGAACACCCCGCCCAGGGCAAAGTCCAGGTATTTGAAGAGGAACAGGATGCCCAGACACACCACCGCATCCAGAACCACCGCCCGGCGCTTCTGCTTTCTGGTCTCCGCCCGCTCGATGCGCAGGGCGCTTGCGTAGGACACCAGGGTGGTGAGAAAGATAAGGCTGAGCAGCCAGGGGCTGTGGCAGGCGTAGAAGAAGTAGGAGGCGGGCAGGAGCACCATCCACCGCTTTTTCCATGGGATGAGCCGGTAGAGGGCCAGCACCGCCGGGAGAAAGAGAAGAAAACCGGGGGACACAAAGCTCATTTCTTCTCCCCCCTTACCACAGTCAGAAAACAGGTGAGGGCCGGGAGGAGCAGCAGGAGCAGAAGCTCCTCATAGGGCACTGAGCAGGCCAGCGCAACGATTACCATGGCCGACGCGGACAACGCCGCCAGTACCGCCGCCGCACAGCCGCCCCGGCGGAGCAGCCCGGCCAGAGCGGTCAGAATCAGAGATAAAACCAGCAGGGCGGGAATGAGGGGGTACTGGAGAAAGACAAAGGTCATGCTTCTCCCTCCAGTGCCCGGCGCAGGTCGTCAATGACCTGGGCGGTGTGGATGTGCACGCCCTCGGTGCTGAGATGGTTGTCGGTGGCGTAGAAGTACAGCGGGTCCATGAGGGAGGACTGAATGTCGGAGATGACGGGTGCGTGGAGCCTCTGCCGGAACAGGGCGTCCAGCTCGGTGATGGATTCCTCGGTGCTGTCCTCCGAGATGCTGGTACGGCTGCGGGGTGAGTAGGTGAAGTACACTGCCACGCCCTTGGACGTAAAGCTGTCGTACATGGCGTTGATGCCCTGCCAGTCCGTCTCAGTGATATGGCTGGCGTTGTAGAAGGCCCGCTTGATGCCGAAATTCTCCCCGGACAGGTTGTTCTCCCGGTAGAGGATGTAGTCCCCGTAGCGGTTGTAGGTGGCCTGTTCCTGCCGGCTGCCGTCCTCATCGTACATGGCGGGGGAGTCGTGGTAGGACCGGGGCGCCATGTCCATCCGGGCGGACTGGAAGTCCCCGAAGGCACCGAACAGATTGGTGAACTCCCGGCAGTCCAGCAGGGAGAGAAGGTCGTAGTTGGATTCGGTCATGCAGAAGGTCTCCTTGTCCAGAGCGGCACTGCCGCAGAACTGCTGCTCAATGGCGTCCAGCTCGGGGGAGTGGAGCAGAATATCCCCCTCCTTCATATAGTGGAGGACGATTCTGGCCTGGGGCAGCATGTTGGCGTAGGCGTACACCCCCATGTTCACCACCTCGTAATCGGGAAACGCCTCAGCCAGCATGGGGCTGTCGTACCCGAACCGGGCGGAGGAGCCGCAGAAGAGCACCAGCTTGTCCTCCTCCGCCACCGACCGGAGATAGTCCGCCTTATCGGGGAAGGTGTCAAAGTAGGTGCTGCTGTACGCCGGGTCCCTGACGGCGTTGAGGTGGAGGCGGGTGATGGCGTAATCCCCAAAGGAGGCTTCGTCCACCTGTTCCAGGGTATCAAAGAGGTAAAGATGCTCCGCTGTCAGGGCGGAAAAGGCCCCCGGCTCCACGGCTGTCAGGGTGGACGGCAGGGCCGCAATGTCCGCCGTCACAGTGCCAAAGGCTCCGGCTGCAATGGCGGTGACAGGCAGCCCACCCAGGGTCTCGGGGATGACCAGGTCCCTCTCTCTGCCGTCATAGCCGGTGATGATGGCGCCGCCGTCCTGCTCGGTCCAGGTGAAGGTCTCCTCCGGCGTACAGGGGAGCCACTCCGGGTAGAGGGTCAGCGTCTCCGCCCCGTCCTCTCTGGCGGAGCGGCTGCCAAAGCCGATATGGACACCGCTGCCGTCGGGAGCGGTATTCCAGCCCACAGCCAGAAAGCCCTCTCTGGAGAACTGTCCCCGCCAGGGCAGGGTGTTGGGGGACAGGCGTGGGCTGTCCTCCTGGACGGTGATGGTCTCTCCATGCCCGTCCCCTGGGGCATAGACGGTGGTGAGAGCGGGAGCGGTGGTCAGCCGCACAACCGCCGGGTATTTGACGTCGTGGAGGATGAGGGTATAGTAGTCATAGCTGGCGGAAAAGCCGGTCTTGCCTGATACGGTGTACCGGTCAAAGCTGACCGATTCAATCCGACAGCCGGTGGGTACGCCAACGGTGGCTGACACATCTCCGCCCCGCTCCGTCTCGTAGATCTGGTTATAGAAGAACAGCTCCGGGTTGTCCTCAAAGACCACCTTGCAGGTGGGCACAGTCTCCCCACCGGTCGTGCAGCCGGACAGGAGCAGCAGCGCGGCGGTCAGCACCCCCGCCAGCTCCGGAACTCTGCGGATTCTCACGCAAAAGGCCCCCTTGCGCCCGGTCACCGGTTGATGATTTGGAGCCCGGCCTCCCGGTAGGGGGTCAGCAGCTCGTCCTCCGCGTCGGTAAAGATGCAGTCGTACTTCCGCAGGCTTACCGTGTGGTAGGGAGACTTCAGGCTGAACTTGGTCTTGTCCGTGATGAGGATACAGCGGTCGGACAGGTCCATGGCGGTGACCTTCAGCTCCTTCACCGCCAGAGAGTTCTCGTAGGTGCCCTCCATGTCGATGGCGGCGCAGGAGCAGAGCATCACATCGAACCGGAAGCCCCGCAGGGCGTTGCAGGCCGTGCTGCCGGTAAAGCCGGTGTTCAGCTTCAGTTCGCCGCCGGGCATGATGACCTGTACGTCATCCTGCTGCACCAGCCAGGTGGCGGCCTGGATGCCGTTGGTGACCGCCACCTTGTGGCGCAGGTTCATCCGCTGCACCAGGGCCAGGCAGGTGGAGGAGTTGTCAATAAATATGGTATGGAACTCGGGCAGGTGGGGCAGGGCGATGGAGACGGTGACCTCCTTTCCGGTGGCGTTGACCTCCTGCCGGACGAAGATGGACACCTCTTCCGAGCCGTCGGAGTACATGGCGCCGCCGTGGGTCCGGCGGAGCAGTCCCATCCGCTGCATCTCGTTCAGGTCCCGACGCACGGTGGCCTCGCTGACGTATACCAATTTGCTCAAATCTGCAACAGTTGCGCGTTTGTGCATTTTCAGGTAGTCCAGGATTAGGTCAAAACGTTCGTTTGTATGCATAATTACCCCCTCCATAATTCGCCGATATTGTATCATTCGGTCATTTTATTGTCAACAATCCCTTGGGATTGGGATATTATGGATTTCGTTTACGGGCACGAAGCCGGTCTGCTACCTGAAATTTTGTTCATTTATGCTCATTTGTGTTCAAATAGCCTGAAAAGTATGCTGTTCTTTCTACTTCTTGGATATTATCACTAAAACGTGGACAAAAGATTACCACAGTGCTATAATTCCTCACAACAGAACGGCCGTTAATGTTCATGCTACTATGGGGAGGATAAATGATGAAAGCGAAACGAATTGCACCCGTCATGCGAGGCCTTTCGGCTGTCATGGCCTCCGTGCTTGCCCTGTCTGTCGTGGGCACAGGTATTGCGGAGAGCTATCGTTCAGCGCTGGACGGCTTCCTTGGAACCAGCAGCTATGTCACCCTTACCGATGAGGATTCCGCCCGCTTCCAGAGCGACTATGCCACCATCGATGAGATGAAGGCTGCCGCCAAGAACATCGCCATCAAGGAAGGCGAAGAGGGCACCGTCATCATGAAGAACGACAATGACGTGCTGCCTCTGGCTTCCGACACCACCGTCGCCCTCTTCGGCCTGGCCGCCTACGCACCCTATCCCTACACCAGCGGCGACCACAAGGCCGGCAACGCCGACGCGGTAGACCTGGTCCAGGCCCTCACCGATGCTGGCGTGAAGATTAACGAGACTGTGAAGGACTTCTACCAGAACGGCATCCTCAACAAGCACACTGAGGAGGTTCCCAACCAGTGGACCGGTGAGATGGAGACCGCCGTGGCCTACGACCACATCTACGTGGCCTCCCCCGGCGACATGACCACCTACCAGATCGCCGAGGTTCCCCCCACGGAGTACGAGAAGCTGGGCGCTCCCGCCGACTGGAAGAGCCAGGTGGACAAGGAAAACACCGTGGGCATCTGTGTGTTCGCCCGCGGCGCCGGCGAGGGCAACACCTACGCCCCCGGTTCCGCTGTCAACTACGCCGGTGAGGAGACCGGTGAGGACCCCCTGGCCCTGAGCGAGGATGAGCTGGCTGTCATCGACGTGGCCAAGGAGACCTGCTCCAAGGTCATCGTCCTCCTGAACACCGGCAACACCATGGTCATCAAGGACATTGCCGCCGGCGGCGCCCACGAAGTGGACGGCATCGCCTACATCGGCTGCCTCAACGACTACCAGGCCATCGGCGTGGTGAATGTGCTCACCGGCCAGGTCAACGCCACCGGCGCCCTGCCCGACACCTATGTGGCTGACAACGCCTCCAACCCCGCTGTGATGAACTTCGGCGGCGGCTACTATGCCGACTACGAGATCGTGGGCAGCGACGGCGACGATCCCCGCTATCCCGGCGTGGAGATCGCCAATACCACCGCCGGCTCCTTTGGCGGCAGCGACACCTATAACGGCGGCTACTACATTGTGGAGGCCGAGGGTATCTACGTGGGCTACAAGTACTACGAGACCCGTTACTACGACTCCATCGTGAATCCCGCCTCCGGCGCTTCTTCCGGCGCAGGCGCCACCCAGGACGCCACGTGGGATTACAATAAGGAAGTGCTCTACACCTTCGGCCACGGCCTGAGCTATCTGGACTACACCCAGACCCTGAAGAGTGTGGACGTGGACCGCACCCCCGACGGCAATATCACCGCCGTGGTGGAGATCAAGAACAACAGCGACCAGGACGGCTACTTCCTGGCTCAGCTCTATGTCCAGCAGCCCTACACCGACTACGACGTGCAGAACAAGGTGGAGAAGTCCGCCGTGATGTTCCTCAACTCCGCCAAGACTGAGGTTCCCGCCGGCGGCACCGCTGAGGTGACCATCACCGTGCCCACCAAGTACCTGGCCAGCTACGACTACACCAATGCCAAGACCTACATCCTGGACGCCGGCGACTACTACTTCACCGCCGCTGCCGGTGCCCACGAGGCCGTGAACAACATCCTGGCTGTCCAGGGCTACACCACCGCCGACGGCATGGACGCCGAGGCCTCCGGCACCGCTCAGGTCTGGAGCCTGGGTGAGCTGGACGACACCACTTTCTCCGTCTCCAACGGCACCGCCGTCACCAACGTGGCCGACGACGCCGACCTGAACTACTGGACCGGCGAGGACACCGTCACCTACCTGTCCCGCAGCGACTGGGAGAGCACCTATCCCATCAACTATAACGAGGTTGAGATCTACATCGCCGACAGCCCCAAGGCGGACGAGTGGATTGCCGAGCTCCGCGGCCAGACCTACACCATCCAGACCGGGAACCCCGCCACTGAGGGCGGCGACCAGGGCGTCCGCTTCGACACCACCAGCATTCAGTACGAGCAGCTGGAGAACATCGACGATCCCTTCTGGGATACCCTGGTCTCCTCCATCACCATCGACGAGGCTGTGGGCGCCGTCATCCACGGCGGCAGCCAGTCCGACGTGCTGACCAACGTGGACAACCCCGTGGTCATCCAGAACGAGGGTGTCAGCGGCTTCACCGCCACCTACACTGACGAGACCACCGGCGAGACCTACCGCTTCAACGTCCACTCCCAGACCCTGATGGGCTCCTCCTTCAACCCCGACCTGGCCTACGAGTGGGGCCGCATTGAGGGCAACTCCGGCCTGTGGCTCAAGCGTTACCACCTGTGGGGTACCGGCCTGACCCAGCGCCGCACCCCCTACAACGGCCGTAACTACGAGTACATCTCCGAGGACCCCATGCTCACCAACCGCATCGGCTACGGCATCCTCCAGGGCTGCGCCGACATGGGCATCCTCAACGGTCCCAAGCACATGGGCTTCAACGACCAGGAGCACAACCGCGGCGGCATCTCCGCCTACATGAACGAGCAGAAGTTCCGTGAGACCGACCTGCGCTGCTTCCAGGGCGGCCTGAGCGACGCCGACGGTATGGCCGTCATGATCGCCTTCAACCGCATCGGCGCCACCAACGCCTCCCACCACACCGGCATGCTGGTGGATATCCTCCGTAACGAGTGGGGCTACACCGGCCTTATCTCCACCGACATGATGAACAACAAGTACTACTTCAACGCCGAGTCCATGGTCATGGCCGGCATCACCCAGGTGGCCGACTTTGCCACTCAGGACAACCACATCAATCTGGGCGAGGGCGGCGTAGACGCCACTTGGCCCTATATCTCCGTAGAGACCGTCAGCGGCGACGCCGACCTGGTGGAGCAGGCCCGGGATAACCTGAAGTACCAGCTCTACACCTACGCCAACAGCGCCATCATGAACGTGTCCACCGAGAAGGTCAACACCTGGTGGGATGACGCGCTGGCTGCCGTCACCTATGTCAGCGGCGCCCTGGCCGTTGTGACTGCCGTGGCCTGGATTGCCCTGACCCTGGTGCCCGAGAAGAAGAAGGAGGAGGTATAACCATGAACATCAAGAAACAGTCCGCTGGCGTTTGGGTGAACCTGATTGCCGCCATCCTGGCAGTGGCCTCTCTGATTGTCTACGGCGTGAATATCTCCAGCGAGGGCTACTTCCAGAACGCTACCGTCAGCAGCATGATGAACTACGGTATCCCCGCCATTATTCTGCTGGTGCTGGTGATTGTCCTGGCCCAGCTGAAGCTGACCGGCGGCGCTGCCGCCGCGGTGGAGATTATCTCCGGCGCCATGCGCATCGCCGTCCCCGTGCTCCTCACCCTCTGCCTCATCAACCTGATTGCGGCCAGAGCTGAGGGCCTGGGCTATATCTACTTCTCCAACGCCGATGTCACCCTGGAGGTGCAGACCCCCGAGAACCTGTCCTCCGCCACCGGCACCATCGCCAACATGATCTGCCTGGCGGTGTCCGCCGTTGTCGCCATGGCGGCAGCCTTCTTCCGCCTCACCAAGAAAGAGGCCTGAGAAACCTTCGGGCAAGCGTTGAAGGCCTGAACAGGGTTTGAATTGCTGTGCCCGGGTGCTCCCCCCGGGCACAGCAATTTCCCATTTTGACCGCGAATGCGGAGCGGAAAGAACCTACGCTGTATGAGAAAGGTCAGTGGCATATGCTTACCATCAGAACATTCACCTGTGAAAATCAGCGGAAACACTGCGTGACCGACGCGGCAGCCCCCCGGTTCGGCTTCTCCCTGGACAGCGACCGGGCCGGGGCGGCGCTGGCCAAGGCCGTTCTGACGGTCAACGGCTGGACGGTGGAGACCGACCAACAGGCCGCCATCCCCTACGGCGGCCCGGCCCTGAAACCCTTTACCCGGTACCGGGCGGAGCTGACGGCGGTGGACGACGCCGGGGAGACCGCCCGGGCTGACCTGGAATTTGAGACCGGGCGGCTGGACACCCCCTGGGCTGCCCAGTGGATCAGCGACGGGGCCTACTCCTTTAAAGAAAAAAAGGTGTCCCCCGTGCCCATGACCTTCCGCAAGACCTTTGCCCTCCGGGGCAAGGTGAAGGAGGCCAAAATCCGTTCCACCGCCATGGGCATCTACCAGCTGACCCTCAACGGCGCAGCCGTGGGAGACGAGTACTTCGCCCCCGGCTTTACCTCCTACAAGACCAATCTGCAATACCAGACCTACGACGTGACCGGCTGTCTCCGGGAGGACAACACCCTGACGGCGGTGGTGGCCGGCGGCTGGGCGGTGGGCTCCTTTGTGTTCACCCGGAAAAACCGGGTCACCGCCGACCGGCAGGCCCTGCTGCTGGAGCTGCGGGTTACATATGAGGACGGCTCGGAGGAGATTGTGGGCACCGACACCTCCTGGCAGGTCACCGAGGAGGGCCCCCTTAAGGAGGCCGACCTGTACGACGGCGAGGTGTACGACGCCACCGCCGAGACCACCGGCTGGCGGAACGCAGTGATAGAGCGCCTGCGGGTTTCCCCCTCCATCCGGGCGGCCTACGGCCCGGCGGTCACCGCCCACGAGGAATTTTCCCCCATCTCCTGTACCAGGGTGGATAACTGCCTGGTCTACGACTTCGGCCAGAATTTCGCCGGTGTGGTCAGACTGGACATCCGGGGCAGGAAGGGCCAGAAGATTGTGGTCCGCCACGCTGAGATCCTCAACCCGGACGGCTCCCTGAACACCGCCTTTCTCCGCACCGCCAAGGCCCGCATTGAGTACACCTGCGTGGACGGGGAGCAGACCTACTCCCCACGGTTCACCTACATGGGCTTCCGCTATGTGGGCGTGGAGGGCATTGACGCGGAGGACATCCACGTCACCGCCGCCGCCCTCTACTCTGACCTGCACGACAACGGCGGCTTCTCCTGCTCCAACGAGATGCTCAACCAGCTCCAGTCCAACATCCGCTGGGGCGCCAAGTCCAACTTTGTGGACATCCCCACCGACTGCCCCCAGCGGGACGAGCGCATGGGATGGACCGGCGACATCGCCGTGTTCTCTCCCACCGCCTGCTACAACTTCGACATGAGCCGCTTCCTGGAGAAGTGGATGCTGGACGTGCAGGCCGAGCAGCTGCCCGGCGGCGGCATCCCCAACACGGTGCCCGTCCAAGGTTACGGCTTCCCAGCCACTATGCCCGCCATGGCGGTGGACTGGTGGGGCGACGCCTGCGTGCTGGTGCCCTGGGCGGAGTACATGGCCCGGGGTGACCTGTCCATCCTGAAAAAGTTCTACCCCGTGATGAAGAAGTATGTGAAGGCCTGCAAATTCTGGGCGGGACTGCTCAGCTTCGGCAAGAAGAAGTACATCTGGAGCACTCCCTCGGTGCTCCATTTCGGGGACTGGGTGGCCCCCGATGTGCCCAAGATGCAGCAGTGGCAGGCCCGCAGCAAGTGGACCGCCACCGCCAGCCTGTGCAACACCAGCGCGGTGACCGCCAGGGTGGCTCAGCTGCTGGGTGAGACAGGAGACGCCGCCTACTACAGGGACCTGAGCGCCAAGGTGGCCGACGCCTACTGCTCTGTGTTCACCGACGGTCAGGGCAGGCTCCTCAACGAGTTCCAGACCGCCTATGTCCTGCCCCTCCAGTTCGGCATGTTCCCGCCGGAGACCAGGACCAAGGCGGCGGACAATCTGGCCCGTCTGGTGGAGAAGAACGACTTCTGCATCGGCACCGGTTTCCCCGGCACGCCCTACATCCTCTTCGCCCTGGCCGACAACGGCCACGCCGATACGGCCTACAAGATGCTCCTCAACACCAAGTGCCCCTCCTGGCTCTACGAGGTGAAGGTGGGCGCCACCACCATCTGGGAGCGTTGGGACGGCCTGGACGAGAACGGCCAGTGCCCCATCGGGGACGACGGCACCGACAAGATGATCTCCTACAACCACTACGCCTCCGGCGCTGTGGGCGACTTCCTCTACCGCCGCGTGGCGGGCATCGAGCCCCTGGAGGCGGGCTACAAGCGCTTTGCCGTCAAGCCTCTGGTGGGCGGCGGCCTCACCTGGGCCAGCGCCTGGGTGGAGACCCCCTACGGCCGGGCCGCAGTGGACTGGAAGGCGGAGAACGGTACGCTGACCGTGACAGTGGCGGTGCCTGTGGGCGCAAGCTGTGAGTTGACGCTGCCCGATGGAAGTCATACAATTTATGGCAGCGGAACCCACACCTGCTCCTGCAAGCTCTGAGAAAGGACATGGACTATGAACAATAAAAAGAATGACTTCTGGAGCACGCCCCTCACCAGCTCCCTCATCCGCTCCTCAGAAGTCCGGCTCCCCGAGATGCTGCTGGGCTACTTCATCGGTCCCTTCGGCGCCCTGCTCTCTTCGGGTATCTTTACCAGCTTCCTCAACAAGTACTTCACCGACGTGCTGGCCCTGGACGAGGCCTTTCTCTCGGTGCTCCAGGTGGTGTCCACCCTCCTCATCGTGGCCGCCAACCTGATTGTGGGCCAGCTCATCGAGCGCACCCGCTGCATGGCGGGCAAGGCAAGGCCCTGGGTGCTGCTGTCCGCCCTGACGCTGTCGGTGGCCAGCGTGCTCATGTTCATCGTCCCCTTTGAGGGCACGGCCAAGATGGTTTGGATCGCCATCGCCTACAACCTCTATTACGCTGTGGCCTACCCCATCTACAACACCGCCAACTCCACCCTCATCCCCGTGTCCACCCGCAACAGCCAGCAGCGGGGCGCTCTGGCCTCCTTCACCAACGTGGCCGGTCTGGGCGTCATGGGCGTGGGCTCCATGGTGTTCCCCATCCTGGTCAGCCAGGTGATGAAGAACGACCAGAACATGTGGTTCATGGTCATGCTGGCGGTGGCCATCTTCTCCGCCCTGACCATCTTCCTCCAGTACAAGTTCACCCGTGAGCGGGTCACCGAGGAGGCCATGACCTCCGGCGGCAGCCAGGAGACCAAGGCCAAGGCCGCCTCCCTGGGCCAGCAGCTGGGGGCCGTCACCAGCGAGAAGTGGTGGTGGATTGTCATCCTCTTCTACCTGGGATTCCAGTGGGCGGGCGCCATGAAGAACGGCTCCATGAGCTACTTCTGCGAGTGGGTCATCGGCGCTACCGGCACCATCGACTGGGGCCTGGCCCAGACCGTTCTGTCCGTCCTGGGCGCCATCCCCATGGCGGTGGCCGCCCTGTTCGTGGTGCCCCTGGCCAACAGGTTCTCCAAGCGCACCGTGTGCATGGTGGGTATGCTGGCCGGCGCTGTGGGCGGTATCATCGCCGGAGTGGGCAGCCACAACTTCGTGCTGGTGGCCATCGGCGTGGCCCTCAAGTGCCTGGGCTCCGCACCCGCCTGCTACCTGATTCTGGCCATGTTGGCCGACGTCATCGACCACATCGAGTTCAAGCGCGGCATCCGCACCGACGGCCTGACCATGAGCATCTACTCCTCCCTGATGGTGGCCGCCACCCCCATCATGAACGCCGTATTCATGGCCATGCTGGGCGCGGTCAACTACCAGAAGCCCACCGGCGCCGCTGAGACCCTTGTCCAGTCCGCCGCTGTCCAGAGCACCATCACCGTGGGCTACATCTGGGTGGAGACCATCGCCTATGTGGTGTGCGCGGCGCTGATCTTCTTCTTCACCGTGGAGAAGAAGCTGCCCGAGGAGCAGGCTGCCATCGCCGCACGGCACAAGCAGGAGGACTGAGCTTCATGATACACTTAGCCATTGACATCGGCGCGTCCTCCGGGCGGCACATTGCCGCCTGGCGGGAGGACGGCGAACTGAAGATGAAAGAGGTCTACCGCTTCTCCAACCTGCCCGATGAGCGGGACGGCCACCTGGTGTGGGACCTGGACCGGCTGTGCCGGGAGGTGGTGAGCGGCCTCAGAGCCTGTAAGGAGCAGGGCATTGTGCCCGACAGCGTGGGCATCGACACCTGGGCGGTGGACTATGTGCTGCTGGACAGCCGGGACCAGCCCATCCTGCCCCTGTACTGTTACCGGGACAGCCGGGGCGCTGAGGGCGCCGAGCTGGCCCACAAGGTAATCCCCTTTGAGAAGCTCTACGAGCGGACGGGCATCCAGTTTCAGCCCTTCAACACCATCTACCAGCTCTGCTGGGACAAGGCCCACGGACGTCTGGACCATGCGGCGGATTTCCTCATGCTGCCCGAGTACCTGAGTTTCTATCTCTCGGGTGTGAAGGCCCACGAGTACACCAACGCCAGCTCCACCGGCCTGCTGGACGCCAAGGGCAGAACCTGGGACATGGAGATTGTCTCCGCCCTGGGCCTGCCCAAGCGGCTCTTCGCCGCCACGCCCCAGACGCCCCCTGTGAAGCTGGGACGCCTGAAGTCGGACATCGGGTCGCAGGTGGGCTTTGACTGCGACGTGGTTCTCCCCGCCACCCACGACACTGCCTCAGCTATTGCCGCCCTGCCCCAAAAGGGTACGGCCTACATCTCCAGCGGTACCTGGTCCCTGCTGGGCGCCGAGCTGGCCCAGCCCGTCACCACCCCAGCGGCCATGAAGGCCAACTTTACCAACGAGGGCGGCGTGGGCACCATCCGGTTCCTCAAGAACATCATGGGCCTGTGGCTGGTCCAGTGCCTCAAGCGGGAGCTGAAGGACCAGTATTCCTTCGCCCAGCTGGCTCAGATGGCCAGGGATGAGGCCAATTTCGACTACCATCTGGACGTGAACAGCGCCCGCTACCTGGCCCCCAAGTCGGTCATGGCGGAGATTGACGGCGAGTGCGCCCAGAAGGGCTGGCCCGTGCCCAAGAACCCCGGCCAGTATGCCCACGCCATCTATCAGAGCCTGGCCCACGCCTACGCCGCCGCGCTGGACGAGCTGGAAAGCATCACCGGCGAGCAGTTCGACGTGCTGTGCATTGTGGGCGGCGGCGCCAACAACACCTATCTCAACCAACTGACAGAGCAGGCCATCGGCCGGAGCGTGATCACCGGCTCCCCTGAGGCCACTGCCCTGGGAAATATTCTGCTGCAGGAGGCTGCATATGTATAACGAAGCGAAAGAGAAATACGCCGCTCTGGGTGTGGACACCGAGCAGGCCATGGAGCGCCTGATGAAGGCTCCCGTCTCCCTCCACTGCTGGCAGGGCGACGACGTCCGAGGCTTTGACACCGACCCCACCAAGCCCCTCACCGGCGGCATCCAGACCACCGGCAACTACCCCGGCCGCGCCCGTACTCCCGAGGAGCTGATGGCCGACCTGGACATGGTCCTCAAGCTGTGCCCCGGCATGAAGAAGCTGAACCTCCACGCCAACTACGCCATCTTTGACGATGAGAACGGCGGCTGGGTGGACCGGGACAAGCTGGAGCCCAAGCACTTCAAGAAGTGGGTGGACTTCTGCAAGGAGCGGGGTCTGGGCTGCGACTTCAACCCCACCTTCTTCTCCCACCCCAAGTGCGACCCCCTCACCCTGTCCTCCCCCAACGAGGAGACCCGCTGCTTCTGGATCGACCACGGCAAGGCCTGCATCCGCATCAGCCAGTACCTGGCCGAGGAGCTGGGCCAGCCCTGCGTCATGAACATCTGGACCGGCGACGGCTTCAAGGACATCCCCGCCGACCGCATGGGCCCCCGGATGCGCTACAAGGAGTCCATTGATGAGATTCTCTCCGAGCCCTTTGACTTCAACAAGGTCAAGCCCTGCGTGGAGTCCAAGGTGTTCGGCATCGGCGTGGAGGCCTACACCGTGGGCAGCGCCGAGTTCTCCCTGAGCTACGCCGCCGCCAACCCCGGCAAGTGCATCCCCCTCATGGACAATGGCCACTATCACCCCACCGAGGTGGTGAGCGACAAGATTCCCGCCCTGCTGGTGTTCTTCCCCGAGATTGCCCTCCACATCACCCGCCCCGTCCGCTGGGACAGCGACCACGTGGTCCTCTTTGACGATGAGACCCGGGAGATGGCCAAGGAGATCGTCCGCTGCGGCGGTCTGGAAGGCAGCGTGAAGATGGCTCTGGACTACTTCGACGCCTCGGTCAACCGTGTGGCCGCCTGGACCCTGGGCTTCCGCAACTGGCAGAAGGCCCTGCTCAACGCCCTGCTCACCCCCAGCGACAGCCTGAAGGCCGACCAGGACGCGGGCAACCTGACCGCCGTGCTGGTGCGTCAGGACGAGCTGAAGACCATGCCCTTCGGTGACGTATGGGACGAGTACTGCCGCCGGTGCGGCGCACCCCTGGACGGTGCCTGGCTGGACACCGTGCTCCAGTACGAGCAGGACGTGCTCTCCAAGCGCTGAATTGAAAAAACAAAGCTGAAAGATAACAGGAGGAGTATTACCATGGTCAATCGTTTTGTGCTCAACGCTATCTCTTATCACGGAAAGGGCGCTATCAAGGAAATCCCCGGTCTGGTGGCCGCCAAGGGCTATAAGAAGGCCTTCATCGCCTCCGACCCCGACCTGGTCAAGTTCAACGTCACCAAGAAGGTCACCGACCTGCTGGACGAGGCCGGCATGGCCTATGAGATCTACTCCGACATCAAGCCCAACCCCACCATTGAGAACGTCCAGTCCGGCGTGGAGGCCTACAAGAAGTCCGGCGCCGACTACATGATCACCATCGGCGGCGGTTCCTCCATGGACACCGGCAAGGCCATCGGCATCATCATCAACAACCCCGAGTTCGCCGACGTCCGCTCCCTGGAGGGTGTGGCCCCCACCAAGAACCGCACCGTGTTCACCATCGCCGTGCCCACCACCGCCGGCACCGCCGCCGAGGCCACCATCAACTACGTCATCACCGACGTGGAGCGCAAGCGCAAGTTCGTCTGCGTGGACACCAACGACATCCCCGACATCGCCATCGTGGACCCCGACATGATGTCCACCATGCCCAAGGGCCTCACCGCCTCCACCGGCATGGACGCCCTGACCCACGCCATTGAGGGCTACACCACCAAGGCCGCCTGGGCCCTGGCCGACTGCCTGAACCTGGAGGCCATCCGGCTCATCTCCAAGAGCCTGCGGGGCGCCGTGAACAACGAGGATGACGGCCGCGAGGGCATGGCCCTGGGCCAGTTCGTCACCGGCATGGCCTTCTCCAACGTGGGCCTGGGCATCGCCCACTCCATGGCTCACACCCTGGGCGCCGTGTACGACACCCCCCACGGCGTGGCCTGCGCCATGATGCTGCCCATCGTGATGGAGTTCAACCAGGAGTACACCGGCGAGAAGTTCAAGGCCATCGCCGAGGCCATGGGCGTGGACACCACCGGTATGGACCAGGCCGCCTACCGCAAGGCCGCCATTGACGCCGTGCGCCAGCTGTCCGTGGACGTGGGCATTCCCACCAAGCTGCCCGCCATGAAGGAGGAGGACCTGGACTTCCTGGCCCAGTCCGCCGCCGCCGACGCCTGCGCCCCCGGCAACCCCAGAGAGGCCACCGTGGAGGACTTCAAGGCCCTGTTCCGCCAGCTGATGTGAGATAGGAGAGAAGAGACGCAATGAAAGATATTCTGACCGCTCCCTTTGTGGAGGAAATGAAGAGCACCACCGCCAACATGTACCGGCTGGGCTGGGACGAGCGCAACGGCGGCAACCTGAGCTACCTGCTGCCCGAGGAGGAGGTAGCCGAGTATCTGGACCTGAACAAGGTCATCCGCACCATCCCCACCGGCTTTGACGCCAAGCCCCTCATCGGCAAGTACTTCATTGTCACCGGCACCGGCAAGTACTTCAAGAACGTGGAGAAGGACCCGGAGACCAACCTTGGCGTCATCCGCATCGCCCAGGACGGCACCACCGCCGAGCTGCTGTGGGGCTACAAGGACGGCGGCAAGTTTACCTCCGAGCTGCCCGCCCACCTGATGAGCCACATGGCCCGCCTGAAGGTGGACCCGGAGAACCGTGTGGTCATGCACTGCCACCCCACCTACACTCTGGCCATGAACTTTGTCCACGAGCTGGACGAGAAGAAGTTCACCCACACCCTGTGGGAGATGTGCACCGAGTGCATCGCCGTGTTCCCCGACGGCGTGGGCGTGCTGCCCTGGATGCTCTGCGGCACCAACTCCATCGGTGAGGCCACCGCCAAGAAGATGGAGGAGTTCCGCCTGGTGGTGTGGGGCATGCACGGCATCTACGGCGCCGGCAAGACCCTGGACGAGACCTTCGGCCTCATTGAGACCGTGGAGAAGGCCGCCCAGATCTACATGCTCACCGCCCACCTGCCCCGGAAGAACACCATCCTGGACAGCCAGATGCAGGAGCTGGCCGAATTCTTCGGCGTCAACTACCGGAAGGACTTCCTCAACCTGGACTGACCGCACCTATAAGCGGATAAAAGCTGAGAAACGCCCCCGCTCTGTATCATACAGAGCGGGGGCGTTTCTGTGGTCAGGACTTGACAGGCGAAGCAGGTGGACTATAATAAGCATCAATATAATAAGAAAGCTTATTATTGGAGTGAGCTGATATGGACGCGCTGCACTATCTGCTGATGAAGACCCACACCAACCTGAACCGCTGGATTCTGAGTGAGGCGGCCGCTCTTGGCCTGTCGCCGGGACAGCCCAAGATTCTGGAGTGCCTGATGCAGCAGGGGGAGAGCAACCAGAAGGCCATCGCTGCCTTCTGCGAGATTGAGCAGGCCACGGTGGGGAGTATTCTGCTCCGCATGGAGCGGGACGGCCTGATCCGCCGGACCCAGCGGGACGGCAACCGCCGGTCCCTCTACGTGTCTTTGACACCGGAGGGGGAGAAGCTGGGGGAACAGATGGCGGATATCTTCCGGCGGGCAGACGCCCAGGCGGCGGCACAGCTGACACCGGAGGAGCAGGAGCAGCTGCAGGTGCTGTTGGAAAAAGTATACGCGTCGGTGTCGCCTGACGGAAGGGAGAACGGGTGATGGAGACGGAACTTCAGAATAAAATCAGAGCGTATGTTAAGCGGTATATCCTGCTGTGCGTGGGCCTTGTTATCATGGCCTTTGGAGTGGCCTTTTCTATCAAGGGGGGGCTGGGCACCTCTCCCATCTCCAGCCTGCCCTACGTGCTCAGCCAGTTCACACCCCTCACCGTGGGCACTGCCACCATTGCCATGCACGTCACGCTGATTGTGCTGCAAATCCTGCTGCTGCGCAGGCAGTATGACCCTGTCCAGCTCATTCAGCTGCCGGTGGCGCTGGTGTTCGGCACATTGACCGACTTCAGCGTGTGGGCCCTCCGGGGCATTACCTGTACCTCCTACCCCATGGCGTGGCTGCTGTGCGTGGTGGGCATTCTGCTGGTGGGCGTGGGCGTCAGCTTTGAGGTCACCGCCGGGGTGGTCACTCTGGCCGGCGAGGGCATGGTCCTGGCCGTGTGTAAGGCGTTCCGTGTGAAGTTTGCCAATGCCAAGGTGGGCTTTGATGTGACCCTGGTGGTGCTGGCTACTGTCCTGTCGTTCCTGTTCCTGGGAAAGCTGACCGGCGTCCGGGAGGGCACGGTGGCGGCGGCCATCTGCGTGGGCCTCATTGCCAAGCAGGTTAACAAGCCCATGAAGCGGTTTGCCCAGCGGTATCTCTGAGCCGGCTTGCCCTGGCGTCCGGGCTGTGGTACAATCAGGCGCGGGACGGAGTCCCCGATCAGAGACGCAGCCGCGGGAGGAGAAAGAGATGAACGGCAGATATATCGCCTTTGACGTGGAGACCCCCAACTACGCCAACGACCGCATGAGCGCCATCGGCGTCACGGTGGTGGAGGCGGGGGAGATTGCGGGGGAGTACTACACGCTGGTGAACCCGGAGCAGCGCTTTGACCGGTTCAATATCGCCCTGACGGGCATTACACCTGAGATGGTGGCAGACAAGCCCACCTTCCCGGAGCTGTGGCGGGAGATTGGTCCCCTGATGGACAGCGGCCTGCTCATCGCCCACAACGCCCCCTTTGACATGTCGGTGCTGGCCAAATGCCTGCGGGGATACGGCATTTACTGGCACCCTACGGTGCGCTACGCCTGCACCTGCCAGATGAGCCGCCGCCTGCTGCCCCAGCTGCCCAACCACAAGCTGAACACGTTGAGCGACTATCTGGGCCTGGAACTTGACCACCACCACGCCGGCAGCGACAGTCTGGCCTGCGGGGAGATTCTTCTCCACCACCTGCGCTCTGGCTCCAGTGTGGCGCCCTTTATCCGTACTTACGACATGGAGCGGCTGTGCACCGTCAGAGCGGGGAGCGGCCGGAGATAAGAGAAAACGGGGACAGACAGCTGAGACGCTGTCTGTCCCCGTTCGATTTTATACATAGAACTCGGCCATGTCGTCCAGCCGCAGGCAGGCCAGCCGCCGGTGCTCGCTGGGGTTGCCGCAGCCGCAGTCGATGTCGATGATCCCGTCCCCATGCCAGATGGTCAGAGTCTCGTCCATCCGCCCGGTAAGGAAGCAGGTGGGGGTGTGGCCCACGATGGCGGTGCGGTCGGGGAATGGGGCGATGCAGTCGGGCACCGGCCGGTCCCAGATCCGCCGGTACGGGTCCTCCGACGGCATGCCGTGGACCAGGTGGAAGATCCGGTCTCCCACGGTTACCTCCAGATGATCGGGCAAGCTGGCGATAAACCGCAGTATCTCCCACCGCTCCCGGGCCGAGGAGATGTAGAGCAGGTGGCGGTAGGTACAGTTGCCGCCGTTGTGCCGCCAGAGGTCCCGGCTGCCGTAGACGCTGTTGGGGCCAAGGGTGTCCAGGCACATCTGCTCGTGATTGCCCAGCAGCATATGGATGTTGTCCGCCGCCATAATCTCCTGGAGCATGGATACGCCGCCGGGGCTTCGGTCGATGACGTCCCCGATGATGTACAGCGTGTCCTGGTCGGAGAACTGAATTTTTTCCAGCATGGCGTGAAAGCGGTCCTCCTCGCCGTGGAGGTCGGACATGCAGTAGATCATGCGCTCAGCTCCTTTCTCTGTGGGGAATAGTTGACCTTGGGCTCAGCCCTGGTAGTCGGGGCACTGGTAGCGGGGCTTGCCCCGGCTGATTTTTCCGTACTCAATGGCCCCGGTGGGACAGCCGCAGATGCAGGCCATGCAGTGGGTGCAGCGATTGCCCCACACCGGCAGGCCCTGTTCCATGCGGATGTTGCCCAGGGGACAGGCTGCGGCGCACTTGCCGCAGGAGACGCAGCTGCCCGCCACGTGGAAGGGTTTGGTCCTGACGTTGAAGCGGTAGAACAGGGTGTTGACCAGGCCGGACTTGAGCTTATCCACAGCGCCCGCCTTCCGGTCGGGGAAGTCCTCGCCCCGCTGGATGTAACCGGCGCCCTGCTCCAGAACCGGGCGGGCGGCGGCCACAATGCCCAGGGCCTCCTCCCGCTCGGGCGCGTTGAACATGGCGATGTAGTTCTCCGGCATGACCACCTGAAGGGTGCCCCGGTAACGGAATCCCTTCTCACCGCAGAGGGCGCGGTTTTTGGGGGCGGCGTTGCCGATTTCGGCGCCGCAGGTCATGACAAAGTAGGCGTCCTTGCTGCCGGAAAAGCGTCCGGCGCGGATGAACTCGACAAACACCCTGGGCAGCTGCCAGCCGTAGGTGGGGCACACAAAGACCCACGGCTTGGTGGAGGACAGCTCGGCCGCCACGCCGTCCCGGATGAAGTGAAAGGCGTCGGTGCAGTGGTCGCCCAGCCTATCCGCCAGCAGCTTGGCGCAGTAACGGCTGTTTCCCGTACCGGTAAAATAGACAATCACAGATGGTCCCTCCTCCGGCGGCTCGCTTCCAGCCAAATGGGGGAGCCGCTCTGTGCTGTCTCCAGTATAGCAGACTTTCCGCCCATATGGAATGAAAAAAGCAGCGGCAGGAAGGAGGAAACTCCCTGCCGCTGTCAGACCGCCGTTACTGGCCGCTGCTCTCCGCCTCCGGGGTGCGGATGGTGATGGAGGTGATAACGGGCTGCTCCTCGGCGGGGATGGTGCCGTTGCCATCGGTGGGCTGGGCGGCTTCACAGATGGCGTCCACAATGTCCATGCCCTCGGTCACATAGCCGAACACCGCGTACTTTCCGTCCAGAGAGGGATAGTCCTCCTGAACGATGAAGAACTGGGAGCTGGCGCTGTCGTAGTCGTCGGACCTGGCCATGGAGATGGCACCGCGGGTGTGGGACAGGTTGTTCTCATAGCCGTTCTCGCTGAATTCGCCCACAATGGTGGTGCCGCTGCCGCCGCTGCCGTCGCCGTTGGGGTCGCCGCCCTGCATCATGAAGCCCTCGATGATCCGGTGGAAGGTGAGGCCGTCATAGAAACCGGACTCCGCCAGGGACACAAAGTTGGCCACCGTCTCAGGGGCGGCCTCCGCGTCCAGCGCCACGGTGATGGTACCGTAGTCCTGGATTTCGATGTCCGCGTAGTAGCTGGCGGTCTCGGCCTCGGCGGTGTCACCGGTCTCCGTGCCGCTCTCATCGGTGCCGGTGCTGTCGGTGGGCTCGGGCGTCTCGGACACCTGGGCGGATTCAGAGGGAGTGGCCGACGGGTCGGTCTGGGCCGTACCGCCGCCCACAGCCACCGAGATTCCCACAATCAGACACACCGCCACCAGCAGGGAGACAATCAGCACGGTGCGCCTGGTCCGCTGCTTTTTCCGCTTGTCCAGGAAGGGCTGGCAGATGTTGTCGATGCCCATATGGACGGTAATGGTGACGGTTCTGGGAATGGCAACCGTTTTTTGCTGCTCCAGCAGGGCCTGGTGGAAGGCCTCCGCTGTCATAGCCGCTGTTCCGTGGTCGGGAGTCAGGGAGAGAATACGGCTGATGTTGGCCTCCTCCGCCTGGAGGGCCAGCCGGACAGTCTCCGTGGAGGTGTTGAAGAGCTTGGCGATGCGCATGTCATCGTACCCGCACACCCCGTGGAGCACGTAGATAAAGCGGTGGAGGTGCGGCAGATTTTTCAGGACGATTTCCCAGGGCTGGCCGCTGAGCGTCATTTTTCCCGCGTCTTAGGGGGTGTTCATGAAATTCCGGTTGGCAGGCACCCGGAAGGCCTTTGGATATTTCTTCACGGTCTGGGCCTTACAGTAATTGACGGCCTTTTTGGTGACGGTGTCCTGGAAATCCTGCTCCGAGATAACCTGCCCGGAGACGACCAGCTCCCACATGGCCTTGAACACGTGGGACACGGCGTTGCAGGCGGCGTTTTCGTCCAGGAGCAGCGCCTGGCACAGGAACATAATCCGGTCCTTGTTCTGGTCGTAGAGGGTGCGCATCGCCTCGGGGATGCCTTTGCGGGCGTTGTCTATGATTTCAGCCATGGTATTCAACCTTTCTTTCACTGGGATATCACGCCTCCGGCGCAGTGTTCCCGGTTATGATACGTCTCCGGACTAAAGCCGGACTAAAGACCCCGGAAAATCAAAACATTTTGTAAACGAAATGCTGCGCACGTTGATACCGGAGCGGCGGAATACTATAATAATCCAGGGAAAGAAACGAAGGGAGAAAAGCGGCCACCAGCTCGGAAATATGACGCAAGGAAGGCGGGTTGAGCTTATGCGGCTGCTAGTGGCGGAGGACGACCTGAAGCTGCTGAAATCCCTCAAGCACATCTTTGAGAAGAACAAGTACATAGTGGACGCTGTCTCCACCGGGACGGAGGCCCTGGCCTATGCCGAGACGGAGGAGTACGACGGCATGGTGCTGGACATCATGATGCCCGGGCTGGACGGCATTGCGGTGCTGCGCAGCGTCCGGGGACAGGGCATCTCCACACCGGCCCTGTTTCTGACGGCAAAGACCGAGGTGGACCAGCGGGTGGAGGGGCTGGACGCCGGAGCGGACGACTACCTGTCCAAGCCCTTCTCCACCTCCGAGCTGCTGGCCCGGGTGCGGGCCATGCTGCGGCGGAAGGACAACTACGTCCCGGACCTGCTGCGGGCAGGGGAGCTGGTGCTCAACCGCTCCACCTACGAGCTCAGCTGCAACGGACAGACCCAGGCCCTCAGCGGCAGGGAGTTTCAGATCATGGAGATGCTGCTCCAGCGTCCCAATTTCATCATCACCACCGACGCGTTCATGTCCCACGTGTGGGGCTGGGACAGCGAGGTGGACGTGAGCGTGGTGTGGGTGCATATCTCCAACCTCCGGAAAAAGCTGGCGGCCCTCAAGGCGCCCGCCACCATCCGCTTTGTCCGCAACGCCGGTTACACCCTGGAGCAGGAATCATGATTGACCGGCTGAGAAGAAAGTTTATCCGGATCTGCATGCTGTCCTTTGCGGCGGTGTTTCTCATCCTCTTCATCGCCATCTATCTGGTCACCGAGGTGCAGACCAGCGCCCGGCTGGACACCCTGGCCGACCTGGTATCGGAGAACGACGGCATTTTCCCGGATTTTGAGCAGTTTGGTCTGGATGAGGGGCAGATTCTTCCGCCGGAAGGGGTAAACCAGGAGTCTCCCTTCACCACCCGGTTCTTTACCGTCCGCTTCGACGGGGAAGGAGAGCTGGCCTCGGTGGATATCCGGGCCATCGCCAGCGTGAGCGGGGAGGAGGCCCAGGAGTACGCCTCCGCTGTTCTGGAGAAGGGCGCCGAGCGGGGGTGGGTTGAGAACTTCCGATACAAGGTGTACAACACACCGGAGGGCACCGCGGTGGTGTTCATCAACGGCACCGACACCAGGGAGCTCAACCAGCGCTTTCTGCTGACCGCCTCCTCGGTGTTTGTGGCGGGCAGCGTGGTGGTGCTGCTGCTGGTGATTCTGATTTCCAAGCATGCGGTGAAGCCAGCCATGGAGAGCTACCAGAAGCAGCGGCAGTTTGTCACCGACGCCAACCACGAGCTCAAGACGCCGCTGACCCTGATCCGCACCAATCTGGACATTATGGAGTCGGAGAACGGCCCCAACGAGTGGCTCAGCGACATCCGGGAGGAGACAGGCATCATGACCGAGCTGGTGAACCGGCTGGTGATGCTCAGCCGGATGGACGAGGACCAGAGCACCCTGGAGATGACCCGCTTCAGCCTGAGCGAGGCGGTGAGCGAGACGGCGGCGGCCTTTGACGGGACGGCCCGTGAGCGGGACATGACCCTGTCGCTGGACGTGCCGCAGGGGGTGTGCTGCACCGGGGATGAGGCCGCCATCCGCCAGCTTCTCTCCATTCTTCTGGACAACGCGGTGAAGTACTGCGACAAGGGCGGGACCATCCGGGTGGGACTGTCCGGCGGACGGCATCCGGTGCTGACCGTGGACAACAGCTATGCCGCGGTGGACAGCGTGGAGCTGGGCCGCCTGTTTGACCGCTTCTACCGGGCCGACAAGGCCAGAACCTACGGCAGCGGCTTTGGCATCGGGCTGTCCATTGCCAAGGCCATTGTGGAGAAGCACAGGGGTGAAATTACCGTCTCCAGCCTGGACGGACGTGCCATCCGCTTCCGGGTAAAGCTGTAATACAAAAAACCAGGACCGCTTTTGCGGTCCTGGTTTTTTGCGTTTGCAGGCAGATTAGAGGACGATGGCGTTGACCGCCTCGATGAGGTCCACCACAGAGGAGCGGGAGACCAGGGAGACAGGCTCGCCGTCCACCACGGCCAGACACTGCTCGCCGTCGTAGCGGTACAGCTGGATATGGATTTCCGGATAGGTCTCGTTGTCCAGATGGATGGTCAGGCTGATTTCCTCCTTCTGGGCGGGGCTCTCGTCGGTGAAGCTGGAGGCGGTCATGGCCTCCAGGGCGTCCTGCAGGTCCTCAATTTCGATTTCCTCGCCGTCATAGGAGAAGGTTTTCTTGTCGCCGGTGCCCTCGGAGGTGATGGTATAGACCGCGTCCTCCAGGGTGATGTCCAGGCTGGTGACGTCGGCAAAGTCGGCGTAGAACACCTCCTGGTGCCGCAGGTCGTTGTAGGAGGCGGCCATCAGCGACTGGTACTGGGAGCCGGTGATCTGGTAGATGATCTTGGACTCGACGATTCTCGCGTAGGCGGTGATGTCGGCGGCGTCCTCCTCCTCGGTGGTCTCCGCCTCCTCCGCCGCGCTCCGCTCGTCGGGGTCACGGCTGACGCTGATGGTGAAGACAACGGGCTCGCTGGCCTCCTCGCTGTCCTCGTCCGTCTCGGGGGTGTAGGTGACGGTGACGGTCAGCTCCGGATTGTCCAGGCCGTAGGTGGCCAGGTCCTCCTCGGCGGCATTGTAGGTCACATAGTCGGTGGGGCTCAGGCTGGTGATGCCGCTCAGGTAGCTGTCCACCAGGGAGGTGTCCAGGGGCAGATAGTTCCCGTCCTGCTCCTTGAAGTACACATCGTCGGCGCAGTAGGAGTAGGTGCTCTCCTCCTGATAAATGACCTGATAGGAGTCGCTGCCGGTGAACTGGATGGACTCCACCTGGTCAAAGCTGGGGGTCTCGTCGTTGTCGATGAGGTCGCTGAGCTCCACGTCGAAGGTGTCCAGCGGGTCCTCCTGGACCAGGTACACGTTGCCGTCCCCGATGGAGACATACCGCTGGGCGTCCATGGTGCTGTAATCGCCCAGCTGGATCTCATAGCTGGTGTCCTCAGTGGTCAGGTCGATGGTGCAGACGGGGTCATCCAGGCCGTACTGGGCGAAGTCGGTGACGTCGTGGATGATGAAGGCGGCGCCGAAGGCCTGGAAGGTCTCCAGCAGCTCGTTCATCTTCTCCTCGTCCACAGGGAAGGCCTCGTCCTCATCGTAGAGCCAGGTGCCGTCCTTATGGAAGGCCAGGGTCTCCGACTCGTACTCCCAGGAGAGGGACTGAACCGTGCCGGCGTCCACCTCCAGGATGATCTCGTCGGTGTTCTGAATGATCTCCTGCTGCTCCTGGTACTGCATGACGGCGAAGGCGGCAATACACACCACCGCCAGCACGCCCAGCAGGATATAGATCCGTTTAGCCCGCTTCATTCTGAAGCCTCCTTCTTCTCAGAATCACGCCAATGCCGATGCCCAGATAGGCCAGGGGGAACACGCCGATCATCAGCACCTTCAGCAGGGAAGCGGTGGAGCTGCTGATATTCAGGTAGTTGTAGTTCAGGGATTTGCTGCGGATGGCCATGGCTTCCCGCTCGCCAATGAGGGAGGAGAGGGCGTTCATGGCCAGGTCGGAGTTGGCGCCGGAGGAGAAGGCGTTGTACATGTCCTCCAGGAAGGCGGAGGAGGTGAACCACACAATCTGGCCCTCGTTGTCGCAGTCCACGGACACGGCCACGGCGAAGGGGCCGTCAATGTCCCCGTCCTCCTTCTCGTAGGTCGCCAGGTCATAGCCGGCAATCTTGCTGAAGGAGGTGTCGGAGGTGGTCATCAGGGTGGTGACGGAGCTGTCGGCGCCGCTCACATCCAGGCCCAGGGAGATGGGCATGATGGTGTAGTAGTGCTCGTCAATGAGGGAGTCGGTGATCTCATCGCTGTTCATGTCGGGCAGGAGGACATAGGGCTGGAGGGTGTAGTGCTCCCGGTCGGCCTCCACCACAATACCCTCGCAGGGCTCCACGCCGTAGTCGGTCAGCAGGCTGTACAGGTTGTCCAGGCTGCCGTCCTCCACGGGACCGGCCACCACCATCAGCTTGCCGCCATTTTTGGTGTACTCGGCGAGCATATCCTTCTCCTCGGTGGAGATGTCGGAGGAGGGGGCGTAGATCAGGATGCAGTCGGCCTCCTCGGGGATCTCGTCCACCGTCAGCAGGGAGAGGGTGTTGACCTCAATGTTCTCCTTCGCGATCTGGTCGCTGAAGGTGGAGGGCAGCTCCTGCTCGCCGTGGCCCTCCAGCACGTAGAGCTGGGGCAGGTCCTCGGTGACCACGTAGTCGATGGCGGAGGTGATGGCGCCCTCGCCGTCAAAGGAGGTGTTGTAGGAGTAGGAGTACATGTCCGCCTCCTGGACGTAGATGTCGTCATAGCCGATGAAGCGGCTGCGGTCACCGCACTCCACAACCAGGCTGTTGTTCTGCACCGTCTCGTCGGTGTACTGCTCGGCGAAGGTGGGGTATACGTCCGGGTTCTTCTTGACCACCGAGATGTGGTCGGACAGACTGTCATACTTGTTCAGCAGGTTCTCAATGACGGCGTCCTCCTCACCGGACTGGACGATCCAGTAGATGGTCACGTCCTCCTCCAGGGCGTTCACCACAACCTTGGTGTTGCTGGTGATGGAGTAGAGCTTGGTTGAGCTGATATCATATTTGGTCAGGGTGGTGGGCAGGGCGGATACCAGCACATTCACTGCGATGAGAATGGCCAGCACCACGGCCGTGATGATAATGGAATAAGAACCGCCCTGAAGCGCGATGCGGTTTCTGCCTGCCTGTTCCGCGTCGCCAAGGAGCTTCCAGCGCTTCATCAGTTGTACCTCCGTTTCTCAAGGGACTGGACCGAAAGGAACAGGAAAAATCCGATCACAGACAGGTAGTATACGATGGCGGTCATGTCGAACACGCCGTTGACAAAGGCGTTGAACCGCTCGAAGAGGGAGAGCTGCTCCATGATGGCGGGCAGCAGGCCCTCGAACATGGTGGCGTCCACAAAGCACACCACGCACACTGCCACCGCCAGCACCAGGCTTACCCCGTAGGCCAGCAGCTCGTTTCTGGTCAGGTACCGGATGATAGCGCCCAGGGCCAGGATGAGGACGGCCAGAGCCACCACCGAGCCGAAGGCGGTGGAGGAGACGTACTCAGACAGGCTGACGCTGTAATAGTTGAACAGAATGACCGCGATGCCGATGCCGGCGGCCAGACCCTGGTTGTCGGTCAGGCAGGAGATGAACACCCCCAGGGCGATGAGTGCGGCGCCCATCATGAAGATGGCGAAGAGGGAGCCGTAGGAGGTGGGGAGGTAGACCTCGCCGAACTGGGAGAAAATCAGGGGGTAGATGGAGATGACGGCCAGGGGGATGAGGTAGACCACCAGCAGGGCCAGATACTTGCCCGCGATCACCTGGGTGGTGGTGATGGGCAGGGAGTAGAGCAGCTGGTCGGTCTTCTGCTTGCGCTCCTCGGCAATGACCCGCATGGTCAGGATGGGCACGATGACCACGAACACAATGCAGCCGAAGCTGAGCACGTACTCAAAGTTGCTCACCGCGGCCTGCAGGTTGTACAGCATGGAGCCGATGCCCACGATGGCCAGCAGAAAGGCGCCGAACACGTAGGCGGTGAAGGAGTGGAAATAGTTCCTCAATTCATGTTTCAGTACCGCAGTCATACCTGATCTGCCTCACTTTCTGTACCGGCGGAGGTCTCGTCCCCGTCCTGAGAGGACGCTTCGGTCTGCTCTTCCGGTATATCTTCCGGCTCACCCGGGCCCGGCTGGCCGGGGTCGCCGCTCTCGGTCAGCTCGATGAAGATGTCCTCCAGGCTGGCCTTCTTTAGGGACAGCTCCAGCAGGGCCTGCCCGCGCTGGGCGAAGGCAAAGAACAGCTGGCGGGATACGCCGTAGATATCGCTGCTGTCGGTCTTCAGCTGGGCGGACACCAGCCCGTTCTCCTTCTCCTCCAGCCGCACGGCGGAGATGTGCTCCACGCCGGAGAGAATGTCCATCACCATCTCTTCCTCCGCGTCGGTGGTAAAGACGATCTCGTTCCCGGACAGCAGGTTCTTCTCCAGATTGTCCGGCCCGTCAAAGGCCACCAGCTTGCCGTGGGCGATGATGAGGATCTTTTCGCAGATGGCCTGGACCTCCGAGAGGATGTGGGAGCTGAGAATGACGGTGTGCTCCTGGCCCAGCTGCTTGATGAGGTCGCGGATTTCGATGATCTGGATTGGGTCCAGGCCCACGGTGGGCTCATCCAGGATAATGACCCTGGGGTTGCCCAGCAGGGCCTGGGCGATGCCCACACGCTGCTTGTAGCCCTTGGACAGGGCGGAGATGCGGCGGCCGCGCACACTCTGGATCTTCACCTGGTCGATGACCTTGTCAATCTGGTCCTCCAGCTCCTTGCCCCGCAGGCCCTTGGCCTCGCCCACGAAGCGCAGGTACTCCTCCGGTGTCTCGTTCATGTAGAGGGGCGGCTGCTCAGGGAGATAGCCAATCAGCCGTTTGGCCTTGTTGGCGTCCTCGAAGATGTCGTACCCGCCCACCTCCACATGGCCCGAGGTGGCGGAGAGACAGCCGGTCATAATGTTCATGGTTGTGGTCTTGCCCGCGCCGTTGGGGCCAAGGAAACCATAGACATGCCCTTCATCTATCTCAAATGAAAGGTCGTCGACCGCCAGAAAGTCGCCGTAGTACTTGGTTAAGTGCTCAACTTTTATCATTGCGGAACCTCCTCGCCTTGAATGGCGGTTTCCGGACGGCATGAGCCGCCCATACCTGATTCAATATAGTGCTCCGCCCTAAAGCGGCACTAAAGAAACCGGCGGGGGAGGAGAAAAAGAGGGCCTGGGACAGCTGCGGGATGCAGCTGTCCCAGGCCCTCCGGGAGACAGGAAACTTATTGGAACCAGATGGTCATGTCGTACTTGAAGGTGCGGTAGTTCTGCATGGTGCAGTTATAGGTGTACTGCCGGATCAGATTTCCCTCGCTGTCGTACTCGCCGAACACCATGGCCACGCCGCTGTTGACCACCCAGTTATCCCCGCACAGAGAGGCGTTGGACACAATGCTGGAGTAGGGTACGTCAAAGCTGGAGACCAGAGCATAGGTGCGGGCGTTCTCGTCGATGCGGTAGATATAGACCTGGCTGGTCTCGTCCCCAGCGCCGTACAGGTCGGTGCCCACGCTGTCCGCCACCTCCAGGGTGAAGTCCCGGCTGTTGAGGGACCAGTAGTTGTTGTTGTACAGCGCCAGGTAGTACACGCCGTCCTCCTCGCCGTCGGCGTAGTACTCCACGCAGTGCTGGCCGTAGTGGGGGACAAAGTCCCCCTCCTGGGTGAGGCAGAGGCCGGCATAGGCGGTGTCCTCCCAGAAGCGCTCGTCGCCCGCCAGCCAGTCGACGGTGGGGGTGCTGTGGAGTCCTGTCACCTTGATGATGGCAGAGGTCTCCCGGGAGGAGACAATCACGCTGTCGTCCTCCGCCATGTACTGCACGCTGTTGAGGTGGAGCCAGTCCCACTCGCCCGCCTGCCAGAAGAAGTCGTCGCCGGGGCCCACAGGCCGGGTGGTTTCAAAGTAGGGCTCCATCGGCTGGCTGAAGTCCACCAGCTCGGTGACCGCTCCGGTCTCCAGGTCGATGGAGAGCAGCCTGTCCTCCACCGTCTCGCCGCCGGTCACCTCGGCCAGCGCCAGCACCTCGCCGTCAGCGCCGAAGCCGATGTCGTGGTGCAGGTCGTATCCGTCCAGCTGATACACCTGGGTCACCCGGCCCAGCCCGTCAATGCGGGCCAGCTTGGAGGAGGAGACGCAGGTGATGATCTCGTCCCCGTCAAACAGCAGCCGGTCCAGGCCGTAGCCCTCCAGCACCATCTCGTACCGCAGGACCCCGTCGTTGTCGAAGAAAAAGCCGTAGCCCAGATAGCCGTTGACCCGCATCATGGCGAAGAGACCGTCGGACTGGGCCTGGTCCGAGTCGCCATTCTCCACCTCCAGGCGGGTGGAGTAGCCGGAGGAGGTCTCGGGCATGTCCACGGTGAAGGTTACAATCTGCCGGGTGTTGCCCCACTGGCCGGTGATGGTCAGGGTGACCTGGTTGGTCTCGCCGGGCACCAGGCCGATGAGCTGGAATTCGTGGGTTTTGGTGAACTCCTGGCCGGAGATGTCGGCGGCGTCGGCGGTGAAGTCGGAGATATCGCTGCCCTCCACATGGACCGTGTAGGTGACCTTGGTGGCCATGTCGGTCTCAAAATACAGGTACAGACCGTTGCTGCCTGTGCCGAAGGGATTGAGCACCGCCAGAGGAGTGGTGGCGGTCCAGGAGATGTCGGGCATCTCCTTTAAACTCTGGAGGGCGCCGTCCAGACGCTGCTGCACGTCCAGGTCGTAGTAGGTGAAGCCCTCTTCATCGATGTCCTGGGGGATGAGCTGGAGGGCGCTCAGTCCGTCGCCCAGCTTGGCCTGGGCGATATCCACCTGGAACTCCTCGCTCTGGTCGATGACAGTGCCCGCGTCAATCTCCCAGTCGGTGCGCACTACGTGCTCCTGGGCGGTGAAGGACTTGGAGACCGCCATCACCACAATGGGCACTGAGATGGCCAGCACCACAACAAGGATGACGGCGGCCAGCAGCAGCTTTTTCAGACGCTTCGATATCATTTGTATTCTCTCGCTTTCCTTAGAGCGTATTGTGTCACCTTACAGGAAGGTGATGACCACCAGAACAATGCCCAGCAGGGTGAGGATGAGCCCTGTCAGGCGGTTGAGCAGCACGGCGTCGGCCTTGGCGGCGATTTTGGCGGCGATCTGGGCCCACACCAGGGTGAACACCACGCACAGGACCAGAAGGTCCAGCCGGGGCATGCTGCCCAGGGCGAAGTGGCTGACCGCGCCGGTCAGGGCAGAGAAGGTCATGACAAACACACTGGTGCCCACGGCGGTTTTCAGCTCGTAGCCCAGCAGGACGGTAAGGACCATCAGCATCATCATGCCGCCGCCTGCACCGAAGAAGCCGCATACCAGCCCGATACAGGCGCCGCCTGCCGCGCCCTTGACAATCCGGGCCCGTGTGCTGGCGCCCGCAAGGGTGCGCCGGGTGGAGGTGACCGGAAAAATGAGAAACCGCAGGCCCAGAACCAGCGTCATCACCACGGAGAAGGAGCCCAGGGTGGTGTTGGGCACAAAGGTGGACAGTCAGCTGCCCACCAGCGTCATGGTCAGCACGCCGCACATCATCACAAGGCCGTTTTTGATGTCGAGCGCGCCGCTTTTGGCGTAGGTACGGGCACTGGCGGCGCTGGCCAGCACGTCGCTTGCCAGGGCGATGCCAATGGCGTCATAGGCGGGGATGCCCAGAAAGGTGACCAGCATGGGACTGATTACCGTGGCGGCGCTCATCCCCGCAAAGCCGGTGCCCAGTCCCGCACCCGCGCCCGCCAGAAAGCAGATCAAAACCTCAAACCAGAGCTCTCCCAACCATACTACCTCCCCCAATGCCGGACCGGAGCTGCTTGGCCGGCGCGCCATGTCCGGATGTGCGCTGGGAATATTGTATCTGCCCTTTTAAAACAGAACGTTAACTGGGTGGGAGTAAATGTGAATGAATTGTAAATATGTAAGCTAACTAACATTTTAATATTTGATATTTGTGATAAAAATAGAACAAAATAGCTAGAAGTCTGAATTTAACCTTAAATTTCGCATGCGGAAGACCGCGGGGAGGCAGAGATAGAAAAAGCCCGGAAGCAGCTTTGCTGCTTCCGGGCTTTGAGGGGGAAACGGTTCGGGCACTCAGTTGAGAATCCAGACGCCCAGATTCAGGTAGGCGGCAAAGGTCACCCACAGCAGATAGGGAATTTGGAGAAAGCCGGCGACTCTGTCCGCCTGAAGGAAGGTGAAGAGCATCCAGAGGATGAGGGCCCACAGGGCCACCAGCCATATCAGGGCAAAGCCGAAGGCCTGGAGGCAGAAGAAGAGGATACTCCACAGGAAATTGAAGCCCAGCTGGACAAAGAAGAGCCGCAGGCCTCTGGTGCGGGCGGCGGAGGCGGGGCCCAGGAATACCCGGGCCGCGCCGATGCCCATAAGGGCGAAGAGAATGGCCCACACGATGGGGAAGACCAGCGGAGGCGGGGACAGGGGCGGCTGGACGATGGATTGGCTGTAAATTTTGACGCCGTCCCGGGTCAGCCAGCCGGACAGGCCGCCCACCGCCTCGGAGAGCAGAATCCAGAGGCCGTAAATCTTCCATGTGTGCTTGTTCATACGCAATCACCCGGGGATAGCATATGCAGCGGCGGTGGGAATATGTATGGTGGGGTCAGGACTGACTGTCCTCCTTGCCCTCCCGGTGGAAGGCGCCCTTGACGCCTTTCACCGCGCCCGTGTAGCTGACGGGCAGGGAGACAGAGAAGGTGACCTTCACCAGCCACACAAAGAGCAGCATGACCAGAATGGGAATGACGCAGGAGGTGACCAGCAGCACGGCCAGGGCCTCAATGAAGCTGTTGATCATGTCGCCCACTTTTTCGGAGATGCCCGAGGCCACGTTGGAGATGCCGTCGGTAATTTTGGAGATGAGCCCCTCCAGGAAGCCCTTTTCCGACTCGCCGGTCAGCTCCTCCGTGCTGTTTTCTACCTCGCCGGTGGTCTCCTTGGCGTTCTCAATGGTGGCCTCAATGGAGGCCTGATAGGTGTCCTCAATCAGATTGGATACCCGGACGCTGACCGGAATGACCAGCACGATGGCGATGCCGAAGATGAGCAGCTTTTTGGCCAGGGTGCGGATGCCGTCCCGTTTGAGGAACACGTTGGCGGCGTACAGCACGCAGGAGATGGGGATGAGGAAGTTGAAGGCCGCAAACCCGGTGAGGGTCAGCAGGTACTTCTCCAGGTAGATGGCGCACAGCACCACCAGGAAGCCGGAACTCAGGTCGGCCAGCTTCTCGGCGATGGGGGTGGCGGTGTCGCCGGGGAGCAGGGTAATGGCCGCCGAGGCCGCAGTGGAGGCGGCGGTCAGCTCCAGAACAGTGGTCTGCTTTTCGTCCAGGGCGGCGATGGAGTCGGCGTGGAACTCCACGGACGAGGCGATGCCGGACACCACGAACACGGAGAAAAAGGCGATGATCAGCGGCACCGCCACCATCAGGACTTTGATTTTATTATTCTCTCTCATAAGCGTTTCCTTTCTTCAAAAAGCAGTTGCTTGAGCAGCCACTATCATACCATACCCCCGGTAAATTGTCACGTCCGGGCGAATTGGGGGCCTTTTTCCAGAATCCGGTCGGGATTGGGGAGAAATTTTCGAAATCCGTAATAATTGCTTGACGGCCCGGGGCGCAGCATCTATGATGGAGATATCCCCAAAACATATAAGGAGGATGGCTATGAGATACGAAATTGCAGGCGGTACGTTCCCCGTGGTTATGTGCTACTTAGAGAACGGCGAAAAGATGATCACCGAGAGCGGCTCCATGGTCTGGATGTCCCCCAATATGCAGATGGAGACCTCCGGCGGCGGGCTGGGCAAGATGTTCTCCCGTGCCTTCTCCGGTGAGAATATTTTTCAGAATATCTACACCGCCCGGGGCGACGGTATGATCACCTTCGGCTCCAGCTTTCCCGGGAAAATCATGCCCATCGAAATCGCTCCGGGCCAGGAGATGATTCTGCAGAAGAACTCCTTCCTGGCCGCCGAGGCGGGGGTGGAGCTGTCCATCCACTTCAACAAAAAGCTGGGCGCAGGCTTCTTCGGCGGCGAGGGCTTCATCATGCAGCGGCTTTCCGGCCGGGGCATGGCTTTTGCGGAGATTGACGGCGATCTGGTGGAGTACGACCTGGCTCCTGGCCAGCAGCTGGTGGTGGACACGGGCAACGTGGCGGGCTTTGCGCCCACGGTGTCCATGGACATCCAGCAGGTGCCCGGACTGAAGAACATGTTCTTCGGCGGGGAGGGCGTGTTCAACACCCTGCTCACCGGCCCGGGCAAGGTGTGGCTCCAGACCATGCCCATCAGCAGTGTGGCCATGGCCATCCGTCCCTTTATCCCCACGAGCAACAAATAAATTACGGTACATCCGGGCAGCCGGGCAGAGCAAACGCTCTGCCCGGCTGTTTTTTCTATGCAAAAGCGGCACAGCACATATGCGCATGAAGTTTTCTGCCGCACGGGTGAGGCAAGCCATTTGCTCATGGATATGAAAGTTTTTGAAAGAAAACTTGCGCGTGTGAGGGCGTAAATAAAAAGCAGCATGCTTTTGGAAGGTAAAGAAAATACTGAAAAGAGAAAAAAGATACTTGACATTTTCTGTATTGGGCGGTATACTTCGTTCATAGTTAAGGGCAAAGACGTTCCTTCCTATGTGAGAGGAACGTCTTTGCCCTTTTTTATTTGAAAGAATGCGCTTGATAGCCTGCAAAACGCCGTGCTGCGGCGTGTGCCACTCCCGCCTTGAACAGGTCGGGGCAGAGCAGCGGACCGGTCCGGGACTGCGGGTATGGAACGGTGCAGAATTCAAATAATGATGGGGCAAGGCGGTCTCGAGGCGGCAGTCCGGGAGCGCGGCTGCCGCTTTTTTACACAAAACTGCCCGGAAAGGGGAAACGCACATGTATGCAGAAGGTTATCGACAGCGCGGACTGTACCATCCCTCCTTTGAGCACGACGCCTGCGGCATCGGCGCCGTGGTGGATATCCAGGGCCGCCCCAGCCACAGGACGGTGGATGACGCGCTGAAAATCGTGGAGAAGCTGGAGCACCGGGCCGGTAAGGACGCCGCCGGTGAGACCGGCGACGGCGTGGGTATTCTGGTCCAGATCTCCCACCAGTTCTTCGCCAAGGCGGCCGGAGAGGCGGGCATCGCCCTGCCCGGCCCCAGGGATTACGGCGTGGTCATGTTCTTCTTCCCTCAGGATGTACTCAAGCGCAGCCAGGCCAAAAAGATGTTTGAGGTCATCACCGCCAAGGAGGGGATGGAGTTCCTGGGCTGGCGCACCGTGCCGGTGTGCCCGGACATCCTGGGACACAAGGCCCGGGCCAAGATGCCCTATATTGAGCAGGGCTTTGTCCGGCGGCCGGAGGGGACGGAGCCCGGCCTTGACTTCGACCGGAAGCTCTATGTGGCCCGCCGGGTGTTTGAGCAGTCCAACGACAACACCTATGTGGTGTCCTGCTCCAGCCGTACCGTGGTGTACAAGGGCATGTTCCTGGTCAACCAGCTCCGCGCCTTCTACGCCGACCTGCGCAGCCCGGACTACGAGTCCGCTGTGGCCCTGGTCCACTCCCGCTTCTCCACCAACACCAACCCCTCCTGGGAGCGGGCCCACCCCAACCGCCTCATCGCCCACAACGGCGAGATCAACACCATCCGGGGCAATGTGGACCGGATGCTGGCCCGTGAGGAGACCATGCACACCCCGCTGCTGGGCGCGGACCTGGACAAGGTGTTCCCGGTGGTCAACGTGGAGGGCTCCGACTCCGCCATGCTGGACAACACCCTGGAGTTCCTGATGATGGCGGGCATGGACCTGCCGCTGGCCGTTATGACCTGCATCCCAGAGCCCTGGATGGGCGACAAGACCATCACCAGGACCAAGCGGGACCTGTATCAGTATTACGCCACCCTGATGGAGCCCTGGGACGGCCCGGCCTCCATTCTCTTCTCCGACGGCGACGTGGTGGGCGCGGTGCTGGACCGGAACGGCCTGCGGCCCTCCCGGTACTATGTCACCGCCGACGGCAGGCTCATCCTGTCCTCCGAGGTGGGCGTGCTGGACATCCCGACGGAACAGATTGTGGAGAAGTCACGTCTCCAGCCCGGCCGCATGCTGCTGGTGGACACCCGGCAGGGCCGCATCATTGAGGACGGCGAGCTGAAGGAGTCCTACGCTGCCCGCCACCCCTACGGCGAGTGGCTGGACCGGAACCTGCTCCACTTGGCGGACCTGCCCATCCCCAACCGGCGGGTGGAGCACTACGGCAAGACCCGCCGCCAGCAGCTCCGCAAGGCCTTCGGCTACACCTACGAGGATGTGCGCAACACCATCCTGCCCATGGCCCGCACCGGCAGCGAGCCCATCGCCGCCATGGGCATCGACATTCCCCTGGCTGTGCTGGACAACAAGGATCAGCCCCTGTTCAACTACTTCAAGCAGCTCTTCGCCCAGGTGACCAACCCGCCCATTGACGCCATCCGGGAGGAAGTGGTCACGGACACCACCGTCTATGTGGGCGATGACGGCAACCTGCTGGAGGAGAAGGCGGAGAACTGCCGTGTTCTCCAGATCCACAACCCCATCCTCACCTCCACCGACATGATGAAGGTCAAGGCCATGAAGCAGCCCGGCTTCCATGTGGAGACCGTCTCCATCCTCTACTATAAGAACACGCCGCTGGAGCGGGCGCTGGAGCAGCTGGCCGTGGCGGTGGACCGGGCCTACCGCGAGGGCGCCAACATCATCGTCCTCTCCGACCGGGGCGTGGACGAGAACCATGTGGCCATCCCCTCGCTGCTGGCGGTGTCCGCCATTGAGCAGCATCTGGTGCGCACCAGGAAGCGCACCGCCGTCTCCATCCTGCTGGAGTCCGCCGAGCCCCGGGATGTGCACCACTTTGCCGCCCTGCTGGGCTACGGCGCCCGGGCCATCAACCCCTATCTGGCGGAGGAGACCATTGTGGAGCTCATTGAGGAGGGCCTGCTGGACAAGGACTTCCACACCGCGGTGGCCGACTACAACGCCGCCATCCTCCACGGCATCGTAAAGATTGCCTCCAAGATGGGCATCTCCACCCTCCAGTCCTACCAGTCCGCCCAGATTTTCGAGGCGGTGGGCATCAGCAAGGAGGTGGTGGACCGCTACTTCACCAACACCATCTCCCGTGTGGGCGGCATCGGCCTGAAGGAGATTGCGGACATGGTGGACCGGAACCACTCCAAGGCCTTTGACCCCCTGGGCCTGGACGTGAACCTGGAGCTGGACAGCCTGGGCGCCCACAAGGCCCGCGCGGGCGGGGAGGACCACCTCTACAATCCCCAGACCATCCACCTCCTCCAGCAGTCCACCCGCCGGGGAGACTACGACCTGTTCAAGCAGTACACCGCCCTGGTGGACGACGAGACCAGACCCCACACCCTCCGGGGCCTGCTGGATCTTAAATACAGCGATGAGCCCATCCCCCTGGACGAGGTGGAGAGCGTGGACTCCATCGTCAAGCGCTTCAAGACCGGCGCCATGAGCTACGGCTCCATCTCCCGCGAGGCCCACGAGTGCATGGCCCAGGCCATGAACATGCTGGGCGGCAAGTCCAACTCCGGCGAGGGCGGCGAGGAGCCCGACCGGCTGGGCGATCCGGAGCGCAATTCGGCTATCAAGCAGGTGGCCTCGGGCCGCTTCGGCGTCACCAGCGAGTATCTGGTCAGCGCCAGGGAGATCCAGATCAAAATGGCCCAGGGCGCCAAGCCCGGCGAGGGCGGCCATCTGCCCGCCGGAAAGGTGTACCCCTGGGTGGCCAAGTGCCGCTACTCCACCCCCGGCGTCACCCTCATCTCGCCCCCGCCCCACCACGACATCTACTCCATTGAGGACCTGGCCCAGCTGATCTACGACCTGAAGAACGCCAACCGTCAGGCCCGCATCAGCGTGAAGCTGGTCAGCGAGGCGGGCGTGGGCACCATCGCCGCCGGCGTAGCCAAGGCGGGCGCCCAGGTGGTGCTCATCTCCGGCTTTGACGGCGGCACCGGCGCCGCCCCCCGCACCTCCATCCACAACGCGGGCCTGCCCTGGGAGCTGGGCCTGGCCGAGACCCACCAGACCCTCATTCAGAACGGCCTGCGCTCCCGTGTGGTGGTGGAGACCGACGGCAAGCTGATGAGCGGCCGGGACGTGGCCATCGCCTGCATGCTGGGCGCCGAGGAGTTCGGCTTTGCCACCGCGCCCCTGGTGACCATGGGCTGCGTCATGATGCGTGTGTGCAACCTGGACACCTGCCCCGTGGGCGTGGCCACCCAGAACCCGGAGCTGCGCAAGCGCTTCAAGGGCAAGCCGGAGTATGTGGCCAACTTCATGCGCTTCATCGCCCAGGAGCTGCGGGAGCACATGGCCCGCCTGGGCGTGCGCACCGTGGAGGAGCTGGTGGGCCGGACCGACCTGCTTCAGATGCGCAAGCCCGCCGTCAATGCCCGGGCCGCCACGGTGGACCTGTCCGCCCTGCTGGACAATCCCTACGTGGGCACCGGCGTCAAGACCCACTTTGACCCCGCGGATGTGTACGATTTCCGCCTGGAGGACACCGTGGACCTGAAGGTCCTGGAGAAGAAGCTGGGCAGGGCCCTCCAGAAGGGTGAGCCCAGAAAGCTGGAGCTGTCCGTCTCCAGCACGGACCGGGCGGTGGGCACCATCCTGGGCTCCGATATCACCCGGCTCCACGGCAGCAGCCTGCCCGAGGGCACCTTTACCATCAAGTGCACCGGCGGCGGCGGCCAGTCCTTCGGCGCGTTCCTGCCCAAGGGCCTGAAGCTGGAGCTGGAGGGCGACGCCAACGACTACCTGGGCAAGGGCCTGTCCGGCGGCACCATCGTGGTGTATCCGCCCAGAGACAGCGCCTTTGACCCGGCGGAGAACATTCTGGTGGGCAACGTGGCCCTGTACGGCGCCACCGGCGGCAAGGCCTTCCTCAGCGGCGTGGCAGGTGAGCGCTTCTGCGTCCGCAACTCGGGCGCCACCGCGGTGGTGGAGGGCGTGGGCGACCACGGCTGCGAGTATATGACCGGCGGCCGGGTAGTGGTCCTGGGCCCCACGGGCAAGAACTTTGCCGCAGGCATGAGCGGCGGCGTGGCCTTTGTGCTGGACGAACACCAGGACCTGTACCTGCGGGTCAACAAGGAGCTGGTGTCCATGGACCAGGTCACCGAACGCCATGACATCGCCGAGCTGAAGTCCCTGATCCAGGCCCATGCCGACGCCACCGGATCGGCCAAGGCTAGGGAGATTCTGGACTATTTTGAGGACTATCTGCCCCACTTCAAGAAGCTCCTGCCCTACGACTACGACAGGATGCTGCGCACCATTGCCCAGTATGAGGAAAAAGGCATGAACAGAGAGCAGGCCGAGGTCGAGGCCTTCTACGTCAATACCAGAAAAACGGGGGAGTAATGTATGGGAAAGCCGACTGGATTTATGGAATATCAGCGCCAGGGGAATCCCACACAGTCCCCGCTGGAGCGCATCAGGCATTATAACGAGTTTCATCCCCGGCTGGGCCGGGAGGACCGGAGACGGCAGGGCGCCCGGTGCATGGAGTGCGGCGTGCCCTTCTGCCAGTCAGGCGCGGTGCTGAGCGGCATGGTATCCGGCTGTCCGCTGCACAACCTGGTCCCTGAGTGGAACGACCTGGTCTACACCGGAAACTTCGGCCACGCCCTGGAACGGCTGCTCAAGACCAACAACTTCCCGGAGTTCACCGGCCGGGTGTGCCCCGCCCTGTGCGAGGCGGCCTGCACCTGCGGCCTCCACGGCGACCCGGTGACCGTCAAGGAGAACGAGCTGGGCATCATTGAGGACGGCTGGGAGCGAGGGTTGCTCCAGCCCCGCCCGCCCAAAAGCCGCACCGGGAAACGGGTGGCTGTGGTGGGCTCCGGCCCCTCCGGGCTGGCCTGCGCCGACCAGCTCAACCACCGGGGCCACTCGGTCACCGTGTTCGAGCGGGAGGACCGGCCCGGCGGCCTGCTGATGTACGGCATCCCCAACATGAAGCTGGAGAAATCCATCGTCCAGCGGCGGCTGGACAAGATGGCCGCCGAGGGCGTGGAGTTCCGCACGGGCGTGGATGTGGGCAGGACGGTGACCGCCCAGGAGCTGCGGGAGCAGTATGACGCCGTGGTGCTCTGCTGCGGCGCCGCCAACCCCAGGGACCTGGCCGTTCCCGGCCGGGAGGCCGGCGGGGTCATGTTCGCGGTGGATTTCCTCAAGGAGACCACCCGCAGCCTGCTCAACTCCAACCTGACCGACGGGGCCTATCCCAGCGCCAGGGGCAAGCATGTGGTCATTGTAGGCGGCGGCGACACGGGCAACGACTGTGTGGGCACCTGCATCCGCCACGGCTGCGCCAGCGTGGTCCAGCTGGAGATGATGCCCAAGGCACCTGACGTCCGGACGGAGAACAATCCCTGGCCCGAGTGGCCCAGGGTGTGCAAGACGGACTACGGCCAGGAGGAGTGCATCGCGGTGTTCGGGCATGACCCCCGCATCTATCAGACCACGGTGACCGAGCTCATCCCGGGCGAGGACGGCAGCCTGAAGGCCATCAGGACCGTCAAGCTGGATGGGAAGCTCAAGCCTGTGGAGGGCACGGAGCAGGTGATGGACTGCGAACTGCTGCTCATTGCCGCCGGCTTCCTGGGACCCCAGAGCTATGTGCCGGAGGCCTTTGGGCTGGAGCTCACGCCCCGCTCCTGTGTGAAAACGGAAGCGGGAGGGTACGCCACCAACGTGCCCGGCGTCTTTACCGCCGGGGACATGCACCGGGGCCAGTCCCTGGTGGTGTGGGCCATCCAGGAGGGACGCTCCGCCGCCAGCGAGGTTGACACGTTCCTGATGGGATATACCGGTTGAGGTTTCACAGACGCTCGGCGGAAAAGCGCTTGTAAAAAGAGGAGGACACCCCTGAGGGTGTCCTCCTTTTAATATATATGAATGAGCTTTGCAGAAAAATAAAAAAGCTGGCCGCAACCGTATGGATACCGCCAGCATCCGGATTTGCACCCAAAACCAAATCGAAGCCCAGCGCAGCGGGTTCGATTTGGAGAGGAGCCGCGACAAAATGAGTGAGAGGTGACTTTTGAAAAAAGTCGCCGCGAACGATATGTCGTCCGCGGCGACGTGGTGCCGGTGACCGGACTCGAACCGGTACGCTGTCGCCAGCGGCGGATTTTGAGTCCGCTACGTCTACCAATTTCATCACACCGGCGTATGAGAGCAGGAAACGGACACCCGCCTCCAACTGCGTTACTCCGTATTATACAGGAAATCCGGCGGCATTTCAAGGAGAAGTTTGACAGAAGGGGAGGGGGCGGAAAAGGACGGGTTGCAATGGGCAGGAAAGTATGGCAGAATAGCTTCCGTGAGGGTACGGAGGGGTCCGTGCCCCGGAAGGAGAGAAATTATGTATTACAGCCTCTATCAGCTGGCCTGGTTCTTTCTGATTTACTCCCTGGCCGGATGGTGCATCAGCGTGGCGGCCGCTGCGGTGCGGCGCCATACCTTTGTCAACAGCGGCCTGCTCAACCTGCCGCTCAATCCGTCCTACGGCTTCGGCGCGGTGCTCTTCGCCGTGTTCCTGCCCGAGCTGGCCGAGCGCCCCTTTTTCCTGGTGGTGGGCGGCGCCATCATCGCCGCGGTAGTCACCTTCCTCTCCGGCTTCCTGCTGGAGCGCATCTTCCACCGCCGCTGGTGGGACTACACCAGACGGCGCTTCCAGTTCGAAGGGTACATATCCTTCCCGCTGCTGCTGATCTGGGGCCTGCTGGCCCTGGTGTCCATCTGGTTCCTGGACCCGCTGCTGGCCGGGCTGATTGACCGCCTTCCCGGCCTTGTGGGCCTGATTGTCCTGCTGGTGTGCTGGGGACTTGTGGCGGCCGACTTTGTGGTCTCCCTGGTGTCCGTGCTCCAGCTCCGCTTCCGGCTCAAGCGGCTGGCCCGCATGTCGGAGGATTTCCGGGATCTGTCCAATTTGTTCGGCAACGCCATCACCCGCAGGGTGCAGCGCCGTGTTCTCCGGGCCCACAACCTGGAGGCGGAAAAGCTGCTGGAGGCCCAGAGTGAGGCGCCGGAGAAGAGCGGCGTCTTTGCCGAGGGCTGCTGCTTCCACAAGCTGGTGTGGCTCTTTGTCATCGCCGCCTTCCTGGGCGACATCATCGAGACATTGTTCTGCCGGGTGACGGCGGGGGTGTGGATGAGCCGGAGCAGCCTGATTTACGGTGCATTCAGCGTGGTTTGGGGCCTGGGCGCGGTGATGTTCACCGCCGTGCTGTACAAATACAAGGACCGCAGCGACCGGTATATCTTCCTGGCCGGCACCATTCTGGGCGGCGCCTATGAGTATGCGTGCAGCGTGTTCACCGAGCTGGTGTTCGGCACCGTGTTCTGGGATTACAGCCACATCCCCTTCAATCTGGGGGGGCGCATCAACCTGCTCTACTGTTTCTTCTGGGGCATCGCGGCGGTGGTGTGGCTCAAGGGCATCTACCCCAAACTCTCCGGCCTGATTGAGCGGATTCCGCCCAAAATCGGCCGCATCGGTACCTGGGTGCTGGTGGTGTTCATGGTGTGCAACGCGGCGATCTCCGCCCTGGCCCTGGCCCGGTACACCCAGCGGCAGACCGTGCCCGACGCACCCACCACGGTCCTCTCCGACTTCCTGGACCGCCACTATTCCGACGAGCGGATTGAACACGTCTATCCCAACGCCATTCTGGTGGAGGAGTAGGCGGAGAAAACGGCCTTCGGCAGCCCGTAAATCGGGCACCGGAGGCCGTTTTTTGCGGGCCGGAGCGGGTTGTGCTGCACCTGCTCTTAACATCGGCCGGAAAATTTGGTATAATCATGCCGAAATACCCGCGGCGGGCCGGGCAGCCCGCCGGAGAGAAGAGAGAAGGGGTCGTATGACAGCCGAGCAGAAAACCAGCGTGCAGAACAGCATAGGCCGCCTGGTATTTGTGGGCCTGTGTATTTTGCTGGAGGTGCTGTGGATCGTCCTGCTGTGCATCAGGCTCAACGAGTATTCCGCCATTCTGAGCGTGTTTACCCGCCTGGCGGCGCTGGCGATTGTGCTGCGGCTGTACGGAAAGCATATCAACGCGGCCTTTAAAATGCCGTGGATGCTGCTCCTGCTGGCGTTTCCGGTGCTGGGTGTGTGCCTTTATCTGCTGATGGGCCGTCAGGGAACCACCAGACGGATGGCCCGGCGGTTTGAAGCGGTGGATCGGGCGCTGGAGCAGGCTATGCCCGCCGGGCCGGAGGGCACGGTGGAGGAGCTGAAGGCCCGGGATGCCGTGGCGGGCAATTTGGCGGGCTATCTCCAGCGCTTTGCAGGCTATCCCCTCTTCCGGAACACGGACGTGGCGTTTTACAGCGACGCCGCCGACGGGCTGGAGGCTCAGCTGCGGGATTTGGAGCAGGCGGAGCGGTTCATCTTTATGGAATACCACGCCGTACAGGAGGGCGCGGCCTTTGGGCGGCTGAAGGATGTGCTCTCCCGGAAGGCTGCCCAGGGAGTGGAGGTCCGTTTCCTCTACGATGATATCGGCAGCATCGGCTTTATCGACCGGGACTTCATCCGCCGCATGGAGCAGGCGGGGATACAGTGCCGGGTGTTCAACCCTGTCATCCCTGTGCTCAACGTGTTCATGAACAACCGGGACCACCGGAAAATCACCGTCATCGACGGCGCGGTGGGCTTTACCGGCGGGTACAATCTGGCCGATGAATACTTCAATCTGACCCACCCCTTCGGCCGCTGGAAGGACACCGGCATCCGCCTGGAGGGGGAGGCGGTGGTCAGCCTGACGGAGCAGTTCCTGGAGATGTGGAACGCCGTCCGGCCCACCGACAGCGACATGGGCGCCTACCTGACCAGGACTCCCTGCCGGAGCAGGGAGGACGCTTTTGTCCAGCCCTACGCAGACAGCCCCCTGGACCAGGAGTTTATGGGGGAAAACGTGTATCTGAGTATGGCGGAGGGGGCACAGGAGCGGGTGTGGTTCACCACGCCCTATCTCATCATCAGCGATGAGATGAACCGTGTGCTGGGCCTGGCGGCCCGGCGGGGTGTGGATGTCCGCATCATCACCCCCGGCATCCCAGACAAAAAGCTGGTGTACAGCGTCACCCGGTCCTACTATGCCGGTCTGGTCCGCAGCGGCGTGCGGATTTACGAGTACACGCCCGGTTTTATCCACGCCAAGCAGTGCGTGGCCGACGGAAAGACCGCCGTGGTGGGTACCATCAACATGGACTACCGCAGCCTGTATCTCCACTTTGAAAACGCGGTGCTCTTCCACGGCTGCACCGCGGTGGGGCAGGTGGAGCAGGATTTTCTGGACACCTTCCCCCAGTGCCGGGAGGTGACGGAGCAGTACAGCGCCCCGCGCTCCGCCGTGCTGCGGGGCGGACAGTGCCTGCTGCGGCTGTTTGCACCCCTGCTGTAACCGGCGCAATGCCGAGCTGTATCCCGCAGAGCGGCCTGCGGGATATAAAGGAGGACTTCCATTGAAAAGCAAAAAGAATTTCATCTCATCCAACACGGCGCTGAGCATTCTCATGCTGGTTCTGGTGGCTGTGCTGCTGACGTTCAGCATCTTCCTTGTGCGGACCAAGCTGCTGGAGAACACCCAGGACCTGGGCATGGCCCTGGCCCAGAGCTACGCCGTGGAGGAGGAGATGCACCTGGACAATTTCCGGCGGACCATCAACCTGGCCGCCGAGTATGTAAACGAGATTGACAGTGAGGCCGGAAACAGCGATGAAATCCAGCACTGGCTCAGCGAGTATTTTGCCAAGCTGACGGCGCTGCAGGGAAAGAGTATGGTGGACCCCTATGCGGTGATTGACGGGGAGATTGTGGCAGCCAATCCCTGGGACGGAGATGCCGATTACGACTATCAGACCACCGACTGGTACCGCAACGCGCTGGAGGCTGACGGCGAGGTGGTGTTCAGCGACGTGTACACCGACGCCATCACCGGCGCCCCTGTGTTCACCATCTCCAAGGCTCTGGAGCGCGGTGGAGATGTGCTGGCCATGGACGTCTATATCCGCAACCAGGGGCTCCACAATACGGCCCAGGCCCTGCCGGAAGACAGCTCCTACTACCTGTGCGACGCCGCCGGCACCATGCTCTACTCCGTGACTCAGTGGGATGCGGACGAGGAGACCCTTCAGACCTATGTCGACTACCTGCTGGCGGGAATTCAGGACGGCTCCCTCTCCGCTTACGACGCCTCCTTTGAAGACATGGAGGGGGTGGAGCGTGGAGCCTACTACTCGGTCATGAGCAACGGCTGGACTGTGATTATGACCATTCCCATCCGGGACATCCTTCTGGGGGACCGCAACGCGGCGGCAAACGTGCTGGCCGGTGTGGGTGTGCTGCTCTTTGTGGTCCTGACCGCCATGGTGATCCGGGATTTGCAGCAGAACAAGCGGATCAAAAAGGCGGGCAACACCATTCGGATTCTCAGCGACTCCTTTTACGCCGTCTACCGGGTGAACTTCCGCGAAGGGACCTATGAGGCCATCAAGATGTCCAGGGATCTGGAGCCCCAGATGCCCCGGACGGGAGGATACGACTTTCTGCTGGCCACGGTAAAGCAGGTGGTGGAGTCGGGGACCTACCAGGAATTTGAGCTGAGCTTTTCGCTGGAAAGCATCCGCCAGCGGGTGAGCGAGCACATCGCCGACTACGGCGGCGACTACCGGCGCCGTTTTGGCGAGATCTACAAGTGGGTGAATATCCGCACGCTTTACGATGAGAAGCTGGCGCCTGACGAGGTAATTCTCTGCTTCCGGGACGTGGATATTGAAAAGCGGCAGCAGCTCCAGCACACTATCATCCTTCAGGAGGCACTGGAGGCGGGGAAGAACGCCCTCAACAACAAACGCTTCGACCTGAAAAAGTATGTGGAGGAGGCGGCGGACATCTTCCGTGAGCAGGCGGAGCACCAGGGAAAGCACTTCTCCGCCGAGCTGGACATCCGCAACGAGATTGTGGTGGGTGATGAGTTCAAAATCGGACAGATTCTCAACAATCTCCTCTCCAACTCCCTGAAGTACAGCAATCCCGGCGCGGAAATCCGGCTGGAAATCCGGCAGTTTGACTTCCAGCGGCACAGCAAGTATCAGATTGTGGTGGAGGACACGGGAATCGGCATGTCCGAGCACTTCCTGGAGCACCTCTTTGACCCGTATTCCCGCGAGACCTGCTTCAGCAGCGCGGCCACCGTGGGTACCGGCCTGGGCATGCCCATTGTCAAGAGCCTGGTGCAGCAGATGAGCGGCGAGATTTCCGTGGAGAGCACCCTGGGGAAGGGGAGCCGGTTCACCGTCACCCTGCCGCTGGAGGCGGTGGCTGTGGAGGAGGACGCCCAGGAGAAAAGAAAGGAGGAGCAGGAGGCTCCCTTCCAGCTGGCGGGTCGGAAAATCCTTCTGGCCGAGGACAATGAGCTGAACATGGAAATTGCCACCGAGATTCTCAGCATGAACGGCGTGGAGGTGCTCCAGGCTGTCAACGGCGCGGAGGCGGTGCGTATCTTCCAGAGGGCGGCCCCTTATTCCATTGACGCCATTCTGATGGATATGCAGATGCCGGAGATGGACGGCTGCGAGGCGGCCAGGGCAATCCGGGCCCTAGACAAGCCGGATGCGGCCACAGTGCCCATCATCGCCGTGACCGCCAATGCCTTTGCCGAGGACATTGACAAGACCACCAAGGCGGGGATGAACGGACATATTTCCAAGCCCATTGACGTGGCGCTGCTCTACTAGGCGCTGGAGAAGTGCATCAAACACGAATAAGACAAAGAGCCCCGCGGAAAATTTTCCGCGGGGCTCTTTTCTGCCTTGACGATACTTTTCCCGTGTGCTACGCTAAAAGAGAAAATATATCGCGATACGATATATCACGATACGATAGAGGGGAGGACACATGGCGCAGAACACACCAATGACCGAAGCGATGTATTATTTGCTTCTGGCACTTCTGCGCCCCGCGCACGGCTACCGGTTGATGCAGCAGGTGTCGGAGGCGAGCGGGGGCCGCATTGCGATGGGCGCGGGGACGATGTACGGCCTTCTCTCCAAGATGGAAAAAGAGGGCCTGATTGCATTGGAAAAGCAGGACGAACGCCGCAAGACATATGCCCTGACTGACACCGGACGCGAGGCATTGCGCGCGGAATACCAGAGGCTGAGGGCGCTGGTGTCCGACGGCGAAAAGATGGAGGTGGACCGGCTGTGAAACGGGTTTACAGAATTTCTCTGCCCGTGTGGGCTGTCGCGGAGCGGGAGGAGTATTACGCGCGGATGGCCGCGCGCGGGCTGTTTGTCCGCCGCTGCGGGGCAGTTCTGACGCGCTTTGAGCGCGGTGAGCCGGCCAGGCGGCTATACCGCCTTGACGCCGCGCTCAGGCGCGGCGCAGAGCCGCCGGACGAGCAGCGCCGCCTGTATGAAGACAGCGGATGGGAGTTTGTGTGCAAGAGTGACTGGTTCAATCTGTACGCTGCCGCACCCGGTACGACGGAGCTGCACACCGACCCGGAGTGGCAGAGCGAGACGCTCGCGCCCGTGCGCCGCAGCCTGCGCAACGATGTGATCGCGAAGGCGGTCTACGCTGTGTTCTGGGTGGCGCTGCTGTTTGCGAACAGGCTGATGTTCAGCCGCGGTATGACGCTCGGCGACACGGTTTGCATCGCATTCGTGCAGCTGGGCTGGATTCTGCCCATACTGCTGCTGTTCGTCCTGGCGCTGGTCGCCTCCGTGGCCGCGGCGTTCGTACACTTTTCGCAGTATGTGCGCTGCCTGCGCGCTGGGAAAAGACCGGAAGGGGAGAGGCTGCGCCGGGGCATTCTGCTGCGGCGAGCGGAGACCGCGGCGACGGCGCTGCTGACCGCCACGCTGATTGTTTCATTCCTGTCGCTTCTGCCGCGTTCCGCACCGCTGGGAAGCGCCCCGGGCGACGGGCATCTGCTCCGCCTTGAGCAGATTGAGCCCGGCAACGAGCTGTTTTCCGGAACTGGCATGGGCGGCGTCGAGAGTGGCGCAGTGGACTTCTGCGCGTCGCCGCTGGCATCCTTCCAGCTGGACTGTACGCAGCTGAACGGCCCGGACGGCGGCTTCCCGGCGCTGTTTCAGCACTACGTCGAGGTCCGCGTTCCCGTCGGTACGAAAGCAGCCGCGCAGGCGATGGCGAAGAGAATCTTTCTGTATGACGCGGTTCCTATCGAAGAAAACGAGCTCCCCGAGGGTGTGGACTTCGCTCTGGTGAACGCGGAGATGGAGCAGACTGTCGAGCTGTGCGCCGTCAGCGGGAACAGGATTCTGACGGTGGAGTACATCGGCGGCGGCACCGCCGCTGCAGACATCCTCGAGCTGATGGCCGAGGCCCTGTCTGCGTGAAAGCACAAATTTATGCGGTGGAAGACAAAAAAGCGGGGCATGGCGTCTGCCATGCCCCGCTTGTATCAGGCTGGATTTCAGGACTTAGCCCAGCTGAGCCTTCGCCATCTCGGTGAGGGCGGTGAAGGCGGCCTTGTCGTTGACGGCCAGCTCAGCCAGCATCTTGCGGTTGATCTCCACGCCGGCCTTCTTCAGGCCGTTCATGAAGGTGGAGTAGTTCATGCCGTTCATCTTGCAGGCGGCGCTGATGCGGGTGATCCAGAGCTGACGGAAGTCGCGCTTCTTCAGCCGGCGGCCGGTGTAAGCGTACTTCAGGGACTTCATGACCTGCTCTTTGGCCATCTTGAAGTGCTTGCTCTTGGCGCCCCAGTAGCCCTTGGCCAGCTTGAGGACCTTATTTCTTCTCTTGCGCGTCATCATCGCGCCTTTAACTCTAGCCATTTGTTAAAAGCCTCCTATGTTATGAGTAAAAGGTAGTGTTCTTATTTGTAGGGAATCATGCGCTTGATGGCGGACTCGTTGGTCTTGTCCGCGTAAGCGCCGGCGCGGAGGCCTCTCTTGCGCTTGGTGTCCTTGCCGTGGCCGTTGAGCAGGTGGGACTTGAAGGCGTGGGCGCGCTTGACCTTGCCGCTCTTGGTGAGGTTGAAGCGCTTCTTGGCGCCGCTGTGGGTTTTAAGCTTAGGCATTTTCGTGATCTCCTTTACTGTTAAATACCTGGGACAGCCGCCGGGACAGCGGTTTTACTTCTTGGCGTCCTTACCGACCTTGGAGGACAGGAAGATGGACATGTGCCGTCCGTCCAGCTTGGGGTCCTTGTCCAGCGTGGCCACCTCGGCGCACTGCTCGGCAAACTTGAGCAGCAGGTCCTTACCGATCTCGGTATGGGCCATCTCGCGGCCGCGGAAGCGGACCGTCACCTTGACCCGGTCGCCGTCGGAGAGGAACTTCTGCGCATTGCGGACCTTCACATTGAAGTCGTTGACGTCAATGCCGGGAGACATGCGCACTTCCTTAATTTCAACCACACGCTGGTTCTTCCGCGCCTCTTTCTCCCGCTTCTGCTGCTCGAACTTGAACTTGCCGTAGTCCATGAGCTTGCAGACCGGAGGGACTGCGGTGGGAGAGATCTTGACCAGGTCCAGGCCCTGCTCCATGGCCTTCTCCAGAGCCTCTCTGGCGGACATGATGCCCAGCTGCGCGCCGTCGGCGCCGACCAGACGGACCTCTCTGTCCCGAATCTCCTCATTGAGCTGATGACCCTGTTTGCTGATAGGAAAGCACCTCCAATTCGTTAAGCAAGCCAAGCCTGCACCTGGCTGAAACCGCAAAAAAGCGGCTACCAACCGGTACCCGCGTCCAACACAACAACACCCGCCGCATCCTGTGGAGCGGCGCGCGCTGAACCATGTTGACCCCTTCGCCTGTGGCTGGAGGTGAGGACGGCGGTACCGTTCCTGCTTTATTGTGCTGATATACTTTACCACACAATTTCATTTTGGTCAAGTAAAAAATTGATAGAAAAATATTTGACAGGGCGGATGCGGGAAAAATGGTCAAAAGAGGCAAAAATACTGGGCCATTTGTTCAAAATGCCTGTCCCAACAAGGAAATATTACATGGAACTTGTAAAAAATTCGGACTAAACAGTCAAATGACGATTGCTCTTTGGTAAAGTCTGCGTTATAATAGCGTTGCAAGCCCAGGGAGGGACGGAGATAGGTCTGTTGCCGAACCTGGGCGATCTGTTTCTTGAAAGGAAGGTAGATCACATTGAAGAAGTCTCGTAAGATCCTGGCTCTTGTTCTGTCTCTGGCGATGGTCTTCGCGCTGGCCGCCTGCGGCAACCAGCAGACCGGCGGAGACACCAACAGCCCCGCTCCCTCCGGCAGCCAGCCTGTGGAGGACAGCCAGACCCCCGCTACCGAGCCCGCCGCTACCGACGTGAAGGTGGCCATGATCACCGACTATGGCGACATCACCGACCAATCCTTCAACCAGACCACCTATGAGGCCTGCAAGGCCTACTGTGAGCCCGCCGGCATCCCCTTCGAGTACTACAAGCCCGCCGGTGACTCCACCCCCGAGCGTGTGGCCATGATCGACGCCGCTGTGGCCGACGGCTACAACATCATCGTGCTCCCCGGCTACGCCTTCGCTGAGGCCATCAAGGAGACCGCTGACATGTACCCCGACACCACCTTCATCGCCCTGGACGTGGGCGAGGGCGACCTGGGTGCTGACTATGTGGTTCCCTCCAATGTGTACTGCGCCGTGTACCAGGAAGAGCTGTGCGGCTACATGGCCGGCTACGCCGCTGTGAAGCTGGGCTACACTCACCTGGGCTTCCTGGGCGGCATGGCTGTGCCCGCTGTCCAGCGCTACGGCTACGGCTACATCCAGGGCGCTGACGCTGCCGCCGCTGAGACCGGCGCTTCCGTCACTCTGGAGTACGTCTACGGCAACCAGTTCTTCGGCGACGCCGACATCACCGCTTACATGGACAACTGGTATCAGTCCCTGGGCGTTGAGGTCGTGTTTGCCTGCGGCGGCGGCATCTACACCTCCGCTGCTGAGGCCGCTGCCAAGGTCGGCGGCAAGGTCATCGGCGTGGACGTGGACCAGAGCGGCATCCTCGCTGCCTACGGTGAGGACATGACCGTTACCTCCGCCATGAAGGGTCTGGCCAACACCACCCAGCACATGATCGACGAGGCCGTCAACGGCAACTTTGCCAACTACGGCGGCAAGATCGACAGCCTGGGCCTGGTGTCCGGCGACGATCCCACTGCCAACTACGTCCAGCTGCCCATGGAGACCACTCAGTGGGGCGACGGCTTCTCCCAGGACGACTACAAGGCCCTGGTGAAGGCCATGTTCGACGGCGAGGTCACCGTCTCCAACGACGTGTCCGTGGCTCCTGCTGACAATGCTACCACCATCACTGTCAACAGCTACGACAACATCAAGTAAGAAACAGATCCTGAAAAGAGGGCGGGCCAGGTCCCGCCCTCTTTTTATTGAATGGATAAGTCAGACAAAAGCAGTGTGAATTTTCCTATAAAATCCGTCAAATTTCCTTGGAAGAAACCGATGGATATTGTATAATGATATTGTCAATTAAGCGCAAGGCGGCTTTGCCCTCCGGCAGAGGCCCGGCGCGGAACTATACGAGGGGGAGGTCGTCGGCTTGGAACAAGCATATGCTATCGAAATGCTGAACATCACCAAGAAGTTTCCCGGCATCATCGCAAACGACAACATCACGCTTCAGTTAAAAAAGGGAGAAATCCATGCCCTTCTGGGCGAGAACGGCGCAGGCAAGTCCACCCTGATGAGCGTGCTCTTCGGACTCTATCAGCCGGAGGAGGGCGTCATCAAAAAGGATGGCCAGGTGGTCTCCATCAAGAACCCCAACGACGCCAACGACCTGGGCATCGGCATGGTGCACCAGCACTTCAAGCTGGTTGAGGTGTTCACCGTTCTGGACAACATCATCCTGGGCGTGGAACCCACCAAGGGTCCCTTCCTGAAGAAGGACGAGGCCCGGAAAAAGGTCATGGCCCTCAGCGAGAAGTACGGACTGAAGGTAGACCCGGACGCCATGGTGGAGGATATCACCGTGGGTATGCAGCAGCGCACCGAGATTCTGAAAATGCTCTACCGGGACAACGAGATCCTCATCTTTGACGAGCCCACCGCCGTGCTCACTCCCCAGGAGATCGACGAGCTGATGGAGATCATGCGGGGCCTGCGGGCGGAGGGAAAGAGCATCCTCTTCATCACCCACAAGCTCAACGAGATTATGGCCGTGGCCGACCGCTGCACCGTCCTGCGCAAGGGCAAGTATATCGGCACCGTGGACGTGGCCCACACCACCAAGGAAGAGCTGTCCAAGATGATGGTGGGCCGCGACGTGGACTTTGTGGTCCACAAGGAGCCTGCCAAGCCCGGCGAGGTGGTGCTGGATGTGAAGGGGCTGACCGTAGCCTCCAAGGTCCACAAGAACAACGCCGTGAAGAACGTGTCCTTCCAGGCCCGGGCCGGAGAGATTGTCTGTATCGCCGGTATCGACGGCAACGGCCAGAGCGAGCTGGTGTACGGCCTGACCGGCCTGGAGCCCATTGTCTCGGGTACGGTCACCTTCAAGGGCCAGGACATCACCCACATGCCCATCCGCAAGCGCTCCACCTCCGGTATGAGCCATATTCCCGAGGACCGTCACAAGCACGGCCTGGTGCTGGACTACTCCCTGGAGAACAACATGGTGCTCCAGCGGTACTTTGAGCCCGAGTTTGTCCAGGCCGGCTTCATGAAGCGCAAGGCTATCCGCGCCTACGCCGAGCGGCTCATTGAGGAGTACGACGTCCGCTCCGGACAGGGTCCCATCACCATTGCCCGCAGCATGTCGGGCGGCAACCAGCAGAAGGCCATCGTGGCCCGTGAGATCGACAAGAATCCCGACCTGCTCATCGCCGTCCAGCCTACCCGCGGCCTGGACGTGGGCGCCATCGAGCACATCCACAGCCAGATTGTGGCCCAGCGGGATGCCGGTAAGGCCGTCCTCCTGGTCAGCCTGGAGCTGGACGAGGTTATGGCCCTGAGCGACCGCATCCTGGTCATGTACGAGGGTGAGATCGTGGGCGAGCTGGACCCCAAAACCACCACGGTGGAAGAAATGGGCCTGTACATGTCGGGCGCCAAGAGGGAGGGGAAATAAAGGATGAAGCAAGGAAAAAAGTCCGGTTCCATCTGGAAAAACAAAGGCGTTCAGTCGCTGGCCGCCTCGCTGCTGTGCATCCTGATCGGACTGTTGGTGGGCTATATCGTCCTGCTCATCATCAATCCCGCCGGCGCGACGGAAGCCATCAAGACCATTGTGGAGAACTTCCTCTACTATCCCAGCCCCGCGGCACAGCTGAAGTATCTGGGCAACACCCTGGTCAAGACTGTGCCCCTGATTATGTGCTCCCTGTCCATCCTGTTTGCCTATAAGGTGGGCCTGTTCAACATCGGCGCCGCCGGTCAGTACGTGGTGGGCGCGGGCGCCAGCCTCTACTGTGCCCTTGCCTTCGGCATGCCCTGGTATGTGTGCCTTATCGCTGCCATCGTTGCCGGCTGCATCCTGGGCGGCATCTCCGGCGCTCTGAAGGCCTACTGCAACGTCAATGAGGTTATCTCCTGCATCATGCTCAACTGGATCAGCCTCTACGCGGTCAACATGCTGCTGGCCAACGTGAAGGAGACCGCCAGCCCCTACACCCTGACCCTCTCCAGCACCAATCCCGGCGCCATCCTGCCCAGCCTGGGTCTGGGCAGCTTCTTCAGCAACAACCAGTACGTGACCATCGCCATCCCCCTGGCCGTCATCATCTCCATCGTGGTGTGGGTGGTGCTGGAGAAGACCATGTTCGGCTATGAGCTGAAGGCCACCGGCTTCAACAAGTATGCTGCAAAGTACTGCGGTATGAAGGAGAAGCGGAACATCATCCTCACCATGGTCATTGCCGGCGGACTGGCCGCCATGGGCGCGGGTATGTTCTACCTCACCGGCTTCGAGCAGTGGCAGACCACCGCTTCCTCTGTGCCCGCCATGGGCTTCAACGGCATCGCCGCCGCCTTCCTGGGCGGCCTGAACCCCATCGGCGCCATCTTCTCCTCCTACTTCATCCAGCATATCACCAACGGCGGCGCCTACGTGGACAAGACCATGTACTCCGCCCAGATTGCTGACTTTATCTCTGCCCTGATCATCTACCTGTGCGGCTTCGTGCTGTTCTTCAAGAGCTTCATGGACAAGCGGGCTGACCGCAAGGCGGAAGCCAAGGCTCTGGCTGCTAAGAATGATGGTGAAAACGGGAAAGGAGGGGACAAGTAATGGTACTGCTCATTCAGTATACACTGATTTTTGCCTCCGTCCTGATCCTGGTGGCGTTGGGCGGCTGCTTCTCGGAGCACTCCGGCGTCATTAACATCGGCCTGGAGGGCATCATGGTCATGGGTGCCCTGGGCGGCGCACTGATGATGAAGTTCCTGCCCGCCGGCACTTCCGCGCCAGTGATGATCCTGCTGGTGGTCCTGGCCGCCATGGGTCTGGGCCTGGTATACTCCCTGCTGCTGGCCGTGGCCGCCATCAACTTCAAGGCGGACCAGACCCTGGTGGGTACCGCCATGAACCTGCTGGGCACCGCTGCCGCCACCGTGTTCGTCAAGGCTATGAACACCGCGGAGAACGTGAATAACGTCTCCTCCACCATCCAGTATATCGAGCCTAAGAAGGCCTTTATCGTCAACATCGCCGGCTTTGAGTTCAACTGGTTCATGCTCCTGGCCCTCATCGCCCTGGTGCTGGCCTATGTGACTTTGTACAAGACCCGCTTCGGTCTGCGCCTGTGTGCCTGCGGCGAGCATCCCCAGGCTGCCGACTCCGTGGGTATCAACGTGTACAAGATGCGTTATGCCGGCGTGCTCATCTCCGGCGTGCTGGGCGGTCTGGGCGGTATCGTTTATATCACCGCCGGCGTCAGCGAGTGGAAGTTTGAGAACGGCGTGGCCGGCTTCGGCTTCCTGGCCCTGGCCGTCATGATCTTCGGCCAGTGGAAGCCCACCCGCATCGCCCTGGCCGCTCTGGTGTTCGGCCTGTTCCGTGCCCTGGGCAACGTGTACACCGGCTTCGACTTCCTGGCTGCCCTCAACCTGCCCAGCAGCGTGTACAACATGCTGCCCTATATCATCTCCCTTATCATCCTGGCCTTTACCTCCAGCAAGTCCCGCGCACCCAAGGCCGAGGGTATTCCCTACGACAAGGGACAGCGCTGACGGCATCCGCTATACGCCAACCAAATGCGGCATCCGGTTATCCGGATGCCGCATTTTTTAAATACTTTGTTTGACCGATTCGGTCAAACATGCTATAATGGATTTGACCGGTTCGGTCAAACTCGAGAGGGGAGTGGTGTCAAATGGAGGACGGCCGGGCAAATTTTCAGAACCTGCCGCCGGAAAAGCAGCGGAATATCATTGACGCCGGATTGAACGCCTTTGGCAGGAACGGCTATACCAAGACCTCCATGAACGACGTGGCCAAGGCTGCCGGTATCAGCAAGGCGGCACTGTTCTACTATTTCGGTACCAAGCAGGCGCTGTATCAATACCTCTTCCGGTTTTCCTGCGAGATCATTTCACGGGAGATGCGGGAGGGAAACGACGATTTCTTTGACTGCCTGTGGCTGGCCAGCGAGATCAAGCTGCGGGTGATGCAGTCCTACTCCGGCCTGTATCCCTTTCTGCTGTCCCTTGTGAAAGAGGACGACCGGCAGCTGGAGCAGGAGCTGGAGCGGTCAAACCAGTGTCAGATTCAGCAGGCGGCGGCGCTGGTCTTCCGGAATGTGAACTGGGAGAAGCTGAAGCCGGAGGTAGACCGGGTCAGCGCGTATCAGATGGTGACCTATGTGTCAGGCGGATTTATCCGTGACCACGCGGAGGAGCCGCCGGAGAAGATTATGGAAGGGCTGAAGCCGCTCCTGGAGCTGCTGAAAAAGGCGTTGTACAGGGAGGAGTATCTATGAGTGTCATCCGGATCGAGCATCTGACCCGGGACTACGGGGGAGGAAAAGGGGTCTTTGACCTGACCATGGACGTGGGGGAGGGAGAGGTGTTCGGCTTCCTGGGCCCCAACGGCGCGGGAAAGACCACCACCATCCGCCACCTGATGGGCTTCATCAAGGCCAGCAGCGGCAGCTGCACCATTGCCGGGCACGACTGCTGGCGTGAGGCGGTCCAGATTCAGAAGAACCTGGGGTATATCCCCGGAGAGATCTGCTTCTTCGACGAGATGAGGGGCGACGAGTATCTCGCCTTTATCAGAAAATACCGGGGGCTCCCGGACAGCGGCAGAATGAAGGAGCTGCTGGAGCGGTTTGAGATTGACCCCAAGGGCAGAATCAAGAAGATGAGCAAGGGTATGAAGCAGAAAATCGGCATTGTGGCCGCCTTCATGCACGACCCGGGCATTCTGATTCTGGACGAACCCACCAGCGGCCTGGACCCGCTGATGCAGAACCGGTTTATTGAGCTGATTCAGGAGGAGAAGGGACGGGGCAAGACCATCCTCATGTCAAGCCATATGTTTGAGGAGGTGGACCGGACCTGCGACCGGATTGGCATTATCCGTGACGGCAGGCTGGTGGCCATGGACAGCGCCCAGGCTCTGCGGGAGCGGCACGTCAAGACCTATACGGTCACTCTGGACCAGGAGCAGACAGCGGCGGAATTTGCCAGGGAGTTCGGCGGCAGGCAGGACCCGGAGCAGCCGAGAAGGGTCACCGTCACCGCCCGGCAGTCGCTGGAGGAAATTTTCCTGCACTACTATGGGGGTGACCGGACATGATCAATCTGACGCTGTACAAGAAGGAGCTGAAGAGCTCCTGGAAGCTGCTGGTGATCATTGCGGGCGTTCTGACCCTCTACATCACCATGATCATCGGCATGTTTGACCCGGAGATGGCCGATGCCCTCAAGCAGTTTGAAGAGCTGATGCCCGAGGTGATGGCGGCGGTGGGCATGACGGGCACGGGGGACACCCTGGCCGGATTCATGATCTCCTACCTCTACGGCATGCTCATGCTGGTGTTCCCCATGGTGTACACCATCATCCGCTCCAACGGCCTGGTGGCCAAATATGTGGACCGGGGCAGCATGGCCTCCCTGCTGGCGGCGCCGGTGCATCGCACCACCGTGGCCCTCACCCAGCTGGCCGTGCTCTTTACGGGCATTTTCCTGCTGCTGGGCTACTGCACCGCCCTGGAGCTAGCCACAGCCCAGGCCCTGTTCCCGGGAGAGCTGGCGGCGGCGGAGCTGCTGCGGCTCAATGTGGGATTGCTGTTCCTCCAGCTGTTCATCGGCGGCTTCTGCTTCCTGTGCTCCTGCGCCTTCCAGGACACCAGATACAGCCTGGCCTTTGGGGCGGGTGTGCCGGTGCTCATGTATGTGGTGCAGATGCTGGCCAACATGGGCGGCAAGCTGGAGAACATGAAGTACGCCACCATCTTCTCCCTCTATCAGGCCGAGGGCCTGGTGAGCGGAGAGAGCGGAGCATGGCTGTGCGCGGGCATTCTGCTGGCGGGCGCTGTCCTCCTCTCGGCGCTGGCCGTTGCGGTATTCCGGCGCAGAGACCTGCACCTGTAAGAAAACGGCCTGTCTGTCAATTTGGCAGACAGGCCGTTTTCTATGCTTTTTCAGGAAATTGACAAGGAAAAGGGCGCCAGGGTTGACATCTGCATGTGATGCGTATACAATAATTGCACATGCAATAATAAGAACTGCAACTGAGGAGGGACGGCCTGTGCTTCTGCGGATTTTCTCCTACCTGAAGCCCTATCGGAAATACACCATACTGGCGGTGCTCTGTATCGCCATCGAGGCGGTCTTTGAGCTGATTATCCCCTTCCTGATGGCGGACATCGTGGATGTGGGCGTCAAAAACGGGGATACGGTGTACATATTCACACGGGGCGCCATGATGGGCGTGTGCGCCCTGCTGGCCCTGCTCTTCGGCGCGGGCAGCGCACGGTTTGCCGCCATCTGCGGCCAGGGTCTGGGCGCAGAGCTGCGGAAGGAGGAGTACCGCAAGATTCAGGCCTTCTCCTTCGCCAATACCGACCGGTTCCAGACCTCCTCGCTGGTCACCCGGCTCACCAGTGACGTGACCGCCGTACAGAACGCGGTGGCCACCGGCCTGCGGCCCGGCGTCCGGTCCCCCATCATGATGATTATGGCACTGGCTCTGTCCTTCCGCATGAGCCCCAGGCTGGCGATGGTCTTCCTGGTGGCGGCGCCTCTGCTGGGCATCCTGCTGTGGCAGATTGTCAGGCGGGTGCGGCCCATGTACGGCAGGATGCAGGGCGCCATGGACCAGGTCAACCGGATCATTCAGGAGAACCTGACTGCCATCCGGGTGGTAAAGGCCTGCGTCCGGGGCGATTACGAGGTGGAGAAGTTCGAGGAGGTCAACAAAAACCTGCGGGACACCACCGAGCGGGCCTTCCGTCTGGCGGCCCTGAACATGCCCGCCATGCAGCTCATCATGTACAGCACCATCCTGGCCATCCTCTGGTTCGGCGGACGGCTGACCATGGTGGGGGGCATGGAGGTGGGCGACTTGACCGGCTTCCTCAGCTATGTGCTCCAGGTGCTCAACTCTCTGATGATGTTCTCCGCCGTATTCCTCCTGCTCACCCGGTCCCTGGCCTCCTGCCGCCGGATTCTGGAGGTCATGGACGAGGAGATCGACATCACCGAGACCCCCGGCGTCACCGACCCTGACGCCAGGGTGGAGCGGGGTGAGATTGTGTTCGACGACGTGACCTTCCGCTACCGGGCAGGGGAGGGCGAGAACGTACTGGACCATGTGTCCTTCCGTATTGAGGCGGGGCAGACGGTGGGCATTCTGGGCCAGACCGGCTCGGCCAAGTCCACCCTGGTCCAGCTCATTCCCCGGCTCTACGACGTCACCGACGGCGCGGTGTATGTGGACGGCCGCAACGTGAAGGAGTACCCCCTGGAGCACCTGCGGGACGCCATCGCCATGGTGCTCCAGAAGAACACCCTCTTCTCCGGCACGGTGAAGGACAATCTCCGCTGGGGCAACGACCACGCCACCGACCAGGAGATTGACGCCGCCTGCCGCATCGCCTGCGTGGACGAGTTCATCGACCGGCTCCAGAACGGGTACGACACCGAGCTGGGCCAGGGGGGCGTCAACGTATCCGGCGGCCAGAAGCAGCGGCTGTGCATCGCCCGGGCCATCCTGAAGCGCCCCAAGGTGCTCATCCTGGATGACTCCACCTCCGCGGTGGACACGGCCACCGAGGCCAAAATCCGCCAGGGCCTGGCCGAAGGCCTGCCCGGCACCACCAAGATTATCATCGCCCAGCGGGTGACCTCCGTCCAGGACGCCGACCAGATCCTCATCCTGGAGGACGGAAAAATCAGCGCCGTGGGCACTCACGAGAGCCTGATGGCCTCCAACACCTTCTACCAGGGGCTCTATCAGTCTCAGCAGAAAGGAGCGCTGGAATAATGGCTGCAATGGTAAGAGGCCGGGGGCCCAAGGACACCAAAAAGACCGTGCTCCAGCTGATGCGCTACCTGGGCCGGCACAAGCTGGCCCTCATCGCCGTGGCGGTGATGGTGTTCATCGGCAGCGGCGCCAATATTTTCGGCACCTATCTGCTCAAGCCGGTCATCAACCAATATGTGCTGCCCGGAGATGTGGGCGGACTGCTGACCATGCTGCTGATGATGGGCGTGATGTACCTGGCGGGCGTCACCGCCACCTGGGGCTACAACCAGCTCATGGCCCACACCGGCCAGCAGGTGGTGGCCGAGATCCGGGCTGACCTGTTTGCCCACGTCCAGACCCTGCCCCTGCGGTACTTTGACGCCCACACCCACGGCGAGCTGATGAGCCGCTTTACCAACGACGTGGACACCCTCACTAACATGCTCAACAACTCCTTCACCATGATCATCCAGAGCGGCATTATGGTGGTGGGTACCATTACCATGCTGCTGGTGCTCAATTTCAAGCTGTCCCTGATTGTCATCGCCTTCCTGGCGGCCATGGCCCTGTTCATCCGCTGGAACGGCAGGCGCAGCCGCCGGTACTACAACGAGCAGCAGGCCCGGCTGGGCGACCTGAACGGCTTCATTGAGGAGATGGTCTCCGGCCAGAAGGTGGAGAAGGTGTTCAACCACGAGCCCCAGGACTTTGAGGAGTTCTGCCGCAGGAACGAGGCCCTGCGGAAATCGGCCACCAAGGCCGTCACCTACTCGGGCATGACGGTGCCCACCATCGTCAGCCTGTCCTACTTCAACTACGCCGTGTCCGCCTGCGTGGGCGGCATGTTCGTCCTCTCCGGGCTGATGGACCTGGGCAGCCTGTCAGCTTACCTGGTGTATGTCCGGCAGAGCGCCATGCCCATGAACCAGTTCACTCAGCAGGTCAACTTGCTGATGGCGGCCCTGGCGGGCGCGGAGCGTATTTTTGAGATGATGGAGGAGCAGCCTGAGGTGGATGAGGGCAAGGTCACCCTGTGCCGCGCCCGGGAGAGGGCTGACGGCACCCTCACCGAGGACGCCGACGGCATCTACGCCTGGCGGGTGCCCCAGGCCGGCGGGACGGTCAGGCTGGTGCCGCTCCGGGGGGACGTGCGGTTCCACAACGTGGTGTTCGGCTACAACAGCAAAAAGACCATCCTCCACGGCATTGACCTCTTTGCCAAGCCGGGGCAGAAGATCGCCTTTGTGGGCTCCACCGGCGCGGGCAAGACTACCATCATCAACCTCATCAACCGGTTCTATGAGCTCAATGAGGGCACCATCACCTACGACGGCATTGACCTGCGGGACATCCGTAAGGACGACCTGCGCCGGTCCATGGCCATGGTCATCCAGGATGCCCACCTCTTCACCGGCACCATCCTGGAGAACATCCGGTATGGCAGGCTGGACGCCACCGATGAGGAGGTGAAGGCGGCGGCCAAGCTGGCCAACGCCGACTCCTTCATCCGCCGCCTGCCTGACGGGTACAACACCATGCTCACCTCCGACGGCGCCAATCTGTCCCAGGGCCAGCGCCAGCTGCTCACCATCGCACGGGCCGCCGTGGCGGCGCCGCCGGTGCTGGTGCTGGACGAAGCCACCAGCTCGGTGGACACCCGCACCGAGCAGCTCATTGAGCTGGGCATGGACCGGCTCATGGAGGGCCGCACCGTGTTTGTCATCGCCCACCGGCTCTCCACCGTCCGCAACGCCCAGGCCATTCTGGTGCTGGAGCAGGGGCGGATCATCGAGCGGGGCAATCACGAGGAGCTGCTGGCCCAGAAGGGCCGGTATTACCAGCTCTACACCGGCCAGTTCGAGCTGGAGTAAGGGGGGAACACTGTGGAAAAGGATGCGCTGCGGACCATTTTGTTTCAGATGGAGCTGAGCCGCCGCCGGCTGATCCAGCCCTGGTTCTCCGGCCTGGGGCTCACCCTGGGCCAGGGCCAGCCCCGGATTCTCGCCCGGCTTCTCCAGGGGGACGGACTGACCCAGCGGGAGCTGGCCGACGCCTGCTCCCTGGACGCCGCCACCCTCTCCCGGGCGCTGGACCGGCTGGAGGAGATGGGGCTCATCCGCCGGGAGGAGCACCCGGGCAGCCGGCGGTCCTATCTGGTCCGGCTCACCGACGCCGGGCGGGAGAAGGCCGCCAAGGTACAGGAGGGCTTTGACCGGGTGGACGATCTGCTCTGCCAGGGCTTTTCTCAGGAGGAGCAGGAACGGCTCCGGCGGGATTTGGAGCATATCCGGACGAACCTGGACCGGTGCGAAACCCTGTTCGGGGGAAAATCCACCTGACAAGTGGGAAAACATTTTACAAAATGTGCAAAGAGCGGTATAATAAAACCTGCCGGACCTGCGGGAAAGCGCGGTCCGGCAGGTATTTTATTGGCGAGGTATTGTATGAAGAAACTCATCCCCCTGTTCCTGAGCCTTGCGCTGCTGCTGTCCGGCTGCGGCCCGGCCTCCGCCCCGGCGGAGGAGGACAACACCCTGACTGTGGCGGCCATGACCTACCCCATCTATCTCTTTACCAGCCGGGTAATTGAGGGCGCCGAGGGGGTGGAGACCCAGGCGGTCATCAACCAGCCCATGAGCTGTCTCCACGACTATACCCTGAGCGTCAACGACATGAAGGCCATCCAGGGCGCCGACCTGCTGCTGCTCAACGGCGTGGGTCTGGAGGACGCCATGTCCGCCGCCATTGAGTCCGGCGGCGTGCCCACGGTGGACTGCTCCGAGGGCGTGTCCCTCCTCCACTACGGCGAGAGCGCCGAGGAGCACGCCGAGCACGGCGACGAGGAGGACCACGACGGCCACGACCACGGCGAGTACGACCCCCACATCTGGATGGACCCGGCCCGGGCCGCCGTGATGGTGGAGAACATCGCCGCCGCCCTCGCCCAGGCCGACCCGGACAACGCCCAGCTGTACGCGGACAACGCCGCGGCCTACGCCGCCGAGCTGACCGCCCTGGGGGAGGAGCTGCGGGACAAGCTCTCCGGCCTGGAGCCCCGGGAGCTCATCACCTTCCACGAGGGCTTTGGCTACTTTGCCGACGCCATGGGCCTGACGGTGGTCAAGGCCATTGAGGAGGAGGCGGGCAGCGAGGCCAGCGCCAGGGAACTGGTGGAGATTCTGGATTTGATTGAAGAATACCGGCTGCCCGCCATCTTCACCGAGGCCAACGGCTCCGACGCCACCGCCAACGCGGTGTCCCGGGAGACGGGGGTCAGGGTGGCGCAGCTGACCATGCTGATGAGCGCCGAGGCGGTGCCCGCGGACAGCGCCGACCCCTACCGGGCCGGGCTGGAGCAGAATGTCAACGCAATCCTGGAGGCCTATGAATGAGAAAACCAAAGCATGAAATCCAGGGCGCCGGCTGTGCAGGCGCCTGCTGCCTCCGGGTGGAGCGCCTGGGGGTGGACATGGGTGGAGCGGACATCCTGCGGGACGTGAGCTTCCACCTCCACTGCGGCCAGATTGTGGCCCTCATCGGCCCCAACGGCGCGGGAAAGAGCTCCCTGTTCAAGGCCGTGCTGGGCCAGATTCCCCACAGCGGCACCATCGAGTTCCAGAAGGCGGGGGGAAAGCACACCCGACCCCTCATCGGCTACGTGCCCCAGTCTCCCGCCTTTGACCGGGGGGACCCGGTGAGCGTGTTCGACTTCTTCTCCGCCGCCATCTCCTCCTGGCCGGTGTTTCTGCCCACGCCCAAAAGCCTGCGCAAGCGGGTACTCTCCTGCCTGGAGCGGGTCCACGGGGCCGACCTCATTGACAAGCGCATGGGTGCCCTGTCGGGCGGTGAGCTCCAGCGGGTGCTCATGGCCATGGCCCTGGAGCCCCTGCCCCACATCCTGATTCTGGACGAGCCTCTCTCCGGTGTGGACATCGACGGCGAGCGGCAGCTGCTGGACATGCTGGACGAGATTTGCACCCAGTACGACCTGTCCATCCTCCTGTCCACCCACGACTTCGCCACCCTGGAGGAGTACGCCGACCAGGTGATCCTCCTCAAGTCCACGGTGCTGAAGGTGGGCACGCCTGCGGAGGTCCTCTCCTCCGACGAGTTCAAGTCGGTGTTCCACCTGGACCTGAGAAAGGGGGCGGGCGCGTAATGGAGCTGTGGTATCAGATTGTGTCCGTCCTGCCCTTTGACTGGGCCGGGCCCGACGGGCTCTACTTCATGAAGAACGCCCTGCTGGCGGTGCTGGTTATCTCACCCCTGTTCGGGCTGTTGTCCACCATGGTGGTCACCAACCGGATGTCCTTCTTCTCCGACGCCCTGGGCCACTCCGCCTTTACCGGCATGGCCATCGGCGCCATCTTCGGCTTTGTGGACCCCATGTGGTGCGCGGTGGTCTTTGCCATCGCCTTCTCCCTGCTCTTCACCCTGGTGCGCCACCGGACCCATATGGCCAGCGACACCGTCATCGGCGTCTTCTCCTCCACGGCGGTGGCTCTGGGCATCTTCCTGGCCACCCTGGGCGGCAAGAGCTTCACCAAGTTCAACAACCTGCTCATCGGCGACATTCTCAGCGTGGAGCCGGGCAAAATCGGCCTGCTGGCCCTCATTCTGCTGCTGGTGATTGTGCTGTGGCTGGTGTCCTTCAACCAGCTGATGCTCTCCTCCATCCACCCCGCCCTGGCGGACAGCCGGGGCATTAAGGTGTTCTGGCAGGAGGGTCTGTTCTCCGCGGCCATCGCCGTGGTGGTCACCGTGTCCATGACCTGGGTGGGCCTGCTGGTCATCAACTCCCTGCTGGTGCTCCCCGCCGCCTCGGCCCGGAACCTGGCCCGCAACATGCGGCAGTACCACCTGTTTTCCATCCTGGGGGCCATTGTGGCCGGCATCGCCGGACTGATGACCTCCTACTACGCGGGCACCTCTGCCGGCGCGTCCATCACGCTGTATCTGGCGGCCTTCTTCGCCGTCACCTTCCTGCTGCGGGGCCGCCGGGCCTGACATCACCGCCGGAGACGAGAGGAGGCGGAGTCCTTGAACAGAAAAAAGCATCCCGAGCGCTCCGCGCCCCGGAAGGTGCACCTCTGGAGCTCCCTCCAGACCAAATTCGCCCTGACCTACATCGCGGTCATCGCGGCGGTGCTGGTGCTGCTCAACACCTACCCGCTCCTGGCCTCCCGGGAGCTGGTGGAGACCTCCAAGCAGACCGCCCTCCAGAGCCAGGCGTCCATCATCTCCTCGGCCCTGTCCAGCCTGCGTACCATGACCTATGACGGCGCCGACGGCGTCTTTCAGGAGCTGCGGCTCCAGGACAACGTGGACCTGGCCCGCATCCGCATCCTGGTGACCGACGCCTCCGGCATGATCATCTACGACACCGGGGACACCGGCGCCACCATCGGCCGGTACGCCCTGGTGGGCGAGGTGGTCACCGCCCTCAAGGGCCAGGGCTACGACGTGTTCACCTGCCAGTACCAGGACGGTGTGTTCCGCAACCGGGCGGCCGCGCCGGTGGTCTACCGGGGGTCCATCATCGGCGCGGTGTGCCTCTATGAGTACGACGCCGACCAGGGAGCCCTGCTCTCCGGCGTCCAGCGGAATCTGGGCAGAATCTCGGTGGTCATCTGCCTGGTGGCCCTGCTGCTGAGTGTGGTGTTCTCCCGGGCCCTCACCCGGCGGATGGGTACCCTGCTCAAGGCCATCCGCATCGTGCGGGAGGGCGAGTACAGCCACCGGGTCCAGCTGGGCGGCCACGACGAGCTGGCCCTGCTGGCCGACGAGTTCGACCAGCTCACCGGCCGTCTCCAGACCACGGAGGAGGTGCGGCGCCGCTTCGTGTCCGACGCCTCCCACGAGCTGAAAACCCCGCTGGCCTCCATCCGCCTGCTCACCGACTCCATCCTCCAGTCCGACCACATCGACCCGGAGACCAGCAAGGAGTTTGTCAGCGACATCGGCGAGGAGGCCGAGCGGCTCACCCGCATCACCGAAAAGCTCCTCACCCTCACCCGCATGGACAACGCCGCCCCGGTCCACACCGAGCCGGTGGACGTGAAGTACGTGGTGGAGAAGGTGGAGCACATGCTTACCCCCCTGGCCAAGGCGGTGGACGTGGAGCTGCTCTGCCGGTTGGACGAGGGCTGCTTTGTCCGGGCCACCCAGGACGACATCTACCAGATTGCCTTTAACCTGATGGAAAACGCCATCAAGTACAACCTGCCCGGCGGCACTGTGACGGTCAAGCTGTTTGTCCGCGGTTCCAGCGTGCTCCTCCGGGTGGAGGACACCGGCGTGGGCATCCCGGAGGAGGACCTGCCCAAGGTATTCGACCGGTTCTACCGGGTGGACAAGGCCCGTTCCCGGGAGGCGGGCGGCACCGGCCTGGGGCTGTCCATCGTGCGGGACACCGCCCGGCAGCACGGCGGCAGCGTCACCGTCCGCCGCCGCGACCCGGACCCGGGCACCTGCTTTGAGGTTGTGTTTCCGCTCTGCGGGCCGGAAGGGGGGAGCAAGCTGTGAGACGGTGTGATTTGCGCCAATACCGGAGCGGCGGACTGCTGCTGGTTCTGACCGGGCTGCTGCTCCTCTCTGCCTGCGCCCTGCTGGAGGGCGGCGAGGAATCGCCTCCCGAGGGCGCCTATCGGGTCTACTACGCGGTGACCGGGGAGCAGTCCACGGTGCAGGTGGTGGACTGGGAGTACCGCATCCCCTCCGGCGAGGACACCGCCTCCGCCCTGGCGGAGCTGGTGCTCTCCCAGCCTGAGACGGCCGGGCTGGCCTCGCCCGCGCCCTCCGGTACCCGGCTGCTCTCCTGCCAGCAGGAGGAGGGACAGCTGCGGCTGGACCTGTCCGAGCAGTACGGCGGCCTGTCCGGCGTGGATTTGACCGTGGCCAATTCCTGCCTCACCCTCACCCTCTGCCAGCTGGAGGGGGTGGAGGAGGTGTACATCACCGTGGAGGGGGAGCCCCTGCCCTACCAGACCATGCGCACCATGGGGAAGGACGACGTGCTGCTGCCCGGGACGGGGGAGGGGGCGCTCACCGTGTCGGTGGGCCTGTGCTTCCCCAGGGCCGACGGCGGCGGCCTGGGCGTGGAGTACCGGGACGTGGTGCAGAACGAGGGTGAGACCCTGGCCAGCGCGGTGTTCACCGCCTTGCTGGAGGGTCCCAGATACCAGGAACTGACCAGTCTGATGCCGGAGGGCACCAAACTGCGGGGCATCTCGGTGGAGGGCGGCGTGTGCACCGTGAACCTGTCGTCCGAGTTCATGGCCGGACTGCCCGAAGAGGCGCAGGCGGCCCGGCTGCTGCTGTACTCCATTGTGGACACCCTGTGCATGCAGGAGAAGCTGTCCATCAGCACCGTGCAGCTTCTCTCTGACGGCCACGCCATAGAGTCCATCGGCGGCGTGCCCGCCTCCATGCCCCTGGAGCCGGACTGGACCCTGCTGGAGTCTTGACAGAATCCCACCGGACGTGTAGGATATAACTTGCCGTAAAAAGAGAAATTTGACCAGTTCAGGGCCTGGGAACAGGCCTGCCGCCGGACAGACGGCTTACCCAAGAAAAAGGAGAGCATGACCATGAGTGACTACCGTATGAACACCAACTGCATCCACGCCGGCTACCACCCCGGAAACGGGGAGCCCCGGAATATTCCCATTGTCCAGTCCACCACCTTCCGGTACGCCACCGGCGAGCAGATGGGCGCGCTCTTTGACCTGGAGGCCAGCGGCTATTTCTACACCCGCCTCCAGAACCCCACCAATGACCACGTGGCGGCCAAAATCTGCGCCCTGGAGGGCGGCACGGCGGCCATGCTCACCTCCTCCGGCCAGGCGGCCAACTTCTATGCCGTGTTCAACATCGCCTCCTGCGGCGACCATGTGGTGGCCTCCTCCGCCATCTACGGCGGCACCTTCAACCTCTTCGCCGTCACCATGAAGCGGATGGGCATTGAGTTCACCTTTGTGGACCCGGACTGCTCTGAGGCTGAGCTGGAGGCCGCTTTCCGGCCCAACACCAAGGCCGTGTTCGGCGAGACCATCGCCAACCCCGCCCTCACTGTGCTGGACATCGAGAAGTTCGCCAAGGCGGCCCACGCCCACGGCGTGCCCCTCATCGTGGACAACACCTTCCCCACCCCTGTGAACTGCCGTCCCTTCGAGTGGGGCGCTGATATCGTCACCCACTCCACCACCAAGTACATGGACGGCCACGCCAACGCGGTGGGCGGCGCCATTGTGGACTCCGGCAAGTTCGACTGGAATGCCCACTCCGACAAGTTCCCCGGCCTGACCACCCCCGACGAGAGCTACCACGGCGTGACCTACACCGAGCGCTTCGGCCTGGCCGGCGCCTACATCACCAAGGCCACTGTCCAGCTCATGCGGGACCTGGGCTCCATCCCCTCTCCCCAGAACTGCTACTACCTGAACATCGGCCTTGAGACCCTGCCTCTGCGGATGAAGCAGCACTGCTCCAACGCCCTGGCTGTGGCCCAGTTCCTCCAGAGCCACGAGAAGGTGGCCTGGGTCAAGTACCCCGGCCTGGAGGGTGACCAGTACCACGCCATGGCCGCCAAGTACATGCCCAATGGCACCTGCGGCGTGGTGTCCTTCGGCGTGAAGGGCGGCCGTGAGGCGGCCTCCAAGTTCATGGCCGGGCTGGAGCTGGCCTCCATCGCCACCCACGTGGCCGACGCCAAGACCTGCGTGCTCCACCCCGCCTCCACCACCCACCGCCAGATGAACGACGCTGAGCTGGCTGCCGCCGGTGTCTCTCCTGACCTGGTGCGCCTGTCCGTGGGTATCGAGGACCCCGCTGACCTCCTGGCCGACATTGATAAGGCCCTGGCCGGTGTGTAACCGGAGATAACACAAAAATCCCTCTCCCGTACCGGGAGAGGGATTTTTTGTATAAAGACATTTATTCAAAGGTGACCTGGGAGTCCAGGGGGACAATGTTTACGTAGGTTTTGCCCCGGCCAAAGACGATGGGGTTGCCCTCCAGGTCGGTGTAGTAGAGCTGCCCGTCGGGCTCGGACTTGCTCCACACCAGGTCCGTGACCTTTCCGCCGCAGGCAAAGTACCCTGTGCCACCGCTGGACAGGTCCACGGAGACATGGCCGTAGGAGTCGCCGGTGTTGCGGCAGGCGGTGCGCAGCACCACCACGTTGGTCACGCCCACCTGTTCGCCGGTGTTGCCGTCGATGTAGGGCGCGCCGTACTCGGAGACCAGGTAGCGCTTGGTCTCCGGGTCGTAAGTAAATACGCCGGTCTTGTAGTTGGAGAAGGGCACCGTGATGACGGGGGCGTCGGTGCCGCCGGCGGGGGTGCCGTCGTCGGCAAAGTCCATCTGGTAGCTCCAGCCCTCCTCGTGCTCCTGCCGGAAGGAGGCGGCGGAGAAGATCTCGTCAATCTTCGCGCCGGTGGTGATGACGCTGTGGACGTACCCGTTGGTGGACTTCCGGCCCGGGTCACGCCACATCAGATTGCCGCCCTCGCTGTTGCTCATGTAGGGGCCACGGACGGCGTCCAGGGAGGTGACGCCCCAGGCTCTGATTTTGCCGTAGGCGTCCTCCACACCGGCCACATCACTGCCGCCCGCGTGGATGAGGATGGCGTCATGGCCCAGGGCCAGCTCCAGGTAGTAGGTGCGGGTGGAGCGGACCGAGCCGATGACCCCCACATCCCGGGGGTTCTGGTACACGCCCATCATGCGGGTGATACCGCCCTCTTCCAGGCACTCGTAGATGATATCCGCCTCGGACTGGCCCTGCTGGGGCAGCGCCTGCTCCAGATTGTTGAGCATGATGGCCACCGGGCGCTTGTTCACCCACTCCTCCTCCATGGGCTCGCCGGTGAGGGGGTTGCGGGGACCGGTGTACTCGGGCTCCGCCGTCTCAGTGGGGGTGGGGGAGGGCTCGGGAGCCTCGGTTCTGGCGGGCAGGGTGGGGATGTCCGGGGGCGTGGGGGTGACCTCCGCCGTCTTGGAGCCGCAGGCGGAGAGCAGAAGCAGCAGGGACAGACAGAGAGGGAGCATCCGGCGCAGTCGCATGGCATGGGCCTCCGTTCGTCAAGATTCTGTTTTTATAGTACCCGGCGGCGCTGCCGGTGTCAAGGGCGGAGCGGGTAGAAAAAGCCGCCCGGACAGAACTGTCCGGGCGGCTGGAGAGACCGAAAATCAGTCGGTGGTGTAGTTGTCGAAGTAGCCCTGGATATAGACAATGGGGGTGCCCTTGTCGCCGGAGCCGGAGGTCAGGTCACACAGGGAGCCGATGAGGTCGGTAAGGCGGCGGGGGGTGGTGCCCTGGGAGACCATGTTGCCCACCAGGCTGCTGCCGTCCTTCTTGCGGATCTGCTCCTTGATGGCGTCGCGCAGAGCCTCGCCGGACAGGGCGGCGAAGTCGTTGTCGGCCAGATACTTCAGCTTCAGCTCATTGGGAGTGCCCTCCAGGCCGGCGGTGTAGGCGGGGGAGACCACGGGGTCGGCCAGCTCCCAAATCTTGCCCACGGGGTCCTTGAAGGCGCCGTCGCCGTAGACCATGACCTCCACGTGCTTGCCGGTCTCGGCGAGCATCTTGGCCTGGATGGCCTCCACCAGGTCCTGGCAGGGACGGGGGAAGAGCTTCACCTTGTCCTCGGTGGCCTTGTTGGAGCCCAGCAGGCCGTAGGTCTCGTTGCAGCCGCTGCCGTTGATGGGGGCGGTCATGATGTCGTCCAGAGTGAGGACCTTCTCGGCGCCGGCGGCCTGGAGCAGGCGCTTGGTGCGCTTGCGGGTGTGGATGTCGCAGGCCAGGACGGTCTTGGTGTAGTTCAGGACGGCACGGGGGTCGTTGGCGAAGATGATCTCCACCTCGGCGCCGCACTCCTGAATCAGGTTCTGGTAGTACTCCACGTAGTCCACGCCGGTGAAGGGGTGCTTCTCATAGCCGAAGAGCTCACGATAGCGCTCCATGGTGAGCACGTCCTTGTAGGGGTCAATGCCCTTCTCGTCCACGGCGTCCAGGCTGATGAGGTGGTTGCCCACCTCGTCGGAGGGGTAGGAGAGCATCAGCACAATCTTGCTGCAGCCCTTGGCGATGCCCCGCAGGCAGATGGCGAAGCGGTTGCGGGACAGGATGGGGAAGATGACACCCACGGTGCCGCCGCCCAGTTTGGCGCGCACGTCGGCGGCGATGTCGTCCACGGTGGCGTAGTTGCCCTGGCTGCGGGCCACAATGGCCTCGGTGAGGGCGATGACGTCCCGGTCGCGCACGGTGAAGCCGTCGTCCTTGGCGGCCTCCAGCACGGAAGAGGTGACAATATCAACCAGGTTATCGCCGCTGCGGATAATGGGGGCGCGAACGCCTCTGGAAACAGTACCGACCATCCGGCTCATGAAAAACACTCCTAAATTTTCAGATTTCTGTATGGGGCGGCAGGAACCGCCCGGCAATATTACAATATATTATACTACAAGCTCCGCCCGCCGCACAATAGAGAATTCTGACGCAGCGGAAGAAAATACGTAAAACGGGGGAGAATTATACACAGCAGAGCGCCCCGGTCTCTGGCCGGGGCGTTCTGGAGTGGGAATAAAGCAGCTCAGCGCCGGATAATCTCGTGGCGCTTGGGGCCGGTGGACACGGTCTTGACGGGCACGCCGATGTGCTTCTCGATAAAGTCCACGTAGTCCCGGGCCTCCTGGGGCAGCTTGCCGTACTCGGTGATGCCCCGGATGTCGGTCTTCCAGCCGGGCAGGGTCTCGTAGACCGGCTTGGCCTTGTCCAGCAGGGGGGAGACGGGGAAGTCGGTGGTGACCTTGCCGTCAATCTCGTAGCCGGTGCACACCTTGATCTCGTCCAGGTAGCCCAGGCAGTCGATGGCGGTGAGGGCAACCTCAGTGGCACCCTGAACCATGCAGCCGTACCGGGTGGCCACGGCGTCGAACCAGCCCACACGGCGGGGACGGCCGGTGGTGGCGCCGAACTCGCCGGCGTCGCCGCCCCGGCGGCGCAGCTCGTCAGCCTCATCGCCGAACAGCTCGGACACAAAGGCGCCCGCGCCCACGGCGGAGGAGTAGGCCTTGGTGACGCACACCACCTCGGTCAGGGCGGAGGGAGGCACCGCGGCGCCCACACAGCCGTAACCGGCCAGGGTGTGGGAGGAGGTGGTGAAGGGGTAGATGCCCAGGTCGGGGTCCTTCATGGAGCCCAGCTGGCCCTCCAGCAGGATCTTCTTGCCATCCTTCAGGGCCTGATGGACAAAAGCCACCGCGTCGCCCACATAGGGAGCGATCATATCCCGGTAGCCCATGAGAGTGCTGAACAGCTCCTTGGGGTCCAGAGCGGGCTTGTGGTAAAGGTGCTCAAAGAGCACGTTCTTGATGACACAGACATGTTCCAGCCGCTCCATCAGCCGCTTCTCGTCAAACAGGTCGCAGACCTGGATGCCGATCTTGGCGTACTTGTCGGAGTAGAAGGGGGCGATGCCCGACTTGGTGGAGCCGAAAGCGGCGCCCGCCAGGCGCTCCTCCTCATAGGTGTCCTGGAGCACATGATAGGGCATCAGCACCTGAGTCCGCTGGTCCACGATGATGTGGGGAGCGGGCACGCCGCCGTCGGTCAGGGTTTTCAGCTCGTGGACGAACTTGGGCACGTCCAGGGCCACACCGTTGCCGATGATGTTGGTGGTGTGGGGGTAGAACACACCGGAGGGGAGCTGATGCAGTGCGAACTTTCCGTAATCGCAGATGATGGTATGGCCTGCGTTGGCGCCGCCCTGGAAGCGGATGACCACATCGGACTCCTCAGCGAGCAGGTCGGTGATTTTGCCCTTGCCCTCGTCGCCCCAGTTTGCGCCTACAATTGCTTTGACCATAGTAGTGCCTCCTGCCGCGGGGATTCGCGCATTGGCCTTTTCCCACGGACGGACGATATTATATCCCGGTGTTTTTCAGATTACAAGGGACAAAATGTAAAAAATAGCGCCTCGCGCTATTTTTTACGCGCATACGGGCGCAATGCGCCCGTGCGCTTGGATTTATAAGTCCATGGCGCGGCGGAACGCGCCATATGGACGTTTTTACAGCTTGTATTGACAAGCTGTAAAAAATAATTACGATTTACACGGAACTTTTCTTCGAAAACAGGAAGGTGTCCGCCTTGGACGGAAGAGGATGGAAAACAGTGTCCGTCACTGAGAAATCTCCGGCAGGGCGAGGGGGAATTCCGGGATGCCCTCGGCGGCGGGGCACAGGGTATGGAGGGGGTAAAAGACCACAATGCCGTCCTCCGTCAGATAGAAATTGTCCGGGTCGAAGTCCGCCGCCGCCCGGCGGGGCCAGTCCTCATAGAAGAGGAACTCCCCGGAGGCGGCCCGCCCGGCGCACTGCTCCTCGATTGCGGAGAGCACCTGCTGCCGCCAGCGGGTGCGGGGCGGAAAGAGGGAGGACAGAGAGACCGGGGTGCCGGAGGACAGGTCCCAGGTCTCGCCGGAGCGGACCAGCAGGGGCCGGGCGGTTCCGTGGCGCTCGGCGGCGTCGGTATGCAGGCTGAGCACGCCGCCGCAGCAGCGGGTGACGGTGAAGTCCAGCGCCGCCGTCCAGGGGACAAAGGGCCGGGACTGCTCCCTGGCCTCGGTCAGGGCGGCACAGGCCATGGCGTACAGCGGACCCTCCCACCGTGCCCGCCAGACCTGGGCCTGCCGGGCGAAGCACCGGCCAATCCGCCGCAGCGGCGGCGTGTCCCCCTCCAGGGTTGGGACGCGAAGGGAGAGAGTCAGCACCGGCTCCTCCTCCAGCGTCAGCACCTTCTCCTCCGGCACAGAACGCACCTCAACAAACTCCACACGGCGTTTTTCCAGCTCCATGGCCGCCCCTCCTTCTCCAGACCAGTTTGCCCCATTCTATGCCGGAGATGCCGGTTTGACAGAAGTTTTTCCCTGTGCTACGCTTAAAAAAGAAAGGGGGATACGGCATGGTACGGTTTTATATCCGGGTGTCCGGACGGGTCCAGGGCGTGGGGTTCCGGTGGTTCACCTGTGCAGCCGCCGCACGGCTGGACCTGACCGGCTGGGTGCGCAACCGGGAGGACGGCGACGTGGAAATGGAGGTCCAGGGGGACGAGGGGCCTGTGGAGGAGTTTGTCCAGGCAGTGTCCCGGGGTCCGCGGTACGCCATTGTGGAGGATATGGAGCGTCATCCGTTGATTCCCGAGCCGGGCGAGCGGTCCTTCCACGAGCGGGGCAGCCTGTGGTGAAATTTTCCCTGCAAAACGGACAAAATATGTTTACTTTCATGCTTCACTGAAGTAAAATATAAAACGATAAAGTAAGAAAGCAAACCCCAAAATCTACCAAAGGAGGCTGTCAGCCTATGACCAAGGGTGAAAAGAAGGAGCGGAGCGATATTCTCTACGAGACCATCCTCACCCTCAAAGACCTGGACGAGTGCAAGAAGTTTTTCTCCGACCTGTGCACAGTGGCCGAGCTGCGGGCCATGGAGCAGCGCTTTGAGGTGGCCATTCTTCTGTCCAACGGCATGATCTACAACGACATCCTGGAGCGGACCGGCGCGTCCAGCGCCACCATCAGCCGGGTAAACCGGTCCCTCAACTACGGCGCCGACGGCTACACCACCGTGCTGCCCCGGGTGAAGGAGAAGCTGAAGGCCGATGGAAAGCTATGAGTTCCTGGCCGGGTGCTACGATGAGCTGACCACCGACGTGCGGTACAGCCGCTGGGCGGACTACATCGAGAAGCACTTTGCCCGCAGCGCCCTGCCCATCCACACGGTGCTGGACCTGGCCTGCGGCACCGGCAGCCTGACGGCCGAGCTGATGGGCCGTGGCTACGAGATGATAGGCGCCGACCGGTCGGCGGAAATGCTGTCGGTGGCGGCGGAGAAGTGCCGGGACCTGGAGGGCGAACCGCCCATCTTCCTGTGCCAGAGCATGGAGAAGCTGGACCTGTACGGCACCATTGACGCCTGTGTCTGCTGTCTGGACAGCGTCAACTATGTGACCAATCCCAGACAGCTGAAAAAGGCCTTTGAGCGGGTCCACCTGTTCCTCATGCCCGGCGGGATGTTCCTCTTTGACATTAACACGCCGGACAAGCTCCGGGGCCTGGACGGCGGCATGTTTATCGACGAGACCGACGACGCATACTGTGTCTGGCGGGCGGAGTACTCCCCCCGGCGGCGCATCTGCACCTACGGCATGGACATCTTCCGCCTGGAGGAGGACGGCCGCTGGAGCAGGGGCGAGGAGGTCCATGAGGAGTACGCCTACGAGCCCGACGAGCTGGAGGAATACCTGCGGGAGGCGGGATTCACCCGCATCCGCCGCCACGGCTGCCTGAAAATGCGCGCCCCCGTGCCGGGAGAGGAGCGCATCTTCTTCACCGCCGTGAAAAAGGGCTGAACACAGCCACTTGGTCTGTGAAAAAAGCCTCGCAGAGTTCGCGCCCGCAGGCGCGAAGCAAGTGAAATCTATTTTCTCCGGTGACATGAGCGTCGGAGAAAATACTTCTCAGGCCGCAAGTGCGGCATTTGTCTGCTGAATGGGGACAAATGCTGCGGGCAGCGGACTGCATCTTATTCGAAAAAGGTGCCCATACCTTTTTCGACGGAAGAGAAAGGAAACAAAACCATTTATGTCTGATCAGATTATCCGTATGCTGGCCAAGGACGCCCCGGTGAAGGCCTCCGCCATTACGGCGGGCGCTCTGGTGGAGCGTGCCCGCCAGATTCACAAGACCCTGCCCACCGCCACCGCCGCCCTGGGCCGCGCCCTCATGGGGGCCTCCATGATGGGCAACCAGCTCAAGGAGGAGGCGGCCTCCCTCACCCTGCGGGTGAAGGGAGACGGCCCTCTGGGCGGCATCACCGCCGTGTCCGACAGCGAGGGCAACGTCCGGGGCTATGTCCAGAACCCGGCGGCCGACCTGCCCCGGAAGCGGCCCGGAAAGCTGGACGTGGGGGCCGCCGTGGGCGCCGGTTCCCTCACCATCATCAAGGACCTGAACATGAAGGAGCCCTATGTGGGCACCATTGAGCTGCTCTCCGGCGAGATTGCCGACGACATCGCCGCCTACTTCCTGGAGAGCGAGCAGATCCCCACGGCCTGTGCCCTGGGGGTCCTGCTGGACACCGACCAGTCCGTCCTCTGCGCCGGCGGTTACCTCATCCAGCTGCTGCCCGGCGCGGACGAGAGCGTGATCCGCACCATCGAGCAGGGGGTGGCCCGAGTAGGCGCGGTGACCGACGCCCTCCGGGACGGTATGACCGCCAGAGGCCTGCTGCTGCAGGTGCTGTCCGACTTCGACATGGAGGTGCTGGAGGAGAGCCCGGTGGAGTACCGCTGCTACTGCAGCCGGGACCGGGTGACCCGTGCCCTCATCAGCATGGGGAAGAAGGACCTGGAGGAGTTGATCGCCGACCAGGGCAAGGCGGAGCTCACCTGCCAGTTCTGCGACAGGGTGTATCACTACTCCAAAGAGGATCTGGAGGCCATTCTGGCTAAAATGTAAGCAGATATTCCGGGGCGCGGAGTACCTGTCATCATCACATAACACCCCCTGCCGGTTTTTTCCGGCAGGGGGTGTCTGCTTTAAGTGAAAATACAGAATCCCCGCAATTCCCATGATAATTGGGAAAATTAACATGGGATAATGCGATAAAAAAGGAGAGCCTGTAATATAATAAGCACCACGAAAGGAAGGGGGGAGAGGGTTGCTGCTGATTGATTTTTTTCAGAAGGCCCTTGGGATCTCCGATGAGGCACTGGTGCAGGAGGCGCTCCGTGTATCAGAGACGAGGGTACTGAAAAGGGGAGAGTATCTGATTCGGCAGGGAAATGTGCCGACCCACGTCTATTTTCTCATGCAGGGAATTGCGCGGGGCGTGCTCTCCGATGTGAACGGGAAGGAAATCACGGACTGTCTGGTATTCAAATGCGGCTCACCTGTTATGCCGAGCTCCGACATCACCCAGCCCGCACCCATCGACATCCAGACGCTCACCGAGTGCGAGATGGTGCGGATTGCCATTCCTGAGGTCAACCGTATGCTCCGGGAATATCCGGCACTGTCAGAGCTGTACCGCCAGCTTATCATGGAGTCGTCCAGACTCCACTGGGAGCTGAAAATTGCGGTGTACCAGTATACGGCCATGGAGCGCTACCAGTGGTTCCGGGCCGCCTATCCGGGGCTGAGCGACAAAATCAGCAATAAGTACATTGCGTCCTTTCTCAATATGACCCCTGTGACGCTGAGCAGGCTCAAGCAGGAGCTGAAGAGACAGGGCGGCGCATAACGGGAGAGAAAAAGAGCAAAAAAGAAGAATCCGGAGCCGCAGAGCGCGGTTCCGGATTTTTTTTAAGGCGGAGATTAGTAGCAGAACTTGCCGGCGGGATCGCCGTTGATCACGCAGTAGACGGCACCATCCTCAGGCTTGACATAGAGCTCCATGGTCTCAATGGCCTCGGTGTGGCCGGCCTCGGCCCACACCTTCTTGGCGCCGGCGATCATGGTGTTCTCAGTGACCTGACGGCCGCAGTACTCCAGAATGATGGTGGTCTTGGGCTCCACGGTCTTCTCAGCAGCCTTCTCAGCGGCCTTCTTGGTGGTGGTCTTCTTGGCGGCAGTCTTGCGGGCGGTCTTCTTCTCGGCAGCCTTGGGGGCAGCCTCAGCCACGGGCTCAGCCTTGACGGGCTCGCTCTTGGCCACAGCCTCAGCCTTGACAGCCTTGGTCTCCACGGCCTCCACGGCCTTGGCGGCGGTCTTCTCCTCGGCGGCCTTCACGGCGGCCTCGCGACGCTTCGCACCAGCGATCATGTGTAAATTCCTCCAGTCCATTTGTTCAGACGTGTTTTATGAATTGCTGCAATTATTCTACAACAATTTTCCGGTAATTGTCATATATAAAATGTAAGAATTTTCAAAAGCGGACAGAAGGGATTTTAGCTAATGCGTACTGAACCGGGTGAAATGACTTGAAAACAGTTTACAGGGCATGGAGAGAGGGTCCGCAGGCTGCGGACCCTCTCTCCATGAATTGGGGCAGGGTGCTCAGTTCCGGCCGCACTTGCCGCCGGAGGGCGGGCAGCGGTCGGGGCGGTCGCCGTGGCCGCAGTCCCGCTCGGGACGCTCACAACCACAGCCGCAGCTGCAGCCGCCCACAGCGCCGTTGGGCGGGAAGAACTCATCCACGGGGAACTGGACGTGGCGGAAGATCTCGCAGGGATCGTCCTCGCAGCCGCCGCAGGTGCACTCCTTCTCAGGCATGCAGTAGTCGTAGGCGGGCATGAGCAGCTGGGTGTCCCGCTCCAGGCGGATGATGGAGAACTGACCCAGGGTGACATAGACCCGCTTGCCCTCGTTGCCGAAGCACAGGTCGCTGCCGAAGCAGGAGCAGATGCAGGGCGGAATGTCGGACAGCTCGCAGTCGCAGCAGGGGCGGCACTCGCACACGTCCACCAGCTTCATGTTGAGCACGATGGGGTCCACCGCCTCCACCACCGCGGTGGGCAGATTGGTCTTCATGATGTTCTGCTCGTCCATGGCGCCCAGAGCGGCCTCGGAGGAGAACACCTTGGCGCTGCCCTCGCTGCCGAAGAGGATGACCCGCTTGTCAAATACGCACAGGCCGCAGACCTGGACGGGCCGGGCGGCGCCCACAAAAGCGTCGGCGGTGACGCGGTAGAAGTAGCGGACGTCTACGGTGAAGAAGCCGCGGTTGAAGCCGATGGGCTCCACGTCGATGTACACATAGAGCAGCTCGGCCTGACCGGCACGGATGGACACAGCACGGTCAATGGCGCACTGGGAGCTCTGGGTGGGGTAGAAGCGGAGATCCTCGATACAGTCCTTATCCCGGCAGGAATCAAAGATCTTCTTGGTATGGATACAGACGGCCTCGCGGATACAGGCGGAGTCCTGCACGGGGCCGGGCATAACCTTTTCAGGCATGGAAATACCTCCCGATAGAGTAGTGAAGGGCTGGATACCCCTCACGCCATACTATGGACCGGGCGGGGGATTGGTGCGGAGCGGATTGCCATTCCCGCGGCAGGCGCATATCATGGGGCCCATGAAAAACGGGCGAAGGGGAGAGAAACGATGAAAGCGGGGCCGGAACAGGGGAAAAAGGGGCCGTATGCCCGGAAAAGAAAAAACGGAGCGCCTCCCTTGGGAGGCGCTCCGAAACGATATAGGGCAGCGGGAGCCTGGGGACTTTAGTCCACCAGCTTGTCCAGCTCCTTGATGTGCTCGGTCTCGTTGGAGGTCTTGTGGTTGGCCTGCTTGGCGTAGAGGTTGACGGCCACCTGGGACTTCTTGATGGGCTGCATGGTGCCGGCACCGGCCACGCAGCCGCCGGGGCAGGCCATACCCTCCAGCAGATAGCCGGGGTACTTGCCGGCCACCGCGTCCTTCATCATCTTGCGGCACTCGCGCAGGCCCTCGGCGCTGGCTATCTTGACCTCACGGTCGGGGTAGCGGGCCTTGATCACGTTCACCACGGCCTGGGACACGCCGCTGGACACGGCGAAGTTGCGGCCGTCGGTGGAGGCGTCGTTGACGCCGGTGGGGTCCTCCTCAATGGTGGCCAGATCCACGTGCTTGGCGTCAAAGATACCGGCCATCTCCTCAAAGGTCAGGACGAAGTCCACCTCGCTGCGGACGCTCTTGCGCATGGCCTCCAGCTTCTTGGCGGCGCAGGGCCCGATGAACACCACCTTGCCGTTGGGGTGGTTGTGCTTGATGAGGCGGGCGGTCAGGGTCATGGGGGTGAGGGCCATGGAGATGCAGTTGGCGTGGTCGGGGAAGCTCTTCTTGGCCATGACGGACCAGGCGGGGCAGCAGGAGGTGCCCATGAAGGGCAGCTCGTTGGGGACCTCGCGGATGAAGTCCTCGGCCTCCTGGGTGGCGCAGAGGTCAGCGCCCACGGCCACCTCAAAGACGTCGGCAAAGCCCAGCTGCTTCATGGCGGCACGGAGCTTGCCGGGGGTGACCTTGGGGCCGAACTGGCCGACAAAGGCGGGAGCCACGGCGGCATACACGCGCTCGCCGGACTGGATGGCCCGGATGACCTGGAAGATCTGGGACTTGTCGGCGATGGCGCCGAAGGGGCAGTTGACCAGGCACATGCCGCAGGAGACGCACTTGTCGTAGTCAATCTCGGCCTTGCCGTTGACGTCGGTACGGATGGCATCCACACCGCAGGCCACGGCACAGGGCCGCTCCTGGATGATAATGGCCTTGTAGGAGCACACGTCGGCGCAGCGGCCGCACTTGATGCACTTGTCCTGGTCGATATGGGAACGGCCGTTGTACCGGTCCAGCTTGATGGCGTCCTTGGGGCAGACCTCCTCACAGGGGTGGGCCAGGCAGCCCTGGCAGCCCTCGGTGACTATGACCTTCTTCTCGGCGCAGCCGTTGCAGGCGAACTTGATGACGTTGATCAGAGGCGGGGTGTAATAGGTCTCGTCCCGGTCGGCGGCCTCGATATTGTCGGACAGAGGGGCGTGCTCCGCCGCGCTGCGGCAGGGCAGGCCCATGGCCAGACGCAGCCGCTCACCCACGATGGCCCGCTCCAGGAACACGTCGTTGCGGAAGTTGCCCACCTCGCCGGGAATAATCTTATAAGGAAGCTCCTCAATGCGCTTGTCCACCGGCCACTCGGTGTGGTAGGCCATGCGGGCCACCTCACGGAAGATTCTGTGCCGGATCTCCTGAATACGCGTTTCAACGCCTCTCATACTTTTTTAGATCCCCCTTGTGTTTCTTCAGTGTTGCATACAGAACATATTTTGCCCGCTAAAGGACGGGATTTTTATTTACAGAGAAAGAATACCGCAAATATTTCCGGTTGTAAATCGTTAGGGACAAATTAAAATACGATTTTCACATTAGAGAAGAAAACAGGGTGGGGGAACGGCGGCTTTCGTGTACGTTTCACAGAAGCGGGGAAGCGGACGGGAAGAAGAGACTTGAATTTTTGCGGTCCTGCGCATATGATGGAGAAAAAACAGAGAGGATGAAGGCCATGAGACGAAAGGAACGGGAGCAGGGAACGGAATTTATCCACCAGGTGATGGACAGCTGTGCATACATGGTGCTGTCCATGACCGGGGCGGACGGGCTGCCCTACTGCGTGCCGGTGACGCCGGTGCGCAGCGGGGAGGATATCTACTTCCACTGTGCGCCGGAGGGGGAGAAGGTGGACGCCCTGCGTGCCAACCCCAGAGTGGCCATGGCCTTTGTGGGGGAGGCGGAGACGGTGCCACGGAAATTTACCGCCCGGTATTCCTCCGTCCTGGCCAGAGGGACCGCTGCTGAGGTGGCGGAGCTGGATGAGAAGGTGGAGGCCCTGCGGCTGCTCTGCCTGCGGCACTGCCCCGGAGACATGGACCGGTTTGACGAGGTGGCGAAGGCCTGGCTGCCCCGCACCGCGGTGTGGAAGATCCATATTGACGCCGCCACCGGCAAGGCCAATCCCGGAGACTGAGAGATAAAAACACAACAGAGGAGACTGCCGTCTCCGGGCATATGCCCGGAGGCGGCAAAATTTTGTGCGGATTATTCCAGATAAGAATGCAGATAATTCAAGGAAAATCCTGCACAGGTCTTGTATACTAAGTCCAAAAGATGGATGGAAGAAGAGAAAATCAGGGGAGAAAACAGAGAAGAAGGAAATAATTCTGGATTAAATAGAACATTTGGAATGGAGGGGGCATGCCAGACAGGGAGTGGGCCGGAGAAAGGAAGCTGATTCTATCAAATTTGCGCCGGGGCGCCAGGAGGGAATAAGATGAAACGAACGCTGTCACTCATTTTGGCCTGTACACTTGTGCTGGGGATGCTCATGCCGCCTGCCTGGGCGGCGGACACCTCCGGCGTGACCGAGACTAAGACCACCGTAGTGGTGGAGCGGGAGAACTACACCATTCAGATTGAGAAAGACGGCTTCCGGTACGGCTTCTACCGGCCGGACGGCACCGTTATTGTGGACGCCCACCAGGAGTCGGGCATCTGCTTCGGCCCCACGGGCGGGACATCCTACCCGGTGGTGAGCAGCCAGTATCTGGGCACGGAGGGCGACACGGTCTCCTTCCTGGTGACCAACAGCCAGGGCGCCCAGGCCGACGTAAAGCTCCACCTGGCGGAGCGGTACGTCAACTTTGAGATCGTCCCCAAGGCACAGGAGGAGGCCGGAGAGGCCCAGACCCTGACCGTGCCCGTGGAGACTCTGGCGGAGGATGGAGCGAGCAGCTCCCTGCTGGTAAAGGGGAGCGCCAGCGCCGCCGATGCCACGGTGTGGAAGCTGAACACCGAAGGCATCGACGGCTTCCCGGCGGGGGATTACGCCGTGGAGGCCAGCGTGAAGCTGCCCGAGGGCGGGACCCGTTCGGCGGGCATCTACGCCCACTTCAACGCCAAAAACGCCTTCCACCTGCTGTTCATCAAGGACGGCAGCGTGATGCTCAAGCGGCTCAAGGACGACGGAAACTCGGTGGACTTTCAGACCAGTGTTCCAGTGGACATCCAGCCCGGACAGTGGTATGACCTGAAGCTGGTGTGCGAGGGGAAGAATATCAGGGGCTATGTGGACGACGTCCTGGTGGTGGATGTGACCGACGAGGAGGCCAGCGATGCCCAGATTACCGGCGCACCCGGCCTGCGGGCGGACAAGATGGACGCCTGGTTCGACAATTTCCGGGTCACCAGTGTGGACGGCCGGACCGTGTACTATGAGAACGGCTTTGAGACCGACACTGCCGACCAGGTGAAGGAGGACTTTGTCTGGGTGATGGGCGCTCAGACCCTGGAGCTGTCCCGGCCTGCTGCCTCGGAGCCTTCCTCCTACTGGCTGGAGCTGACCGGCAGCCCCAACGGCCTGATGGCGGTGGGAGACGCGGGATGGACCAGCTATACCGTCACGGCGCAGACCTCCTTTAAGAGCGGAGACGAGCTGACGGAGCATGGCCTGGTGTTCGGCTACCAGGACGACAACTACTACGGCTTCCGCTTCGCCGCCCAGGAGACCATGGAGCTGTACAAAATGGAGGCGGGGACGGAGACCGTGCTGGCCAGTGAGAAGATGGCCTACTCCTTTGACAAGACCTACACCCTGACGGCAGAGCTGAAGGGCGGGACCATCACCTGCTCTGTGGACGGCAAGCCCCTGCTCACCGCCCAGGACAGTACCTTTGCCGCCGGACAGGCGGGCATCCGCACGGTGGACACCACCAGCCGGATTGACAGCTTTGCCGTGACAGGCAGCGACGGCCCTCTCTTTGAAGCCGACTTCTCCGGCGGCGAGCTGGAGGAGGCCTGGACCGTGGTCAGCGGCAAGGCCCAGGTCACCGACGGCACGGAGGAGCCTGAGCCCGAGCCCGAGCCGGGCAAGCAGTACTACGTCATCGACGCCCGGCTGGCGGGCGGCATTGAGTACATGTACGGCCTGGGGGACTACGGCGCCCACACCAACACCGGCATGGACGTGCGGGAGACCTCCAACGTGGTGGGGGTGAACCGGCTGAACGCCGGGGACTTTACCAACAAGAACTCCACCGCCCGCTTTATCAGCAATTTCTCCATCGCCCCTCAGCTGGGCTTTGCCCAGGTCCTCTTTGAGACCGACGACAAGCGGGTGGCCATCACCGGCGACCAGACCCTGCTGGGCGCCTATAAGACCGAGAAGGTGGACGGCCTGTACTACTTCTTCGGCACCATGGAGGAGATTTACGGCGACTACAAGGCGGTCCGCAACGCGGCGGGCTACCAGGACACCAAGCCCCACTATGAGATGTTCGGCCTGGGGTGGGAGGCCTTCGGCTCCCTGGGCTGGAACGCCTACCAGTCCTCGGTGATGGACACCCTTACCGACTATCTGGAGAGCGGCTATGACCTGACCTGGGGCGTCATCGGCTCCGGCTTCTGGACCGGCGACCGGAAGGCCCTGGAGGGTACCACCACCAGCTTCGGCATGTGGGACAATACGAAAGACCCCGACGGGCGGACTGACGGCCTGCCCAACCCCCGTTTCCCCAAGCCAAATGAGCTCAAGCAGTTCTTCAAGGACAACGACATGAAGCTGCTGCTGGGCATCCGCAACCACCTGAAGCTGCCCGCGGAGTACGGCGGCAAGTGGGACCCCACAGTGGACGGCTACTTTGTGGAAGAGGCGCTGGAGAAGGGCTATTTCGTCAAGAATGACGACGGCAGCGTCTACGCCGTCAACTCCAAGTACCCCACCGGAGGCATCGAGCGGGGCACCGTGGGCCTCATCGACGGCGACAACCCGGAGGCTGTGAAGTGGTTCTCCGACATGGCCGACCTGTGGGGCGTGGACGGCTGGAAGGAAGACAACATGACCAACAGCCCCTCCCACCACGACGACAACTGGAACGGTCTGCTGGCCTATATGGCCGAGGAGAAGGACGACCTGATCATCGTCCGCAACGCATCCTACTGCCTGCCCGGCGACGTGCTGCGCATCAACGACGCCAATTACGGCGACAAAAACAACAGCTTCAACAACTCCCCCGACCGCATGGTCATCAACGCCCTGGCCTACGCGGCCAGCGGCCAGTCCAACGTGTACCCCGACATCATCGGCGGTACCGGGGCCAATGTCCACGACCCCAACCATCAGAACTACATCGTCCGCAACGCCTACATGGCGGCCCTGTGCCCCAGCCAGTCCGTGGGCGTCAACGTGCTGAAGATGGACAACAAGGAGATGAAGGACGCGGCCTTCAAGGCCATCAACTGGCACAGCACCTACGCGCCCTATATCTATGACGCCGCTCTCAAGAGCTATGAGACCGGCTACCCTCTCTCCATGACCCCCCTCTATATCGCCTATCCCGATGATGAGAACACCTACGACATGATCAACAGCGAGAAGCGGATGTTCCAGTGGATGCTGGGCGAGTCCGTGCTGGCGGCCCCGCTCTTCGGCACTGACCACACCACCGCCACCAGCCGGGACGTGTACCTGCCCGAGGGCCGGTGGATTCAGTACGACACCGGCGAGGTCTTTGAAGGCCCCCTGCTGCTGGAGGACTGGGAGTCCCCCATTGACATGATGCCCGCCTTTATCGGCGGCAAGGGCGTGCTCATCGGCGAGGACATGAAGAACAAGGATTACTACTTCGCCGAGGTGTTCCCCGTGGCCGGCAAGGGCTCGGTTTATGAGTACACCTTTGTTGACGGCAAGACCACCTCCACCATCACCAACAACAACGACGGCTGGGCCGTCTCTGCCCTGGAGGTGTACGACCTGACTGCCAAGGAGACCGTGGACTTTACCTACAACGAGGTCAACGGCTCCATCAAGTTCCCCTTCACCGCCGGCCACAGCTATGAGCTGCGGGGCGGCGAGGGTACCGGCGCCCTGACCACGGCCACCATCCAGGCGGAGCAGACCAGTCTGTGGGTGGGCGAGACCACCGGCACCACCCTGAAGGCCCGGCTGGACGACGGCTCGGTGGCCGACCTGGCCGATGCGGAGATCGTCTACCACTCCTCCAGCCCGGAGACGGCGGAGGTGGATGAGGCCGGCGTCATCACCGCCAAATCCGCCGGAACGGCGGAAATCACCGCCGACATCACCCTGCCCGACCGGGACGGCACACCCGTCACCGTGACCACGGACCCGGTGTCCGTCACCGTGGAGCCCAGCAGCATCCGGATTCTCAGCCCCGCCGCCGATATTACCGAGGACTTCAGCGGGGACCTGAGCGGCTGGACCGACCACCTGGGGGCCTACTCCATCGCGGACGGCGCCCTCACCTATAACGGCAACGGCGGCCGGGGCACCATCGTCACCAGCCGGGGAATCGGCACGGACTACACCATTGAGGCCGACGTGACGCCGGATACCATGGTCAGCGGAAAGACCTTCGGCATCACCTTCCGCTACAACGACAGCAACAACAATTACCTCTTTGTGTACACCCCCGATACGGGCCTGCGGTTCCTCAAACGGGCGGACAATAAGCTTGACATTAATGAGACCAGGGATGACTACACTCTGAAAGCGGGGGAGACCTACCGCTTCAAGGTGGTCGTCCAGGGAAACCACTTCACCTGCTATATTGATGAGGAAGAAATCTTTGATATCACGGACGGCAGCGGAAGCGTCCCGGCGCTGGCCACCGGCCCCTGCGGCCTGTACACCAGCGGCATGAAGGCGGACTACGACAATATCACCATCAAGTCCTCTGTCACCGCCTTCCCCACTGTTCTGGGCGGCACGGCCCAGAGCGGCAGCCAGGTCCGGCTGGTCTTTGACGGATACGAGGCGGTCCTGCCCCTGGGCCGGGACGGCCAGTGGTCCTATGACATCTACTACCTGCCCCGGGGCACCCATCAGGCCACCGCCCAGCTGCTGGACGGCGAGGGCAATGTACTGGCCCAGACCACGGCGGACATCGTGGTGGAGACCGACGGCACGCCTCTGGACAAGGAGGCGCTGGCCCAGGCGGTAGAGCGGGCTGAGAAGGTCTCCCTGGACGGCATGACGGAGGCGTCCGTGGAGGCCTACGAGGAGGCGCTGGCGCGGGCCAGGGCGCTGCTGAAGGGCCAGGGCTCCCAGGAGGAGCTGGACGCTGCGGCCGCGGCCCTGGATGAGGCGGTGGAGAACCTGGAGCCCATGGACAACGGCAGCTACGGGCTGCTGCTGCAAAACCGCCGGAAGGCCCAGCAGGCGCTGGAGGAGTACGCCGCCGGGCTGGCCCGGGCGGATGACTGCGCCTACGTCACGGCCCGCAGAGCGGAGGCAGTGGAGGACGGCGAAGCGGCAATCTCCCGCGCGTACACCGCCGCCCGGATTAATGCCGCCCTGGAGGACGCCAAGGCGGCCCTGGACGAGGTGGCCTGCCCCGCTGCCGCCTGCACCGACATTCCCGCCGGCGTCTGGTACCACGACAGCGCCGACTACATGCTGAGCATGGGCTACATGGAGGGCACCGGTGAAGGCCGCTTTGACGGCGGCGCGGTGCTCAGCCGGGCCCAGCTGGCCGCTATCCTCTACCGGGCGGCGGGCAGCCCGGCGGCAGAGGGGGAGAGTGCCTTTGCCGATGTGGCGTCCGGGCTGTGGTACAGCGACGCAGTGGCCTGGGCGGCGGAGAACGGCGTGGTTACCGGCGGCACAGACGGCCTGTTCCGGCCCGACCAGGCCATCACCCGGGAACAGCTGGCGGTCATGCTCTTCCGCTATGAGGGCGGAGCGGCCCCCGCGGAGGACGTCCTTCAGACCTATCCCGACCGGGACCAGGTCTCCGGCTATGCGGCTCAGGCCATGGCCTGGGCGGTGGAGCAGGGGCTCATCCAGGGAGCCTCCGCCGGCGGGCAGACCGTCCTGAACCCCGGCGGCACGGCCACCCGGGCTGAGTGCGCCCAGATTCTCACCCGTTTTCTCAGCAAGGCATCTGAAAAGTAAAGCAGCAAAAATTACCTGAAAAGAACCGCCTCCTTTGGATCAAACTAGGTCCAAAGGGGGCGGTTTTCATGACCAGGGAATTTTTCCGCAGCCGGCGGGCAAAGACGCTGTTCGTCAGCTTTGCAGCGGCGGCCTTTGCGGTGACCGGCGGCGCGGCGCTCAAGAGCCACGCCAGGGCGGAGGCCTACCGGAACATTGTCAACAACACCTACCAGCACGCATTTGCCGAGCTGACCACCGCGGTGGCGGAGATGGACGCGGCGCTGCAGAAGAGCGCCTATGCCACGTCACAGCCCTTACTGGCCCAGTTGTGTACCGAGCTGTTCGGCCGGGCCATGTCCGCCCAGATGGCCATCGGCGAGCTGCCCTACGGCAACGTGGAGCTGGCCCAGACCGCGTCCTTCGTGGCCAAGGTGGGGGACTATGCCGCGGCGCTGTCCAAGAGCAATGCAGTAGGCGGGGGGACCACGGAGGAGGAGAAGGAGAGCCTGCGCGCCCTGGCAGAAGCCTCCAGCCAGCTCTCCCAGATGCTCCAGGACCTGCAGGCCGATATTCACAGCGGCACCATTACCCTGGATGACCTGGAGCAGGCTCAGGCCCGGCTGGCCCAGGCCCAGGAGACCACGGGGGACGCGGCGGGGAGCAGCTTCCAGAACGTGGAGGCCGACTTCCCCGAGGTGCCCACCCTCATCTACGACGGCCCCTTCTCCGAGCATCTCTCCACCCAGCAGCAGCCCAGGGCGCTGGAGGGGTTGGAGGAGGTGACCCAGGAGGAGGCTCAGGCAGCCGCAGGGGCGTTCATGGGCCTGAAGCCGGAGATTTTCAATCCCCTGTCCGGCGGCGATGGGGCCATTCCCAACTGGAGCTTTTCCGCCGTGGTAGACGGCGGAGAGGTCTATATTGAGGTCTCCCGCCAGGGCGGCAAGGTGACCGAGCTGATGAATTCCCGGCCGGTGGGGGAGGCGTCCCTCACGGCGGAGGAGGGCGTGGAGGCGGCCCGGGCCTTCCTGGCGGAGCAGGGCTACGGGGACATGGAGCCCACTTATTATATCAATCAAAATAACATCCTCACCGTCAACTTTGCAGCCCGGCAGGGGGATGTGCTCTGCTACCCCGACCTTATCAAGGTGGCGGTGGCCCTGGACAACGGGAGCATTGTGGGGTTTGAGGCGGACGGCTATCTGATGAACCACGCCCAGCGGACGCTGGAGACCCCGGCTGTCTCGGAGGAGACGGCCCGGGCCGTGCTGGACCCGGAGCTGGAGTGCCTCTCCCACCAGCTGGTCCTCATCCCCACCAGCGGCAAGTATGAGGTGCTCTGCCACGAGTTCAAGTGCCAGCTGGAGGATGGGCGGCACTATATCGTCTATGTAAACGCCCAGACGGGCAATGAGGAGAAGATTCTGCTCCTGATTGAAGATGAGAACGGAACCTTGACCATATAACCCTTTGGGCGAAAGACGGCCCGGGCGCGGACGGCAAGACAGGCAGTCCACGCCCGGGCCTTTTCCGCGTGGATGGGGCCGCCGCGCAGCACAAGAGGTGGGGGCGGCGTTTTTTGACGGCACGGAAAAAGAGCCTTGAAGGGAGATGGGAAGCATGGTAGAATAAATACCACTAAATTGATAGACATGGCACAGGAATCTGCCTTTCAAGCCGGAATGATTCCAGTTTCCGGCTGTGGAGACAAGCGAGACGCGGGTACCGCGTCTGTGCTGCCGCCTGATGGCGTGGGTGGGGAGATTTCGTGCGGATGCAAACCAATGGCTTGCGAGGTAACCATGAATATTGAACTGGATGGGCAGTATGCGGTGGATACATGCCGCAGTGTGTTGGATTTTTTGAATGAGAGCACCAGCGACCACTATTTCTTTTTTGACCTGAAGGCCGATCAAATCTATTTTTCCAAAAATATTGGTAAAAATTACTGCCTGATGGAAGATGGCCGGGAGTATGTCACGCCTCAGGAGTGGTGCCGGATGGTATATCCCCAGGATCTGCCCTTGCTGCGGGAGGCCTATCAAAAGCTGCGCAGAGGCGAAAAGCAGGTCCACAGGCTGGAGTACCGCATTATCAACCGGCAGGGCGACGTGGTCTGGATCAGCAGCCGGGGCAAGAGCCAACTGGACCAGCAGGGGCAGCCGCTGTGGGTGATCGGCTGTATCTCAGAGATGGCCACCAACGGCAGAGCTGACGGCTTTGCCGGTATGTTTGGCATGAACCAGCTCAAGCAGGAGAGCAGAGAGCTGCTGGCCGGAGAGCGGGACGGCTTTTTGCTGCTGGTGGGTGTGGATGACCTGAAATCCATCAACCTGAAGCAGGGCCGGGAGCAGGGGAACACGGTGCTCCGGCGTGTGGCCGACGCCCTGGAGTATGCAGCGGACGGGAAACAGCGGATTTACCGCACCAACGGCGACTGCTTTGCGGTCAATCTGCCCGATGTCGACGCCGGACAGGCGGCGGAGGTGTTCGCCCGGGCCCAGCGGCTGCTGGAGGGATTGTGCACGCTGTCGGGCGGCTGCGTGCCCTTCCGGGAGTACATGGTGCCCGACGCCGAGACCCTCTATCAGTACGCGGAGAACACCCTGGACCACGCCAAGGCCCAGGGAAAGAACCGGCTGATGTTCTTTTCCGCCGAGGACTATGAGAAGGAAATTGCCACCCTGGAGCTAAAGGAGGATTTGACCAAGAGCATTCAGGAGGGCTTCCGAGGCTTTTCCCTGTGCTACCAGCCCCAGGTATTCTCCGGAACATACCGACTCTATGGCGCCGAGGCCCTGCTGCGGTACACCTCTCCCCGGCGGGGAAACGTGCCGCCGTCTGAGTTTGTGCCCATTCTGGAGCAGAGCAAGCTGATCTGTCCGGTGGGCATCTGGGTGCTGGACACTGCGCTGGAGCAGTGCAGAGTGTGGCGCAAGCAGGTGCCTGATTTCCACATGAGCATCAACGTGTCCTATACCCAGCTGTGTGAGGAGAACATCGTCCAGAAGGTGTTGGACGCGGTGAACCGGAGCGGCCTGCCCGGCGACGCGGTGACCCTGGAGATCACTGAGAGTATGCAGCTCCTGGACTATCCCCACATCAACGAGCTGTTCCTTCAGTGGAAGAAGAGCGGCATTGAGATTTCGGTGGACGACTTCGGCACCGGCTACTCCAGCCTGGGGCGGCTGAAGGAACTGGAGATTGACGAGATCAAGATCGACCGCTGCTTTGTCAACAATATCCAGCACAGTGTGTATAACTACCGCCTGCTGAGCAACATGCTGGAGCTGGCGGACAGCTGCCAGATCCGAGTGTGCTGCGAGGGTGTGGAGACCGAGAACGAGCTGACGGTTCTGGAGGAACTCCATCCCGCGCTGCTTCAGGGCTTCCTCTTCTCCAAGCCCTGCACGCCTCAGGAGCTGGAGGAGCGGTATCTGCAGCCGGACAGCCCCAGCTACCAGGCTCGGATGGAGCGGGAGAACGCCTACCGCAGCCAGTTCCACGTCTCGGACATCTCCTCCGCCATCGACTGGTCGGAGGACGAGCTGGCCAAAGTGATTCTGGAGGCGGAGAACGACATCTTCTACATCAGCGACATGGACACCTATGAGCTGTACTACATCAACCCGGCCGGACAGCGCCTGATGGGCCTGCGGGATTACCGGGGCCGGAAGTGCTACAAGGCGCTTCAGGGGCTGGATGAGCCCTGCTCCTTCTGTACCAACTCCATGCTGAAGCGGGACAATTTTTACATCTGGGACCGACAGAATGAGTACTGCGGGCGGCACTTTCTGCTCAAGGACAAAATTATCACCCTTCAGGGCAAGCAGCTGCGGATGGAGGTGGCGCTGGACATTACCAAGCATGAGGTGGTCAGCCGCAACACCCAGGAGCGTCTGATTTTTGCACAGAAGATCGCGGGCTACACCAAGACCCTCTCGGAGCACGCCGACTACGGCGAGGCGGTCAACCGGGTGCTGGCTTCGGTGGGGGAGTTCTATCAGGCGGACCGGGCCTATCTCTTTGCGCCAAGTCCTCAGTGTGAGGGCTGCTGGGCCAACACCTTTGAGTGGTGCGCGCCCAACGTGACACCCCAGGCTGGAAACCTGCAGGATGTCCCGCCCCATGCGCTGAAGCGCTGGATGGACCTCTTCGACCATGACCGCTCGGTGCTCATACTCAATCTGGACACCCTGCGCAGAGAGAGCCCAGAGGAGTGGCGGATTCTGGAGGCTCAGGGCATTAACCGGCTCATTGCCGTGCCGGTGCGGGACAGAGACAAAACCATCGCCTTTATCGGCGTGGATAATCCCCGCTACTCTATCCATGACGACGCCCAGATCAGGGTGCTGTCCAGCTTCCTGCTGGACCGCATCCACCAGGAGCGCAACGATAGCCGCTACCGGGAGCTGCTCCGGGCCAACTACCACGACGTCTTTGAGATGCTGGGCCTGGGCCTGTGGGTCATCCGATTTGACCGGGAGGGAAAGCGCCATGAGATGGTGGCCAACGACACCATGCTCCATGTTCTGGGTGTCGCCGGCATTCCCGACCCGGAGGAGTGCTATCAGTTCTGGTACAGCAGGGTCAACGACGGCTACCGGCGCTATGTGGACGAGTCGATTCAGACCATGACCCGTTCGGAGCGGCCTGTTCAGCTGGAGTACAGCTGGCGGCATCCCGAGCGAGGAGATGTGCTGGTGCGCTGCACCGGCATGCGCTTCCAGGACGAGAACGGCATGATCTGCCTGAAGGGTTACCACCGCATCGTCAACGACATGGAGCGTCCCAAGCTGGTGCCTGAGTCCTGCGTGCGGGATATTTTTGAGTACAACGCGGCGGAAAAGACCATGTTTTTCCACACCGAGCGGACCCTGCTGCTGGGAGAGGAGACCCACGAGACCAACTTCCCCCAGTGCTGGATTGACAGTGAAATTGTCCATCCCCATTTTATGGAACAATTCCGCAGCGCCTTTTCCGGGCTGCACAGGAAAGAGGGGACGGAGCGCCAGGAGCTGCTGCTCAAGTCCAAGAACGGAACCTACGAGTGGTACAAGCTGACCACCCAGCGGCTGGACCGGGAAGAGCAGGGACAGGAGGCGGCTATCGCCGTGCTGGAGCCCATCGGCGCCGACCGTGTCATGGAGCTGGAGTACATGCGCATGCGCAAGTTCTACCACACCATGCTGTCCGAGACCATCGCCTACGCGGAGGTGGATCTGGAGAGCGGCCAGCTCAAGTCAGTGGGGGGCCTGTGGCGGGTCTACAAGCAGGACTACCGCCAGAGCTCCCGCCACTTTATCGAGGTGCTGGAGCAGCAGCTGGCTTCCATGCTGTCCGAGGAGGACCTGGAGCGGCTCAGACGCTACCGCGACCCGGCGGTGTGGAACGAGATGCTGGCCCGGGGCGAGACCAGCAGCCGTTTTTGCTATCGCCGTCCTGTGGGTGAGACGCTGCACTGGGTGGAGCTGACCATCTACCTCTTCCGGGAGGACACCACCCGGAATGTATATACCCTCATTTACCTCAAGGACATCAACGCCGAGAAGGAGCGGGAGTTTGCCCAGGCACAGGCCGCCGACCGGGACCCGCTGACCGGCCTGTATAACCGCACCGCCTTCGAGCGGGAGGTCAAGCGGTGCCTGAACGAGTGTGAGCAGAGCCCCTGCGGCGTACTGATGATAATGGATATCGACAATTTCAAGCAGATTAACGACAAAATGGGCCATCTGGAGGGAGATAAAGCCCTTCAGACCGTGGCACGGGTGCTCACCTCCACCTTCCGGCAGGAGGACCTTGTGGGCCGTCTGGGCGGGGATGAGTTCCTGGTATTCATCCGGGGCGGCATCCGCCGGGAGCGGCTGGAGCAGCGGGTGGACAGCCTGCTGAGTGCGCTGGAGCGCACGCCGGACCCTGTTGTCACCGGCAGCATCGGCCTGACCTATGTGTGCGATTCCGACGTTAAGTATGCCGACTACCTGAGACGGGCTGACCTGGCGCTGTATGAGAGCAAGCGGCAGGGCAAAAACCGGTTCTGCTTCTACGAGGAGTCGGACAGCCAGTCCTGAGGAAAAGAGAGGAACAGCGGCCCGTCAAACCAGGTTTGACGGGCCGCTGTTTTCTTTTTATCGCACTACGGAGGACAGAGTGGAAAGCTACGGGCAGGCGGTCTGTACCACCGGCAGCAGCCGGTGGCCGGGTCGTGGCACAGGGTAATCTGCCCGCCGGGAGGCAGGCAGAGCAGCAGGCGGACGCCTGCCCGGCCTCTGCAAAGGGTGAGAAGGTATGGGCCTGGCGGCAGGGCGGTGAAAAACACCTGGCCGCAGGCACACAGCTGCCGGGAGGACTGAAAGCAGCCCTTCCAGTTCTGCAGCGTCACGCTGTCCCAGGGACAGCAGCCGGATACACACACCCGGACAAGACACAGCTCCCTACGGAAGGAGAGACGGAGGTTTTGCTCCGCCTCTCCGCCGCAGGTCAGACAGAAGACCGGGCTGTGCTCCAGGGAGGAGGGACAGGTTACTGGCTTACCTTTGCCTTGACCAGATACTGACCGTCCGTGACGCCGCCGAACAGGTACTTTCCCTCGGCGTTGGTCTTGGTACCGGCGATGAGCTGCTCGGTGGTGACGCCGCCAATGGTGGTGACCTGATACAGGCCCACAAAGCAGCCCGCCACCGCCGCGCCGTTCTGGTCGGTGATGATGCCGCTGACCGTGCCGTTGTAGGTCTGGCTGTCCACCTGGATGGCCATGGTCAGGTTGACGGTGGAGCCGCCCAGGATGGTGGCGGTCATGGGGGCGGTGGTGAGATAGCCCTGGGCGGAGGCACGCAGGGTGTACACACCGTCAGCTACATCGTAGAACAGAAACTCGCCGTCAGCGGCGGTGTAGGTGGTGGCTACCGTCTCCAGCGCGGCGTTGGTCAGGGTGATTTTCGCCCCGCCCAGCGGGGTGTTGGCGGTGCCGAAGATGGTCAGGGTGCCCGCAATGGCGCCCAGGGCCAGAGTGGCATCCGCCGTACATACCAGAGGAATCTCAGTGGTGCTGCCGTCGGACACGGTGACGCCCACGGCGGTGCTCATCACGTAGCCCTCGGCCACAGCGGCCACGCTGTACGTGCCGGCGGGGATACCGTCCAGGGTGTAGGTGCCGTCAGCGGCAGTGATGGTATGCTGGTAGGGCAGACCGGCGCTGTCAAAGAGCTTGACGGTGGCGGCGGGGATGGGGTCGGTGCCGTTTGTCACGGTGCCGAAGACGGTGGCAAAGGTACTGGGAGCAGGGGGGAGGGTCAGGTTGACGTCCTCCTCCTGGAGACCCTGAAGGGAGAAGCTGGGGCTGTACTGAAGACCTAAGAGATCCTGCTGGATATCGGCCATAAAATGATTACCTCCTGAAGGATGCCGCATGGTCTGCGGGAGCCCGTGCCGCTGGCGCCGGGCTCTGGAGCAGTCTATGCCGCCGCCGGGAGGACGGTGACAGGAGGAACAAAAACCGACCGCCTTCGCGGCGGACTATCCGTTGGACGCCTGGAGCAGCATGAGGGCACCGGGGGTGTGTTTCTCCATCCAGCTTGCCCCGTGCTCCGCCATGTCCGCCCGGGCGGAGGAGAGCCAGGCGTCAAAGCAGTCCTGTCCTGAACCGGCGGGGGGAATCTGCTCCGCCTCGGGGGCCAGCTCGCAGATGAGGTACCACATCAGCCCGCCCTCCAGGCCGGTCTGACCACCCATCAGGAACTGAGAAAAGCAGTACCGCAGGGTGAAGTCCCCGTAGTCCAGCAGCTGCTGGTGGGCCTCGGGGTGGGCGGAGAGGTAGGCCGCCGTGCTGGATGCCTCCTGCGGGGAGGAGGCAATCTCAGCCAGCAGCCCGGCAATCGTGTTGTTTACATCGGCTACATCGGCGACCATCTGGGTCTCCTGCACGCCAGAGGGCGCTGCCTGGCCCGGCTTCAGCCGGACATAGGTCAGGGCGTTGCAGATGATGGACTGAAGCTCCAGCGTGCCGCTGGCTGCCCTGCACGCATCAGTCCGGACATAGAAGGCGAACTGTTGCCCGGGGCCTAAACTACGCATGGAAACTGCATCCGGGTAGATGGTGTTGTCATCGGTCAGGGTCTCACTGGGCTCATAGCTGAAGGACACATAGCCATCCTCTGATTTCTGCCAGGGAAGCAGAATGGTGCCCGACTCGGGCAGCTGGTAAGAGAAGTCGAACATGAAGTAGAGATACTCGTCCCCCTCATTGGCGGGCATGACCCGTTCCAGATAGATGGTTGTGGTGTCGTTCTGAAAGGCGGGGACTTCATTCTCCTTGAAAAGCTGTCCTTCTCCGGTGTAGCAGTCCTCGGTCAGGACGTCCTTGGGCACCGACAGGGTGAGAATATAAGGGGTCTGACTGGTGATGGCATAGCCGCGCTCTGTCTTGATATTGTCCAGGGTGAGCTGTTCCGGGTCGGTGAGGAAGCAGACCGCCACCGCCACGCACAGCCCGGCGGCGGCCAGGATGGCCCACAGGGCGGGATTTTTGCAGTGGAACACGGCCTTGACCCGCTCCTTCACGCCCACCTCCCCAAAGGCCAGAGGACAGGCGGAGAGTGTGGGATGGGATACGCTGCACGCGAGCAGGGCCTGGGAGTAGGCCTGCCGGGCTCCGGCGTCCCAGCCGGACACCACATGCTCGTCGCAGGCGAGCTCCACATCCCGGCAGAACAGCAGATAGGCCGCCCACACCAGGGGATTGAACCAGTAGACCGCCAGCAGCAGGAAGCCCAGCGGCTTCCACCAGTGGTCCCGGCGGGCCAGGTGGGCCCGCTCATGGGCCTCCACATAGGGGATGTCCGCCTCCGCCATATCAGAGGGCAGGTAAATCCGGGGACGGAACAGCCCCAGGATAAAGGGGGTGGGGATGTGGTCGCACAGCCACAGATTGTCCCGGAGGGGGACGGCCTCCGCCACCCTGCGCCGCAGCCGCAGCCAGCTGACCAGGCCGTACGCCAGCAGAATGGCCACACCCGCCAGCCAGAGCCAGCTCAGCAGCTCCATGGAGTGGATGCCGCCTCCGGCAGTGGCTGTCACGGCGGACGAGGGCTCCAGGTACTTGCTGACCGGCCTGTCCAGAAGGTCCACTCCGGTGCTGACCTGGAGCGCTCCGCCGCTGAGCACGGAGGCGGACACGGTCTCACCGTTGGGAATCAGACTGACCGGGCTCTCCAGAGAGAAGGGGAGCACCAGCCGCAGGGCCACAATGCCCCACAGAGCGCACCGGAGGCCCTTGGGCGCCCTGCGCAGCAGCAGCCGCAGGGCCATCACCGCCAGAATCAGCCACCCGGCGGAAATGCTCATGTTCAGCAGCTTCCAGAACAGGGTACTCATGGGTCCACCTCCTCTCCGCAGGCGTCAATCATGCGGCGGATCTGTTCAACCTCCTGGGGAGAGAGCCTTTTCCGGGCGGTAAAGGCAGCCAGAAAGGCGGGCAGGGAGCCGTCGAAGCTCTCCTCCACAAAGCGGCGGCTCTTCATGGCGTAGAACTCCTCCCGGGAGATGAGAGCGGTGACCACGCTGTCCCGGGTCTGGAAGAGCCCACGCTCACACAGCCGCTTGAGCACCGTGTAGGTGGTGGTGCGCTTCCAGCCCAGGGTCTGATCCGCCTGACGCACCAGTTCCCCGGTGGCAATGGGCGCGCCCGCCCAGATCAGGTCGGCAAAGCGGGACTCCACCGCCCCCAGCTGATAGTCCTTCATGGGAACACCTCCTCTGTCTACTCCTTGTAGTCAATTATAGTCTACATGATGTAGACAATGCTGTCAACCGGTTTTTGAATGGGAAGAAAATGTGAAGGGAACCTTTACGAATGGTAAGGCGGCCTATATTGAATTTACATAATCCAGACTTATAATAGAGGCACAGCTCCCCGGACAGGGGGACCGCAAACAGAAAGGAATGTTTGATATGAAACGAATTGCCGCAATTCTGCTCAGCGCCGCGCTGCTGCTCTCCCTGGCCGCCTGCAAAAAGGGTGAGGCCCCCAGCACCAGCCAGCCCAAGAATACAGAGACCGCTGTGGAGGGGACGCAGGAGAAGACCGTCAGCGGCGTGATCAACCGGATAGAGGATTTTATGGTCCTGCTGACCGACGACGGTGAGTATCAGATTTTCGACTTTGACAAGGAAGTGGATCCCAGCAGCTTTGCCGAGGGCGACCGGGTGGAGGTGACCTACACCGGCGTCCTGGGAGATGAGAACGCCACCCCTGTGGCCGTCGTGATTATGAAGGAGTAATCTGCTCGAAGGGGCAGGAGCGCAAAACAGAATCGTAAAAAATATGGGCGCCCCCGGTACAGCCGGAGGCGCCCGTTGTTCAGGCGGCGAGATCGGTTTTGCCGCTTGCAGCAGATAAGCTGACGTGATACAATAAAGACAAAAATGATAATTTATTTTTAAAGGGGGGAGAGGAACATGCCGAAGGTGTCCTACTCGGAGGAGGACCGGGAGAATATCCGGAACACACTGCTCACCAGGGGGCTGGAGCTGATGGCCCGGCAGGGCGTTCAGCACACCACTGTGGAGCAGATTTATCAGGCGGCAGGCATTTCCCGCACCTTTTTCTACACTTTTTTCCCCACAAAAGAGGATCTGATTGTGGAGGCGCTCTATCTTCAGCAGCCCAAAATCCTCGCCTATGCCCGGGCTCTGATGGACAACCCGGCCCTGAGCTGGCGGGAGGGGGTCAGACAGTTCCTCCATACCTGCTGTTACGGCGAGCAGAACGGAATTGCGGTGCTGACCGTTGAGGAGCAGCAGATGCTGTTCCGCCGCCTGTCGGCAGAGAGCCATCAGCTTTTCCGGGAAAAGCAGGCCCGCCTTTTCGGTGGTATTCTGGAGTGCTTCGGCATCAGGGCGGACAGGGAGCGGATCGCGCTGTTTACCAATCTGAGCCTGGCGGTGATGGTGTTCCGCCGGGCCATCCCCCAGACCCTGCCGCTGTTTGTCCCCGAGGCCGCCGACGCAACCGCGGCCATACAGATTGAAGCCATTGTGAACTGCCTGGAGACGTTCAGAGCGTAAACCGTGCAGCTCCGCCTGAATATGCAGATTCTGCCCCATTCAGGCGGAGTTCTTTTTAAATAGAATAAAGATGAATTTTCAAAAAAGTTTTTATTTTAAAGAGAAGAGACGGCCGGTCCGTCTGCTCAAATAGATTATTCAGGAGGAAAAAAGCATGGGATTTTTCAGTAAGCTCTTCAAGGGTCCGGAGGTTGACATGGAGAAGAGCAAAGCCAACGCCGGAAAGATGCGCCGGCTGTTCAACCAGGTGGTGGAGAACGGGGACAGTTACAAGCTGATTTATGGCTACACAGAGGATGTGAGCCGGTTCAACTATGGCTTTGTCCACGGCAGCAAGACCAAAATAGGCAATTTGATTGTGGGCTGGAACGAGGCGGAGGAGACCATCGTGGTGGTGCCCACGGTTCCCGACCTGTCCGGTTGCGGCGACCCCACCTGGTACCGCCGGTCCGAGATTCTGAAGGCCTACCGGAACAAGTACCCCACCGACGCCTTTATCATCTATCCCGACAAAAGGGGCTATATCGCCATCAACGCCTATGACTGGCTGGAGGATGAGAGCCTCTATGTCTACGTGTCCCAGGAGCAGGAGCTGGCCGACTTCACGGCGTTCTTTACGGAGCGCTTTGCGAAGAAGTGAGGCGCCATGCCGCTGGGTGAATTGGGCGGGATTGTGCTGGCCCTTACGATACTGGTGATCGTCGGCAACCTGTGGTTTCACATGGTGGAGGGGCTGCTGGGCTGGATAAAGGGTCTGTTTGCCCGCCGCAGGGAGCCGCCGGCATGGCATCCCCTTGCGCCGGAGGACGAGAAAAAAGACGGAGACTAAAGAAGCAGCCTGCCGAAAGAAGTCTTTCGGCAGGCTGTGGGCCCCCGGCACAGAACTGTGCCGGGGGCTCTGTTTTACAGTTCTGTTCCGCTGAGGCGGCGGCGCACCGCCTCGTTGACGGCCTTGGGGTCGGCCTTGCCCTTGAGCTGGCGCATGACCTGGCCCACCAGGAAGCCGAAGGCCTTCTCCTTGCCGGCGCGGTAGTCGGCCACTGACTTGGGGTTGTCGGCAAAGGCCTGCTCCACAGCGGACTCCACCAGGCTGTCGTCCTGAATCTGCTCCAGGCCGTGCTCCGCCACATAGGCGTCCACGTCGCCGTCGCTGTCAAACACCGCGTCAAAGACGGTGACAGCGGTGTTGCGGTTGAGCTTGCCCGCCGCCACCAGGGCGATGAGCCGGGCCAGGGTGGCGGGGGAGAGGGGCATATCCGCCGCCTCCATGCCCCGGGCGGACAGGGCCCGCAGCACCTCGCCCATAATCCAGTTGGACGCCTGCTTGGCGGGGGCGCCCAGTTCAACCATGGCCTCAAAAAAGTCGGACAGGGCCTTCTGAGAGGTGATCATCTCGGTGTCGTAGGCGGGCAGGCCGAACTGGCGCTGATACCGCTCCATTCTGGCCGGAGCCATCTCGGGCTGGGCGTCACGCAGACGCTCCAGATAGCCCTCCGACAGCTCCACTGGAGGCAGGTCGGGGTCGGGGAAGTAGCGGTAGTCCTGGGCGTTTTCCTTGGAGCGCATGGCGTAGGTGGCGTCCTTGTTCTCGTCCCAGCGGCGGGTCTCCTGAACCACCCGCTTGCCCTCCTCCAGCAGCTCAATCTGCCGCCTGCTCTCGTACTGGATGGCCCGGGAGATGGCCTTGAAGGAGTTGAGGTTCTTCATCTCGGTGCGGGTGCCCAGCTCCGTGGAGCCTGCGGGGCGCACCGACAGGTTCACGTCGCAGCGGAGGGAGCCCTCCTGCATCTTGCAGTCGGACACGCCCAGGTACTGGAGGGTGGAGCGCAGCTGCTCCAGATAGGCGATGACCTCCCCGGCGGTGCGGAAGTCGGGCTCGGTGACAATCTCGATGAGGGGCACGCCGCAGCGGTTGTAGTCGCAGCAGGTCTGGTCGGTCCAGGGGTCGTGGACCAGCTTGCCCGCGTCCTCCTCCATGTGCAGCTCGTGAATACCCACCGTCTTGCCGCCGCCGATGTCCACCCTGCCGTTCCGGGCGATGGGCAGGTAGAGCTGGGAGATCTGATAGGCCTTGGGCAGGTCGGGGTAGAAGTAGTTCTTCCGGTCAAAGCGGCTCTTCCTGGTGATCTCACACCCCAGGGCCAGCCCGGCCTTGACGGCGAACTCCAGCACCTTCTCGTTGAGCACGGGCAGGGCGCCCGGCATGCCGGTGCACACCGGGCAGCAGTGGGTGTTGGGCGCGCCGCCGAAGGCAGTGGTGCAGGAGCAGAAGATTTTGGTGGCTGTGGAGAGCTCCACATGGGTCTCCAGACCGATGACGGTTTCCCAGGTCATATTATTTGACCTCCTTCCCATAGGGGGAACGTCTGTGGTAATCGGTGTCCAGCTGGAAGGCGTGGGCGGCGTTGAGAACGGCCGCCTCACCCAGGGCCGGGCCGATGAGCTGGGCGCCGATAGGTACGCCGCCGTCAAAGCCGCAGGGCATGGACAGGGCAGGCAGACCCGCCAGATTGGCGGGCACGGTGTAGATGTCGCTCAGATACATCTTCAGCGCTTCGCTGAGGCTCTCACCCAGTTTAGGGGCGGTGGTGGGGGAGACAGGGGTGAGCAGCAGGTCGTACTGCTCAAAGGCCCTGTCAAAGGCCTCCTTGATGAGGGCCTTGACCTGGAGGGCTTTTTTGTAGTAGGCGTCGTAGTAGCCGGAGGAGAGGACAAAGGTGCCCAGCAGAATGCGCCGCTTCACCTCGGAGCCGAAGCCCTCGGTGCGGGTGCGGCAGTAGAGGTCGGTCAGGTCCTCGTGCTCGGGCGCACGCCAGCCGTACTTCACGCCGTCATACCGGGACAGGTTGCTGCTGGCCTCGGCGCAGGCAATAATATAATAGGTAGGCACCATATATTTCATCAGGGGGAAGGAGAAGGTCTCCACTCTGGCCCCTCTTGCCTCCAGCACGGCGGCAGTGGCCTTGACGGCATCGGCCACCTGGGGCTCCAGACCCTCGCCGAAGCAGTCGGACGGCAGGCCGATCTTCATGCCCCTGATATCCCCGGTCAGGCTGGAGAGCAGGCCGCCTGTGGAAACGTCCAGGGAGGTGGCGTCCCGTCTGTCCTTGCCCTGGATGGCGTCCAGCACGGCGGCGCAGTCAGCGGCAGAGCGGGCGAGAGGGCCGATCTGGTCCAGGGAGGAGGCGTAGGCGATGAGGCCGTACCGGCTGACAGTGCCGTAGGTGGGCTTGATGCCGGTGACGCCGCAGAAGGAGGCGGGCTGGCGGATGGAGCCGCCGGTGTCGGAACCCAGGGCGAACCAGCACTCACGGGCGGCCACCGCAGCTGCCGCTCCGCCGGAGGAGCCGCCGGGCACCCGGTCGGTGTCCCAGGGGTTGCGGGTGGGACCGTAAAAGGAGGTCTCGGTGGTGGAGCCCATGGCGAATTCATCCATGTTCAGCTTGCCCAGGGAGACGGATCCGGCCTCTGTCAGGCGCTCGGTCACGGCGGCGTCATAGGGGGGCGTGAAGTCGCCCAGAATTTTGGAGGCGCAGCAGGTCTTGACGCCCTTGGTGCAGATGTTGTCCTTGATGGCCATGGGCACGCCGTACAGGGGGCTTTTTGCCTCCTTCACCCCGGCCTGGAGGGCCTGGGCACGGGCCATGGCCTGCTCACCGGCGGCGGTGATGAAGCAGTTGAGGGAGGGCTCCCGCTCCGCCATCGCGTCCAGGGCGGTCTGGGTGGCCTCAGCGATGGACACGTCCCCAGCCCTGATGGCCGCGCCCAGCTCCAGGGCGCTCAGTTCCAGCAGTTCTTTCACAGTAAACCCTCCTTATTCCACAGCCTTGGGCACCCGGAAGGTCTCCTCGTCTCTGTCCGGCGCGCCGGACAGCAGAACCTCCCGGTCCGCCGAGGGGACCACCTCGTCAGCACGGAGCACGTTTTTCAGGGGGAAGATGTGGCTCATGGGCTCCACGCCGTCGGTGTCCAGGGTGTTGAGGGTGTCCATATAGGTGACGATCTGTTCCAGCTCACCGGCCATTTTGGCCTTCTCCTCCTGGGGGAGGCGGAGCCGGGACAGGGTGGAGACGTAGTCCACCAGCTCTTCGGTAATTTTCATAACAGCAGCATCCTTTCGTCCAATCCCCTCGGAGAGCGGAGGGGGTATCGCGCCGCAGGCGCGTATCTAGGGGGAACTGGTTCCCCCTGGAGGGCGCATATCCTGCCGCAGCGCGGCAGAGATTTTCCGCAGAAAATCGATGCGCCCTTTAAGGTTCCAGCCGGGTGCGGTCCCGGGGGAAGAGGGTGGCCAGGCGCACATTGTCCAGGCCGCACAGCTGCATGGTCAGCCGCTCCAGGCCGATGCCCAGGCCGCCGTGGGGGGGCGCGCCATACTTGTGGAGCATGAGGTAGGACTCAAACTCCGCCGGGTCCATGCCCAGCCGCTCCATCTTGGCCACCTGCTGGTGGTAGTCGTGGATGCGCTGGCCGCCGGTGGTCACCTCCATGCCCCGGAGCAGCAGGTCGAAGGACAGGGTGTATTTGGGGTCCTCCGGGTCATCCATGGCGTAGAAGGGCCGCTTTTTGGCCGGGTAGTGGGTGACAAAGACAAGGTCGCTGCCCCATACCTCCTTGGCATACCGGCCGATAGCGTGCTCCTCCTCGGGCTCCAGGTCGTAGGGGTTGCGGATGGCGTAGCCGTATTTCTCCGCCGCCAGCCGCTTGGCCTCGTCAAACCGGACGCAGGGGATATCCTTCATCTCGGGGAGGGTGACGCCCAGACGGGCCAGGTCGCCGGCGTACTCCTCGCTCAGCAGGCGGAAGCAGTAGCGGAGGAAGCCGGTCTCCATGGCTATGATATCATAAAAGCTGTCGATATACCCCATCTCAAAATCCATGGAGGTGTACTCGTTCAGGTGGCGGGTGGTGCTGTGCTTCTCGGCCCGGAACACGGGGCCCACCTCGAACACCCGCTCAAAGACGGGCACCATGGTTTGCTTGTAGAACTGGGGGGACTGGGTGAGGAAGGCCTTGCGGCCGAAGTAGTCCAGCCGGAAGATGTTGCTGCCGCCCTCGGCTCCGGCGTGGACAATCTTGGGTGTGTGGATTTCGGTAAAGTCCTGGCTCTGGAGGTACTCCCGGAACGCCCGGCAGATGCCCGCCTGGATGCGGAACACGCTGCGCTCCCGCAGGCTGCGCAGCACCGCAGGGCGGAGAGAGAGGCGGGAATCCAATGTCAGGTTCAGCTTCCACTTGGACACGGGCACCGGCGCGGGAGCTGCGGGCCGGGAGAGGACCCGCACCGCTGCCGCGGCCAGCTCGGCCCCGCCGGGAGCCCGCTCCTCCTGGTGCACCGTGCCCAGCACCTCCACGGCGCACTCCTCGGTGACGCCGTCCAGATCCACCTCCGGCGGGCACACGCACTGGAGCACCCCATCTCCCTTGCGCAGGAGCAGGAAGGTGAGGCCTCCCATGTCTCTCAGAGAGTGGACCATACCACGGACGGAGACGGCCTGATTAGACAGGGCACCTCCGATAATGTCGCGGATCGCGGGCTGCTTGACTGCGGTAAGAGCTGTCGCTGTGATCATGACCGTTCACATCCTTTTGAAAAAGTAAAAAAATTCCACCACAAAAAACGAAAAAAGCCCCGAGACTGCCAAAGCAGTTTCGGGGCGAAACATACCTGTTCCGCGGTACCACCCAAAGTTGCGGCGTCCCCATTGACGCGACCTCTTATACTCCTTAACGCGGAGGGGGACGGGCGGACCTACCCCTCCGTCAGGAGGCTCGGCACGCCGGCTCAAAAGTGTTGCGCCATCTCTTCTCTCCGGGGCGGGCTCTCAGTCGGTGACCCGCGTTCTCTGTCGGATGCCCGAGGGGCGGTCTTTCTCGTTGCCTTTGTGATGTTGGGGGCATTATACGCCCGCAGACGGACATTTGTCAACGGTTATTTTTCTTCAATATTTTTCCATGAAAGAAAAAAGGTGATCTTTGCCGATGGAATGTGCTATAATGAACAGCATTGAATCAGCTGCCGCAGGGGCTGTCCGGCCCCCTGGCGCTGAGCACACCCAAAGGAGAGAACCCAGCCATGAAAATTATTGACATTCTCAGCCAGGACAAGGTCACCCTGTCCTTCGAGGTATTCCCGCCCAAGACCAGCGACTCCTACGAGTCTGTGGCAAAGGCCACGCAGGAGATTGCGGCCCTCAAGCCCGACTTCATGAGCGTGACCTACGGAGCCGGCGGCGGCACCAGCGACTACACCGTGGGCATCGCCGCGGGCATCCGGGACAAGTACGGTGTGGAGCCTTTGGCCCACCTGACCTGCGCCTCCTCCACACGGGAGCACGTCCACCAGGTGCTGGGCAAGCTGAAGGAGAGCAGCATCAGCAATGTGCTGGCGCTGCGGGGAGACATCCCGGAAGGGGGCGCTCCGGCCCATGACTACCACCACGCCGCCGAGCTGGTGCGGGAGATCAAGGCCAGCGGCGACTTCTGTGTGGGCGGCGCCTGCTACCCTGAAGGCCACCCTGAGTCCCCCACCAAGGCCAGCGACATCGACTACCTGAAGGCCAAGGTGGAGGCAGGCTGCGAGTTCCTCACCACCCAGATGTTCTTTGACAACAACATCCTCTACAACTTCCTCTACCGCATCCGGGAGAAGGGCATCACCGTCCCCGTGGTGGCGGGCATCATGCCGGTAACCAACGGCAAGCAGATGGCCCGTATTTGCAAGCTGTCCGGCACCTATCTGCCTGAAAAATTCAAGGCCATTGTGGACAAGTTCGGGGATAATCCCGCCGCCATGCGCCAGGCCGGTGTGGCCTACGCCGCCGGACAGATCATCGACCTCATCGCCAACGGCGTCAACCACATCCATATCTACTCCATGAACAAGCCGGAGATTGCCGCCGGCATTCAGGCCAGCCTGTCGGAGGTCCTGAAGTGACCCTGGAGGCGGACTACGGCGAGATATGCCGGTACTTAGGCTACCGGAAAGACACGCCGCCGGACAGCGGCATGGAGCAGACCATCCGCTCCTGCGCCAGGCGGCTGGAGCAGGCGGTTACGCCCCGGTGGGTGAGCCGGGAATTTCCCCTCACCCATCTGCCCGATGGGACGCTGGAACTGGGGGAGGTCCGGGTGGAGAGCAAGAGCCTGTCCCGTAATCTGAAGGGCTGCGAGCGGGTGATCTTCTTCGCCGCTACCCTGGGGGTGGAGGCCGACCGGCTCATCGCAAGAGCCACCGCCGTTCGGATGAGCGAGGCGGTGATTCTCCAGGCCGCGGCAGCCTCCCTCATCGAGGTGTGCTGCGACAATGCCTGCGAGGAGCTGCGCCTTGAAGCGGAGGGGGAGGGCTGGTATCTCCGGCCCCGGTTCAGCCCCGGCTACGGGGACTTCTCCATCGCCCACCAGCGGGATATCACAACCCTGCTCCAGACTCCGGCCAGAATCGGCCTGACGGTGACGGAGCAGATGCTGCTGGCCCCCATGAAGTCGGTCACCGCGGTGATCGGCATGTCCCGCCAGGCGGCGCCCTGTCACCGGCAGGGCTGTGAGGCCTGCGATAAGACCGACTGCGCCTTTCGCAGATAACAGGAGGAACCTATGAGTTTTTTGGAGAAACTGGGGCGTGAGCGCCTCTTTTTTGACGGCGGCACCGGCACCCTGCTGCAGGCCCAGGGCCTGAAGGGCGGCGAGCTGCCCGAGACCTGGAACCTGCGCTATCCCGAGCGGATTCAGGCCGTGCATAAGGCCTATCTGGAGGCGGGAAGCCACGTCATCTGCACCAACACCTTTGGGGCTAACGCCCTGAAATTCCCCGATGGCGGAGAGTGGGACCTGGACGAGATTGTCCGGGCTGCCGTGGACAATGCCAAGAAGGCCAGAGCGGAGGCGGGACGCGAGGCCGACGCCTACATCGCCCTGGACATGGGCCCCACCGGGCGGCTGCTGCGTCCCATGGGGGACCTGGACTTTGAGGACGCGGTGGCGCTGTTTGCCCGGGTGGTCCGGGTGGGCGCCCAGGCGGGCGCCGACCTGGTGCTCATTGAGACCATGAGCGACGGCTACGAGGCCAAGGCGGCCGTGCTGGCGGCCAAGGAGAACAGCGACCTGCCCGTGGTGGTGACCACGGTGTACGACGAGAACGGCAAGATGCTCACCGGCGGCACCATCGCCTCCACCGTGGCCCTGCTGGAGGGCCTGCGGGTGGACGCCCTGGGCGTCAATTGCGGCATGGGCCCGGAGCAGATGCTTCCCCTGGCCGAGGAGCTGGTGAAGCTGGCCTCTGTCCCCGTGGTAGTCAACCCCAACGCCGGCCTGCCCCGGCGTGAGGGGGACAAGACCGTGTTCGACGTGGACCCGGAGCGGTTCGCCGCTGTCATGGAGCGCATCGCCAAGCTGGGCGTGTGGGGTCTGGGCGGCTGCTGCGGCACCACCCCCGACCATATCCGCGCCCTCACCGCCGCCTGCCGGGACATCCCCGTCACTCCGCCAGAGCGTAAGGGGCGGACCGTGGTGTCCTCCTTCTCTCAGGCGGTGGAGATTGGCCCCATGCCCGTCATCATCGGCGAGCGCATCAACCCCACCGGCAAGAAGCGCTTCAAGGAGGCTCTGCGCAGCCACGACCTGGAGTATATTCTGAATGAAGGCTTTGCCCAGGAGGAGGCGGGGGCCCACATTCTGGACGTAAACGTGGGCCTGCCCGAGATTGACGAGCCCGCCATGCTGGAGGAGGCGGTGTGCGCCCTCCAGAGCGTCATCCCCCTGCCCCTGCAGATTGACACCTCCGACACCCAGGCCATGGCCCGTGCCATGCGCCGCTACAACGGCAAGCCCATGATCAACTCGGTCAGCGGTAAGGCGGAGAGCATGGCGGCGGTGTTCCCTCTGGTGCGCAGGTACGGCGGCGTGGTGGTGGGCCTGGCCCTGGACGAGGGCGGCATCCCCGAGACCGCTGAGGGCCGCCTGGCGGTGGCCCGGAAGATTTACAGCACCGCCGCTGAGTACGGCATCCCCCCGGAGGACATCGTAATTGACGGCCTGACCCTCACCGTCTCCTCTGAGCCCAGGGCGGCTGTGGTCACCCTGGAGACCCTCCGGCGGGTGCGGGACGAGCTGGGCGGCCATACCATTCTGGGCGTGTCCAACGTGTCCTTCGGCCTGCCCCGGCGGGACATCATCAACGCCAATTTCTTCGCCATGGCCCTGGAGGCCGGGCTGTCCTGCGCCATCATCAACCCTCTGGCCGAGGGCATGATGGGCGCCTGGCGGTCCTACTGCGCTCTTGCCGGGCTGGACAGCCAGTGCGGCGGCTATATCGGGGCGTACAGCGGCCAGACCGCCGCCCCCGCTGTGCCCGCTTCCGGGACAGACCTGTCCCTGGAGGAGTGTGTGATGCGGGGCATGCAGGAGGGCGCGGCCCAGGCCGCCCGGTCGGCCCTGGACAAGGGCGCACAGCCCCTGGAGCTGGTCAACAGCGCCCTCATTCCCGCCCTGGACAAGGTGGGTCAGGGCTTTGAGAAAAAGACCCTCTTTCTGCCCCAGCTGCTCATGAGCGCCGAGGCGGCAAAGGCCGCCTTTGAGGTGGTTAAGGCCGCCATGGCCAGTGAGCCTCAGGAGAAGCAGGGCAAGGTGGTGCTGGCTACCGTCAAGGGAGATATCCACGACATCGGCAAGAACATCGTCAAGGTCCTGCTGGAGAATTACGGCTTTGAGGTGGTGGACCTGGGCAAGGACGTGGCCCCGGAGAAGATTGTGGAGGCTGCCGCTGCCCCTGATATCCGGCTGGTGGGCCTGAGCGCCCTCATGACCACCACGGTGGTCAGCATGGAGGAGACCATCAAGGCCCTGCGGCAGAGCGGCAGCGGCGTCAAGGTGGTGGTAGGCGGCGCGGTGCTCACACAGGAGTACGCCGACAGCATCGGCGCGGACTGCTGCGCCAGGGACGCCATGGCCACCGTCCGCTACGCCAAGGAAGTCTACAAAACGGAGGAGAAGGCATGAAAAACTGGGAAGCGCTCCAGGCCGAGTGTATGGCCTGCCGGAAATGCGCCCTGGCTGAGACCCGCCACAACGTGGTGTTCGGCTCCGGAAACCCCAACGCTGAGGTCATGTTCATCGGCGAGGGTCCCGGCGAGCAGGAGGACCTGAAGGGGGAGGCCTTTGTGGGCCGGGCGGGTAAGCTGCTGGACGACATGCTGGAGATCATCGACCTGGACAGGAGCAAAATCTATATCACCAACATGGTCAAGTGCCGTCCGCCCCAGAACCGGGACCCCCTCAACGTGGAGCAGGAGGCCTGCATCGGCTATCTGCGCAACCAGGTAGCCATCATCCGGCCCAAGATTATCGTCTGTCTGGGCCGGATTGCCGCCATGAAGCTGATCAAAGAGGACTTCAAAATCACCAGGGAGCACGGCCAGTGGGTGGAGAAGGCGGGGGTACAGATGACCGCCATGTACCACCCGGCGGCCCTGCTGCGCAACCCGGGCTGGCGCCCCGCCGCCTTTGAGGACCTGAAGTCCCTCCAGGCCAAAATCAAGGAAATCTGTACCAGAACCTATTGAGTGATAAGAAAAAATTCTCCTGCTGCCCCTTGGGACAGCAGGAGAATTTTTTCTATATAAGCAGATAAATCTTGGAAAAGGATTGACAATCATATCCGGCACAGATACAATACAATGATTTAGATTCCAAGTCTGAATGGTCGGTTGGGGAAAAGAAAGGAGAAGGTATATGTACCACTATTTGGATGACAGGGAATTTGAGCACAGAATGCGGCGCCTGGCGGGAAAAATCATGCAGAGCCTGTGCCATCGCTTGAAGGTCGAGTATGACATCGGGGCAAATTTCAAGCTGGTGGGCAGCGGCGGGCGCAATCTCATCCTGCAGAACGCCGACGAGCCGGTGGATTTGGACTACAATCTGGAAATTCTCAGATACCAGGACATCAATAACGGCCGGGAACTCAAGGAGGGCGTCAGAAAGGCGTTCAATGAGGTGCTGAATGAACATAGATTCGGTGACTGCCAGGAATCCACCTCCTGCCTGGCAAGCCCAAGGATATATTTTACGAGAGGGAACAAAACGGAATTTTCCATCGATGTGTGTATCACAAAACGGGATGAAGCGGACTACTACCACAGACTGATCCATGAAAAAACAGGGAGCATCGCTTACGACCGGTATTACTGGAATATTGTACGGAACTCAGCGGGACTCAGGGAAAAGGCAGACTGTATCAAAAACCATGGAAAATGGGCGCAGCTGCGCGAGGAGTATCTGAAAATCAAAAACGGATACTTGAGCCGTAGCGGCCATACTGTCTGGCTGGGAAATATGTATGTGAACCATCCGTCCTTTGTATGCTATATTGAGGCCGTAAACAATGTATATAATCAGATAATGCAAAGCGGATTCCGCATCATACTTTGACAGCGGAGACGCAAGAGAAAGGAGAACGGTATTCTATGGGAAAGCATTTCTTTGACTATGACGACGGGGACTTTGCATACGCCATCTCAGACCGCATGGCAATTGATTCCGATGGGGACCTGCTGATGCGGATGGACGACCACATGGCGATGGACATGGATTCCGGGGAACTGCATATGATTTCGGACTGGTCCCGTGAGGAAGAGGAATGAAGTGAAAAAGAGAAAAAGCCGCCCGCTGTCTTGTACAGCGGGCGGTTTTTGTATATGGGTTACAGGTCCTGGAGGTTCATGCGCGTGACCTCATCCTGCGACTGGAGACGGCGGCGGGTGAGACAGTAGATGACGATGTATACCGCGGTGGGCAGATTGAGCACGACCAGCAGGAGAAGAGACATCAGCACGCCCATAGGGGAGAGGGAAACCATATTGAACAGGAACAGGAGGGACAGAGCCACGGAAGCGATGCCGGAGAGAGCAGGGATAATCAGCCCGGGCCAGGGGGGGGGCGTCAGGCGGGAGAGCAGGTACTGCACCGCGCCAAGGACGCAGGTGGGGATGGTCAAGAGGACCAGAAGAACAACAAGGGACATGGGGACGGACATACAATTCACTCCTTTTTCTGCCTGCGGTACTCCTGAATCAGGAGCTTTGCCGTGTCGAAGTCCAGCTTCTCATTGACGGCCAGGCGTTTGATCAATGCCACATAGGGGTCCTGGTCGGCCTCCTCGCTGAGCCGGATTTTCTGGATCAGCCGGTCCAGCCGGAGGCGGACGGTGGGGTAGGACACGCCGTACTGCCCGGCGATGTCCTTGAGGGAGCCGGAGCACAGGAGAAAATTGCGGATAAAGGCCGCGTCTTCCTCCTCCAGTCCGGCCATCCAGCCTGGAACCCGGTCAATGGACATGCGAATCACCCTTTCTGTGACTTTCATAATATTAATATAAACTTTAATTTTATGAAAGTTAAGATAAAAGAAAATAAAAATAAAATAAAGAAGTCCCCTTCGGAGGAAGGGGACTTCTTTCTCAGGCACTTGTGCGGGAACGCTTCTTGTTCTGGAAGGCCTTGATGACCTTCAGGCGGGTGAACTCCTCCCGCTCCTTCTCCTCCAGCGCCTCGGTGATGAAGCGGATGGTGTCGTTGAAGCCGGGAATGACGATGTTCTGCAGGGCGTTGGCCCGCTTCTGGGTCTTTTTGATGGCGGTGGCCAGGCGGTAGATGGAGGTCTCCACCTCCGCCAGCTGGCGCACCAGCTCCTTCACCTTGTGGAACTTGAGGTAGCACTCGTCCAGCTCGGAGCTGGTGGAGGCGAAGCCGTATTCCGGCCGGACCGGAGCGGACCGGTCGGGGATATGGGGCAGCTCCACGCCCATGACCGAGCGGTACTGCACCTCCAGGCTCTCGTCCACGTCAACGGCCTCGGCGATACGGTCGCAGATGCCCAGCTTGATGTTGGCGGTCTGGAGGGAGGCGTAGGCCTCGGTGAAGACGGTGTCGATCTGGTCCTGGACCTCCTTGGCGGTCTCCATCAGGGACATCATTTCCCGGATGAGGATGTTCCGCTTCCGGTCCATCAGCTCATAGCCCGTCTGAGCCAGGGCCCGGGAGCGCTTGGTGGCCATCAGGTTGCCTTTGGTTGGTAGGACAGCGGCCATTTACGGGCCTCCTCTCAGGTTAGTTGAGCTTCCCGTCTCCGGCGGCGGATTCGGGGTTGAGAATGGTCTTGTAGGCGTCCTCCACATAGTGGGCCTCAATCATGGTGCTGCTCATACGGTCCAGCTCGCTCTTGGGCAGGATGCTCAGCAGCTTCCAGCCCAGGTCCAGGGTCTGGTCGATGGTGCGGTTGTCCACCATGTCCTGGTTGATGAACAGGGACTCAAAGGCCTTGCCGAACTCCAGGTACTTCTTGTCGATGTCGCTCAGCTCGTCCTCGCCGATAACGCTGGCCAGGCTGCGGGCGTCCTGCACCTTGGAGTAGGACGCGAAGAGCTGGTTGGACAGGTCGGGGTGGTCGTCCCGGGTGAAGCCCTTGCCGATGCCGTCCTTCATCAAACGGGACAGGGAGGGCAGGATGGCGATGGGGGGATAGATACCCTTCTGGTCCATGTCCCGGTTGAGCACGATCTGACCCTCGGTAATGTAGCCGGTCAGGTCGGGGATGGGGTGGGTAATATCGTCGTTGGGCATGGTCAGGACGGGCACCTGGGTCACGGAGCCGGGGCGGCCCTTGATCATACCGGCGCGCTCGTAGAGGGAGGCCAGGTCGGAGTACAGGTAGGAGGGGAAGCCCTTACGGGAGGGAATCTCGCCCTTGGAGGAGGAGAACTCACGGACGGCCTCGCAGTAGGAGGTCATATCGGTCATGATGACCAGCACGTGGTAGCCCAGGTCAAAGGCCAGATACTCAGCGGCGGTGAGAGCGCAGCGGGGGGTCAGGATACGCTCGATGATGGGGTCGGAGGCCAGGTTCATGAACATGACCACCCGCTGGAGGGCGCCGGCCTCCTCGAAGTTGCGGCGGAAGAACTCGGCGGTGTCGTTCTTGACGCCCATGGCGGCGAACACGATGGCGAACTCGCCGTCCTGGTCACCGACCCGGGCCTGACGGACGATCTGGGCCGCCAGCTCGTTATGCTTCATGCCGGAGCCGGAGAAGATGGGCAGCTTCTGACCGCGGATCAGGGTGGAGCAGCCGTCAATGGCGGAGATGCCGGTGTAGATGCAGGAGCGGGGGTACTGGCGGGACACCGGGTTGATGGCGGCGCCGTTGATGTTGCGGCGCTGCTCGGGGTAGATCTCGCCCAGGCCGTCAATGGGCCGGCCGGCGCCGTCGAAGATACGGCCCAGCATCTCGTGGGAGAGGGCGATATCCATGGGCTTGCCGGTGAAGTGGGTGCGGGCATTTTCCAGGGAGATGCCCTTGGTGCCCTCAAAGACCTGGAGAATGACCTTGTCGCCGTCAATCATGATGACGCGGCCGTAGCGGCGCTCGCCGCTCTCCAGGGTGATTTCGGCCATCTCGTCGTAGGCCACGTCCTCCACGCCCTGAAGGGCGATCAGAGAACCGGACAGCTCGGACAGGCCGATATATTCCATGCGCATAAAATCACCTCAAAAATCTCGTCTCAGCGGTTGGCCTTGTCCACGGTGTCCAGGGCCTCGTCCACCAGCTTGTCGTACTCGGCGAACTTCTCCAGCTGGTCGTTGGCGACCTCGTACTTGATCTTGGTCAGGGTCTCAAAGATGCCGGTGGCCTTGAGCTGAGAGAGAGGAATGGAGCGGGTGAGAAGGGCCTTGGCGCCCTCGTAGAGGCGCAGGATGACCTGCATCATCTTCAGCTGCTTCTCCAGGGGGACGTAGGTATCGATATCGTGGTAGGCGTTCTGCTGCAGGAAGCCCACGCGGATGAGACGGGCGGTCTCAATGACCAGCTTCTGGTCCTCGGGCAGGATGTCCGCGCCGATGAGCTTGACGATCTCCATCAGGGAGGCCTCCTCCTGGAGGAGGTTGGCCACCTTGTTGCGGCAGGGCACGAAGTCGGGGCCCACGTTGGCGTCATACCAGGGCTTCAGGTCGGCGGCGTACTCGGAGTAGGAGGTCAGCCAGTTGATGGAGGGGAAGTGACGGGCATAGGCCAGCGCGCGGTCCAGGCCCCAGAAGGTACGGACATAACGCTTGGTGTTCTGGGTGACGGGCTCGGAGAAGTCGCCGCCCTGGGGGGAGACGGCGCCGATGACGGTGACGCTGCCCTCCTTGCCCTCCAGGGTCTTCACGTAGCCGGCGCGCTCGTAGAACTCGGCCAGACGGGAGGCCAGGTAGGCGGGGAAGCCCTCCTCAGCGGGCATCTCCTCCAGACGGCCGGAGATCTCACGCAGAGCCTCGGCCCAGCGGGAGGTGGAGTCGGCCATCAGGGCCACGTGGTAGCCCATATCGCGGTAGTACTCGGCGATGGTCATGCCGGTGTAGACGGAGGCCTCACGGGCGGCCACGGGCATGTTGGAGGTGTTGGCAATCAGGATGGTGCGGTTCATCAGAGGCTGGTGGCTCTTGGGGTCCAGCAGCTCGGAGAACTCCTCCAGGGCCTGGGTCATCTCGTTGCCGCGCTCGCCGCAGCCCAGGTAGACGATGATGTCGGCGTCAGACCACTTGGCCAGCTGGTGCTGGGTCATGGTCTTGCCGGCGCCGAAGGGGCCGGGGATGGCGGCGGCGCCGCCCTTGCCGATGGGGAAGAGGGTATCGATAATGCGCTGGCCGGTGATGAGGGGCCGGGAGATGGGCAGACGCTCGGCCATGGGCCGGGGGGTGCGGATGCGGCAGTCCTGGGCCAGGCAGAGCTTGTGCACACGGCCGTACAGGTCGGTGACCTCCACCAGAACCTCATTGACGTTGTAGCTGCCGCTGGGGAGGGCGCGGGTGACCTTGCCGTCCACGCCGGCGGGAGCCAGGCAGCGGTGCTTGATGAGGGAGGTCTCCTGGCAGAAGGCGTACTCGGTGCCGGGACGGATGGTGTCGCCCACCTTGACGGTGACGGTGGCGTCCCACAGCTTCTCCTCGTCCAGGGCGGAGATGTTGATGCCCCGGGTGATGAAGGGGCCGGCCTTGTCCTCGATGACGTTCAGGGGACGGGCGATGCCGTCGAAGATATTGCTCAGCAGGCCGGGGCCCAGCTTGACGGACATGGGCGCGCCGGTGGCGGTGACGGGCTGACCGGGGGCCAGACCGGCGGTATCCTCGTAGACCTGCACGGTGGTCACGCCGCCGCTCACGCCTACGACCTCGCCAATCAGACCCTCATTACCCACGTGCACCATGTCCATCATGGCCAGACCCTGGCCGCCGACGACGGTGACAACAGGGCCGTTGACGCCCTTGATAACGTATTGGCTCATAGTATCATCCTCACAACAAACAGGTAATCAGGGACCGGGGACGCGGTCTTACTCCACGGTCTCGGTCAGATCGTCGGACAGGGACAGGCCGAAGATCTCGGCAAAATGTCCGTTCAGCTCCTCCATGGCGGTGCCGAAGGTGGCGTCCACCCGGCGGCCCAGGGAGGGGGAGGAGGCAGTCAGGCCGCCCATGAGAATCCGGTTGTCGGCCTTGAACTCCACCTTCACGCCGTCCAGGGCGGCGGCGATGGCGTCGGACTGGTCCATGTCCTCGGGGCGCAGGCAGATGACAATGTCACCGGCGCCCTTGAGGGTGTCCACCGTCTGACGGGCCACCTCGGTCAGCCGCTTGCGGTACTCGGGGGTGGCGCTGTACGCGACGATGCGGTCCCGCACCGCCTCAAAGACCTCCCGGGCAATCTCCTCACGGCGGAGATAGAGGGCCTTCTTGTTGTCCAGCATGTGACGGGAGACCTTGCGGCCCTCCTCGCTGCGGATGCGGGACACCTCGGTGCGGATGTAGTGATAGGTCTCCGCCAGAATCTTGTCCTCGGCGGCGGAGTAGGAAGCGTCATGCTGGGCCTTGACCTCACCGAGGACACGGTCGGTCTCCGCGGTGGCCTCGGCCAGAAGGGTGGACGTAAAGTGGTCCAGCTTTTTGTTAAATTCAGGCATGAAGAGAAAACCTCCTTTGGTTAAAAGAGGAGGACACAGGTCAAAGTTTGACCCCGATGGCCTCGCGGATATAACGGGTGATGGAGTCGGAGGAACGGCCGGTGCTGTGCCGGTCCGGGATTTCCACCACCAGAGGAATATGGCAGCTCATTTTGAGGGGCTCCAGCAGGTCGGAGCACTTGGCCGCCAGATTCTCCGTCACCAGGAGGACGGCGATCTCCGGGTCGGCCGCCGCGGTCTGAATGGCCTTGCGGGCCTCGGGGATCTCGCGGACCACCACGCCCTCGATACCCGCCAGACGCAGGCCCACCTGGGTATCGGTGCTGTCAGTGATAACAAAATACTTCATACAGACCTCCATGCGCCTTTCGGCGCGCAGTCAGGAAATAAAACCTCCGGCGGATGGAGGACCCCGCCGCCGCCCGCCGGGGAGGCGGACAGCGGCGGAAGCCGGGGCAGGGTGACTGTGCCGGCTCCCGCGCGGGGGGAGGATTTGGCCGGCACCGCCCATTGGGACGGGCCGGCCGGGGTGAACAGTCGCCTGTCGTATTAGGTGAACAGGAGGAGCAGGGCCACAATCAGGCCGTACAGGGCCACGCCTTCGGCCAGACCGACGAAGATCAGGGCCTTACCAAAGGCCTTGTCGTTCTCGGAGATGGCGCCCAGAGCGGCGGAAGCGGAGGAAGCCACGGCGATACCGCCGCCGATGCCGGACAGGCCCACGGCCAGAGCGGCGCCGATGTACTTCAGACCCATCATGATGCCGTTGGCGGAGGCGGTAGCGGCCTCAACGGACACGTCGGCAGCGCCGGCGGCACCGCCGATGCCCACCACGGTGCACAGCACCAGGCAGCCGAAGAAGGAGCAGACATTGGCCATCAGAGCGTTCTTGGCCCGCTTGCCGGTGTACTTGCGGATGCCAATGAGGAACAGGGGGCAGAAAACGGCAAAGGTAGCCAGAAGAAGAACCAGGTATTTCATTGTTATAGACCTCCTAAAATCACTTGGAACCTATATTCAGCCCATTGGGCGGAATAAAAGATGCTGATTGTCCCGTCCGGACGGCGCTCAGGCCGCGCTGCGGGACGTGTAGTCGATGATCTTGGGCTGATAAGCCACGCCGCCGTCGTCATAGAAGCGGCCGAAGAGCTCATAGAACTCAAGACGGAGCACCTGGATGCCAACCAGCAGGCCCTCAAAGCCCATGACGAACAGGTTGCCCAGGATCATGACGATGATGCCGCCTGGACTTGCCAGGCCGCCGGCCATGTTGGCCAGCATCTGAACCACCAGCATCAGGCCCACGTGGGTGATGGCGTAGGCGCCCACACGCATGAAGGACAGGGTGTTGGTGAGGAAGGACAGGCAGGTTTCAAACAGCTCGAAGAAACCGGTGACGATGAGGCCGCCGATCTGGATTTCCTTCCACTCGGGGTTGCCCTCCAGCATGAGGGAGAGGGGCTCCTTGAAGAGGATGACCACCAGAGGCAGCACGATGACGGGAAGGATATAGGCGGGCACGAACAGGTTCACGCCGAAAATCAGGGTGGACACAGCCGCGCCGATAAGGCCCAGGTAGAACACCATGCCGGCCACGCCGTTGGGCCCGAAGAGAATCTTTTCGAAATTGTGCTGACGGATGCCGTTGATGATGTTGAGCACCATGACAAAGGCCAGCATAATCACGCCCAGCACAATGGACATGACCAGCAGCAGAAGAACGTTGCTGACCTCGCCCATGCCGGAGAGCACGCTCTCCTCCATGATCTTGAAGCCGGGCAGGATTTCCTCCAGGCCGAACACGCTGCCGTAGATACAGCCGAACACCGCGCCGGACAGGCCGCAGCAGGTGATGATGTTGCCCAGCCACATCTTCTTCCACTTGGACAGCACAATGCCCACCAGCGCCAGGCACAGGCCCTGGCCCAGGTCACCGAACATGATGCCGAAGAACAGGCAGTAGGTGATGGCCATGAAGATGGAGGGGTCGATCTCGTTGTAGGCGGGCAGGCCGTACATCTCCAGGAAGGGCTGGAAGGCCCGGCCCAGGAAGGAGTTTTTCAGCTTGGTGGGGGGCGTCAGGTCGGAGATATCCCCCGCATTGTCCACCACGCAGGAGAGCCGGTCAAACTTGCTCAGCTTGGCCTGAATCTCCGCGATTTTGTCGCTGGGCACCCAGCCCATGAGGTAGAAAGTCTCACGGGAATGGGCCGCGAAGCGGCGCATATCGTAGGAGTCGTTCATGTAGCGCAGGTAGCAGTAGTCGGCCAGCAGCCGGTCGTGCTCGGCGGGCTTGAGGCCGAAGATATCCTGCCTGGCCTGCTCGGCGGCCTTTTCAGCGGCCTCCGCCTCGGCGGTCAGCTCGATGATGGCCTGGTCGGCAGAGCCGTGGGCGTGGGTATCGATGTGCAGCCGGACAAAGTGGAGAGAGTTGAAGAGGGTGTCCACCTTCTCGTGGGCCGCCTTGGTGGTGAAGTACACGCCGTAGACCAGCTTGGGCTCAATGCTGGTGGGGAAGAAGAGGATGGTGTCATCCTCGTTGAGCGCCTGCTGGAAGCTGTCGTAGGTCTCCCGGGGCATGTAGCCGAACCGGAACCGGGAGAAGTCCAGGTTCCACAGGTCCTCAAGGTTGGCGGCAACGCCCTTGAGCTTGTCCAGCTGGAGCACCAGGTTGCGGCAGTTTTTGGCCTCCTGCAGCAGGTCCTCCCGCTTCTGGGTCAGGTCGTTGACCCGCTTCTCCAGAGTGTCGAAGTAGTCGGCAAAGGTGGCGGGGTCGTCCCCAAGAGCGGACTCGAAGGGCTCGTACTCCAGGGGGATACCGGCCTCGTCCGCCACCTGCTCGGCCCGGCGGAGAAGGGCGGTATAGGGGTTGTTCATCTCAAAGGGACGCAGCCCTTTGACGTCCTTCATTGTCTGAAGGGTGTTTTCCGGGTGGAACTCCTGGTTGATGACGCACTCACGCACCACTGTGTCAAACTGATCCAGGGGTCCCGCAATGGTGAGTAACTTCATCGGGATGACTGACAATCAGACCATCTCCCTTTTCTTTCAATCTTCACGGGTGGTTTATTCGCCCACCAGACGGGCGAAGGACTCGTCGTAATGGGCGCCGTATTTGACCGATTCGATGACGTTCACCAGAGCCTTCAGCTCGGTGGACTTCACATTCAGATAGGAAACGGCGGTGTAGATGGAGGGCGGTCCGGAGACCAGCTGCCGCTTGTTGAAGGTATAGAAGGAACGGCGGTAGCAATCCTCCACACCGGCTACGTCCAGAGAGGTAAAGCGTCCGGCGTAGGGGGTGTCCTGAAGAACGGCGAATACCTGTGAGACGTCGGAGGCGTCGCACATGGCCTTGATTTTCTCCGGCCTGAGCTTGTAGTTGATGGGGAAGAGGGCGGAGTAATACTGGTCGTCGCCGGGGAAGTAGGTCTTCAGGCGGAGAATATGGATAATGTTGAGCAGGTCCACCCGTTCACCCATACCTTTGAGCAGCACCGACTTGGTCTCGCCGGTGTAGGACTTGTAGATGATGCGGTAGATGTGGGAGAAGTAGGTGGAACGGAGGAGGGCCTCCGTTGTGGTGTAATCAGGCAGGGTGTCCGGATTGTCGGGCCGGATGTGGAGCAGGGGCTCGTAGTAGATGCTGTCCTGCACCGCGGCGAGCAGTCCGTTGTAATCCTTGCAGGCGGCGAGCGCCTTCTGATTCACCTTGAAGGACAGGTTGGGCAGGTTGAGAACACCCTCCCGGACCCGTCCGTGGGACTTGAGGCGGCGCAGCGTGCCAAGAATGGCCAGCAGCTCCGCCTGCCGCAGGGGAAAGGCCACCAGATTTTTGTCAGGCCGGGGGATGAAGTGGTTGAGTCCCTCATACTCCCGCCAGACCTGGAGGCGAAGGGCATCCTCCAGCTCCATGCGGCCCACATAACCGGAGGAATTCATGGCGGACAGAGCGGCGGACACCGCGGCAGACCAGCCGGGCTGGGTGCGCAGATAGTCCAGGATGCTCTGCTCGTTGGGCAGGCCCGCCATGTGCTCAAAGTCAGAAAAACGAAGGCGCTTGCCGTACAGGGCCTTTACCTTTGCGGCAAGGGCACCGTATCGCATATAGCTGTCGATCATGTCACGACCACTCCTTTCTGCGCCCGTAGGATAGGGGTGCGGGGCGCATCAGGACCGGCCGCCCACAATTCTGAGGAAGAGCGTGTCCACCCACTGGTCTTTGTTCTGCTGATAGGCCCGCTCCACCTTGTCCATGGCGTCCTTGAGACGCTTGTCCAGCTTTGCGATGTCCTCTTCAGCACCCTTCCGCTCGGCCTTTTCCACCGTTTCAATCCGGTGCTTGGCACGGGCGAAATAGTCCTCACGCATATGGGCGATGTCCCGCTCCAGGTCGGCGTCCAGAGACTGCTGCTTCTCCTGTGCCTCACGGGCGATCTCCTGGGCGGTATGCTCCGCGGCGATGATTCGGTTGACCAGATCAATGTATTCCGTTTCCATACTGTACTGTCACCTCCGGGTGCGCTTTCTGTCGGAAAAACAAAACGCGCAAATACTTAGCTATGCATCAATTACACCTCATCATAGCACTTTGGCACAGGAATTTCCACTGGAAAATAGACAAAATTTTGACCCTTCCGGGGGAGTCTCTTCTATCATTCGGCAGAGAAATTATGGCGGCGGGAGGGGTGAAAAAGAAATGGTTGGACAAGCTGGAAAATGTGTGAAACAGTCTTGACGGCACGGAGCAGCAGGCCTAAAATCAGGTCTGCCGGGAAAGCTGCGGAAGCATATATATTATAAGGTGCGGAAGAGGAAAGCGGAAAAGACCGCGGCTCCTCTTGCGGCTTTGCCCCGCAGGCATTATAATAGGAATATTAAGCGGAGAACAGCTCCGCGCCTGCCGCCGGCCGGCAGGCGAAACATGAACACCGACAGGAGGAGATCTGCATGACAAAGCTGCTCCAGCTCTTGGAGGAGGACTGCACCCTTACCCACGAGCAGCTGGCCGCGATGGCAAACATGACGGTGGAGGAAGTCAAAGCCGCCATTAAGAAATATGAAGAGGACAAGGTCATTCTGGGCTACCAGGCCATTGTGGACTGGAACACCACCGACCGGGAGGACGTGACCGCACTGATTGAGGTGAAGGTCATTCCCCAGCGGGAGGAGGGCTTTGACCGCATTGCCGAGCGTATCTATCAGTATGAGGAGGTAGAGGCGCTGTACCTGATGAGCGGCGCCTTTGACTTTACGGTCATTATCTCCGGTCACACCCTGCGGGAGGTGGCCTCCTTTGTCAGCGACCGGCTGGCCTCTCTGGAGGGCGTCACCAGCACGGCTACCCACTTCATTCTGAAAAAATACAAAGAAAAGCACCTGATCTTTGAGAAGCAGGCGCCGGGAGAAAGGGAGTTTATTTTCGTATGAATTACGAGCAGATTATGTCCCAGCGGATTCAGGAGGTCCAGCCCTCCGGCATCCGCCGGTTCTTCGATATTCTGGAAGAGATGAAGGATGCCATCTCCCTGGGCGTGGGCGAGCCCGACTTCGTCACCCCCTGGCACATCCGGGACGCGGGCATCTACTCTCTGGAGAAAGGCCGCACCCGCTACACCTCCAACGCCGGCCTTGCCGAACTGCGGCGGGAGATTGCCTCCTATCTGGAGCGCCGCTTTAACCTGAAGTACGACTTTGCCAGCCAGATTGTGGTGACCGTGGGCGGCAGCGAGGGCATCGACCTGGCGCTGCGGTGCCTGATCAATCCGGGCGACGAGGTCATCATCCCCGTGCCCTCCTTTGTGTGCTACGGGCCCCTGACCTCCATGGCCGGCGGCACCCCCGTGCTGCTGGAGACCCGGGCGGAGGACGAGTTCCGCCTCACCCCCGAGCTGCTGAAGAAGGCCATCACCCCCAAGACCAAGGCCCTGGTGCTGCCCTTCCCCAACAACCCCACCGGCGCGGTGATGGAGCGGTCCGACCTGGAGGCCATTGCCGAGGTGCTGCGGGGCACCGACATCATGGTCATCTCCGACGAGATCTACTCCGAGCTGACCTACGGCATGCACCACACCTCCATCGCCAACATTCCCGACATGTATGAGCGGACCATCGTCATCAACGGCTTCTCCAAGAGCCACGCCATGACCGGCTGGCGCATGGGCTACGTCTGCGGCCCCAAGGAGATCATCAAGCAGCTGCTCAAGCTGCACCAGTTCGGCATCATGTCCGCCCCCACCGTCAGCCAGTACGCCGCCGTGGAGGCCATGCGCAACGGCGACCGGGACATTGAGCGCATGCGGGAGGAGTACGACGGCCGCCGCCGCTACCTGGTGGAGGGCCTGCGCCGCATCGGCCTGCCCTGCTTTGAGCCCAAGGGCGCCTTCTACGTGTTCCCCGACATCCGTTCCACCGGCCTGAGCTCCGACGAGTTCTGTGAGCGGTTCCTGATGGAGGAGAAGGTGGCCGTCATCTCGGGCACCGCCTTTGGCCCCGGCGGCGAGGGCTTCATCCGCTGCTGCTACGCCACCTCCATGAAGGACATCGCCGAGGCCCTGACCCGCATGGACAACTTCCTCACCAACCTGCGCAAGAAGCAGGCCCGCGCCGCCGGGAACTGAGCGCGGCATCTATCAACCCAGAGAAAGGGGACGCAGAGATGTACATTACCTGTCTGGATATGGAGGGTGTGCTGGTACCGGAGATCTGGATTGCCTTTGCCGAGGCCAGCGGCATCCCCGAGCTCAAGCGCACCACCCGGGACGAGCCCGACTACGACAAGCTGATGAACTGGCGTCTGGGCGTGCTGAAGGAGCACGGCCTGGGCCTGAAGGAGATTCAGGACACCATCGCCACCATCGACCCGCTGCCCGGAGCCAAGGAGTTTCTGGACGAGCTGCGCAACTTCACCCAGGTGATCATCCTCAGCGACACCTTTGAGCAGTTCGCCCAGCCCCTGATGAAGAAGCTGGGCTGGCCCACCCTGTTCTGCAACACCCTGGAGGTGGCCCCCGACGGCATGATCACCGGCTTCAAAATGCGCTGCCCCCAGTCCAAGCTGACCACCGTCAGGGCCCTCCAGTCCATCGGCTACGACACCATCGCCTCGGGCGACAGCTTCAACGACCTGGGCATGATCCAGGCCAGCAAGGCCGGGTTCCTGTTCCGCAGCACGGAGCAGATCAAGGCCGACTATCCCCAGATTCCCGCCTACGAGGAGTTTGGCGACCTGCTTGCAGCCATCCGCAGCGCCATGGACTGACCGGGGCCGGACCACCGGCGGAAAGTGAGTGAGAGACATGGACAAACGCTTTGAGGGACTGCCCTTTGTTCCGGCCGACATCCTTCTGCCCAAAGACTGCGAGTATTCCAAGTGGTCGGTGGCGCCCTGCGACCAGTACACCTCCCAGCCGGAGTACTGGCAGCGGGTGGAGGAGTATGTGGGCTCCGCCCCGTCCGCCCTGCGGCTCATCCTGCCCGAGAGCTGCCTGGAGGGGCCGGATGTGGAGACCGACATCATGGACGTAAACAACACCATGACCCGCTACCTGCGGGAGGGCCGGTTCCGCACCCTGCCTGACGCCATGATCTACGTGGAGCGCACCCTGTCCGGCGGACGGACCCGCCGGGGACTGCTGGGCATGGTGGACCTGGAGCAGTACGACTATGAGCCGGGCTCCGGCACCCTGATCCGGGGCACCGAGGGCACCGTGCTCAGCCGCATCCCGCCCCGGGTGGCGGTGCGGAAGAACGCGCCCATCGAGCTGCCCCACGCCATGCTCCTGGCCGACGACCCGGACCGCACCATCATGGACCCCCTCACCGCTGCCAGGGACGATCTGGAGGTACTGTACGACTTTGACCTGATGGAGCAGGGCGGCCATGTGAAGGGCTGGCTGCTGGGGGACCGTGAGAAGGCCGCCGTGGCCTCCGCTCTCCGTGCCCTGGCCGATCCTGCCGCCTTCCGCCTGCGGTACGGCAGCGGCAGCGGAGCGCCTCTGCTCTTCGCCGTGGGAGACGGCAACCACTCCCTGGCCACCGCCAAGGAGTGCTACGAGCGGCAGAAGCGGCTTACGCCCCCGGAGCGGTGGGATTCTCTGCCCGCCCGGTACGCCATGTGCGAGCTGGTCAACCTCCACGACCAGTCCCTGGAGTTCAGGCCCATCCACCGGGTGCTCTTCGGCGTGGAGCCGGACGACGTCATCCGGCAGCTTCTGGTCGCCTTCCCGGGGGCCCACCTGGGGCCGGGTGAGGGACACTCCCTGTCCTTCGTCCACCGGGACGGCGCGGGCGTGGTGACGGTGCCCCACCCCACCTCCCGCCTGCCGGTGGGGACCCTCCAGCCCTTCCTGGATGACTATGCCATCAACCACCGCTGCCGCATGGACTACATCCACGGCGCGGACGTGGCCCGGGAGCTGGCCGCACGGCCGGGGAATCTGGCCTTCCTGATGCCCGCCATGGACAAGGAGCGGCTGTTCTCCATCATCCTGCACGACGGGGTGCTGCCCCGCAAGACCTTCTCCATGGGGGAGGCAAACGAGAAGCGCTTCTATCTGGAGGCGCGGAAAATCAGATAACAGGAGCGGGAGCGGCGGATTGCCGCCCCCGCTCTTTGCGGAGGAAAAACGGTATGGCCACAATGGAAGTGAGCGCCTTTGCCAAGCTGAATCTGACCCTGGACGTGCTGGGAGCCCGGCCGGACGGGTACCACGACCTGCGGATGGTGATGCAGTCCGTGTCCCTTCACGACACCATCACCCTGGAGACGGGCACCGGCCGGGGGCTGACGGTGGAGACGGACAACGAGTTTCTGCCCAATGACGAGCGGAACCTGGCCGCCGCCGCCGCCCTGCGGTTCTGCGAGGCCACCGGCACGGACCTGGGCGGACTGGCCCTGCGGATTGAAAAGCGTATCCCGGTGTGCGCCGGCATGGCCGGCGGCAGCACCGACGCCGCCGCGGTGCTCCGCGCCCTGAACCAGATGACAGGGGTCAACCTGCCGGTGGAACAGCTGGCGGAGATCGGAGCGCGGGTGGGCTCCGACGTGCCCTACTGCGTCCTGGGCGGCACCGCCCTGGCTGAGGGCAGGGGAGAGCGGCTCACGCCGCTGCCCCCGCTGCCGGAGTGCCATGTGGTGCTGTGCAAGCCCCATTTCCCGGTGTCCACCCCCGAGCTCTTCGGCCGCATTGACAGCATGAAGCTCCGCTGCCGCCCCGACACAGCGGGGATGCTGGAGGCGCTGAAGCGGCAGGACCTGGAGGGGGTGGCCCGGCGGCTGTACAACGTGTTTGAGGACGTACTCCCCGCCCGGCGGAGGGCGGAGGTGCTCTCCATCCGCAACGCCCTCATTCAGTTCGGCGCCCTGGGCGCCTGCATGAGCGGCACCGGCCCCACCGTGTTCGGCCTCTTCGACGACCCCGCCGCCGCCCACTCCGCCTGGGAGGAGCTGTCGGCGTCCTACCGGGATACCTTCCTGACCCAGGTGGTATAACACACATAAAAAAGCGACCCGCCGTTTGAACGGCGGGTCGTTTTTTTATTCCATTCAGTTCCCGCTGACCGCCCGGTTGATGGCGGACAGGATGCCCTTGAGGGGGGCCAGGTTGATGTTGTGGGAGATGCCCACGCCGAAGTGGTCCTTGCCCTCCTGGTCCCGCAGCTGGATGTAGGCCACGGCCATGGAGTCGGAGCCGTCAGAGATGGCGTGCTCCTTGTAGTCCACAAAGGTGAAGCGGTCCATCTTCTGGCCGTGGATGGCGTTGAAGAAGGCGTCGATGGGGCCGTTGCCCGAGCCGTTGACCTGGAAGGTGCTGTCGTGGTGGCGGATGGTGCCCGCAAAGGTGACGTGGGAGTGGCCGTCCTCGTCGGTGAACTCAGCGAAGGAGTGGCGCACCAGCTGGTAGGGCGCGGTGGCCTCGATGTAGTTCTCCCGGAACAGCTCGTAGATGCGCTCCGGCTTGAGCTCGGTGCCCACCCGGTCGGTCTCCACCTGGACGATGTGGCCGAACTCGGGGTGCATGGCCTTGGGTAGGTCGAAGCCGAAGTTGTGGTGCATGACGTAGGCGGCGCCGCCCTTGCCCGACTGGGAGTTGATGCGGATGATGGGCTCGTACTGGCGGCCCACGTCGGCGGGGTCGATGGGCAGGTAGGGGATCTCCCAGTACTCGCTGCCGCTCTCCTCCATGTAGGCGGTGCCCTTGTTGATGGCGTCCTGGTGGGAGCCGGAGAAGGCGGTGAACACCAGCTCACCGGCGTAGGGCTGCCGCTCGCCCACCTTCATCTTGGTGCAGCGCTCGTACATGGCCTTGATTTTGTTGATGTCGGAGAAGTCCAGCTCCGGGTCCACGCCCTGGGTGTACATGTTCATGGCCAGGGTGACCATGTCCACGTTGCCGGTGCGCTCGCCGTTGCCGAACAGGGTGGCCTCAATCCGCTCCGCGCCGGCCAGCAGGCCCATCTCGGCGGTGGCCACGCCGCAGCCCCGGTCGTTGTGGGGGTGGAGGGAGATAATGGCGCTGTCCCGGCTGGGCAGCTTGGAGATGAAGTACTCCAGCTCGTCGGCGAAGTAGTTGGGCATGCAGTTCTCCACCGTGGTGGGCAGGTTGAGGATAATCTTCTTCTCCGGCGTGGCGTGGATGGCCTCGATGACCGCCTGGCAGATCTCCACGGCGTAGTCCATCTCGGTGCCCATGAAGGACTCGGGGGAGTACTCGTACCGCAGGTCCATACCCTCGGCAATGACGGGCTGGGACAGCTCGTAGATGAGCTTGGCCGCGTCGGTGGCGATCTTGGTGATGCCGTCCATGTCCATGTGGAACACCACCTTGCGCTGGAGGGTGGAGGTGGAGTTGTAGAAGTGGAGGATGACATGCTTGGCGCCCCGGATGGCCTCAAAGGTCTTCTGAATCAGGTGGGGCCGGGCCTGGACCAGCACCTGGATGGTCACGTCGTCGGGGATGTGGCCGCCCTCGATGAGCTCCCGGCAGATCTCGTACTCGGTCTCGCTGGCGGAGGGGAAGCCGATCTCGATCTCCTTCACGCCGATGTCCACCAGGGTGTGGAAGTACTCCAGCTTCTCCTGGAGGTTCATGGGGTCCACCAGGGCCTGATTGCCGTCACGCAGGTCCACTGAGCACCAGATGGGGGCCTTGGTGATCTGCTTGTCGGGCCAGGAACGGTGCTCCATCTTCAGGGGAACGAAGGGAATGTACTTTTCATAGGCTTTTTTCATGACAGTGACCTCCTTATGGTCTGCGGCCAGGGGACGAAAAAACGCCCCTGACCTAAAACAATTAGGTCAGGGGCGTATAATACGCGGTACCACCCTGCTTCCGCCTGCCGTCTCCGGCAGACGCTCATTGGCCTCCAACAAGGCCGTGGCCGGTAACGGGGCCAGACGTTCCGCCCTACTGCGGTTCGGGCGGACGGCTCAGGGACCAGTATCCGCGCGGCGCCCTCGCACCGGTTCGCACCAACCACCGGCTCTCTGAGCGGGACTTACCGCGCCTTCTTCCCTTCCTCGCCTTTTGCAATGTGATTGCGTCTATTTTAGCCCAAGAAAGGACATTTGTCAAGAGGGCGGTCAGGAGCACATGGCCTGGCGGAAGAGCACCGAGGGCATGGGGGTGCCGGAGAGGACCATCTCGCTCATCAGCTCCCGGGTGGCGGGGGAGAGGCAGCACAGGCACCGGTCGGCGTCCAGCCGGGCGGTGTCGCCGTCCACCCCCAGGTGCTCCCGCAGGTAGGTCTCCAGCAGCATCCGGTCGGTGTAGAGCCGGTTGGCGGAGCGCAGGCCGTCGGGGGTGAGCCGTACCCGGCCGTAGCGCCGCCGCTCAATCATGCCCTCCCGGTCCAGAATGCCCAGCATATGGGCCACACTGGAGGCGGCCACGTTCAGCCGCCGGGACACGTCCACCGAGCGCACGGCGTCCAAGCCGCCGCTGAGTTCATAGATGGTGAGCAGGTAGCGGCATGCGGTCTGGGAGAGTTCCATGGCTTCCGGCACCTCCTTTCTCAGCCCGCCAGGGTTCGGCCCAGGTCCCGGCAGGCGGCCAGACCGTCGTCGTCGGGCATCTCGTTGCAGATGAGGCCCTCATCGCCCTGGAGGGCGGCGCCGCAGGCGGCGGTGCGGTCGTACCAGTCCCGCATCCACTGGCCGTCGCCCCAGCCGTAGGAGCCGAAGAGGGCCACCGGCTTGCCGGACAGGCTGGCAGACAGGTCCTGGAAGAAGGGCTCAAACTCCCCCTCCTCCAGCACCTCGGCGCCCATGGCGGGGCAGCCCAGGGCCAGGCGGTCGTACCCGGCGGCGTCGGCGGCGGAAATTTCGGCGACGGAGAAGAGGGACACGTCGGCCCCGGCCTTCCGGGCGCCCTCCGCCACGGCCTGGGCCATGGCCTCGGTGTTGCCGGTGCCGCTCCAATAGATGACTGCAAGCTTGCTCATAAGAAAAACCTCCTTGAATTTTGAGAGAACTTCCGATTTTATGCCGCCGGGCGCTGCTCCGCGCCCAGCAGGCTCAGCAGGGAACAGCCCCGCTCCAGCCGGGCGCACAGGGCGGAGCGGCAGAGGGCGAACTTGCGGAACTGCCGCCTGGCCCCCTCCACGTCCTGATAGACCTTCCACTCGCCGCACAGACGGCAGCCGCTGCCGCCGTGGGTCATAAAACCCACCACGTCCTCGGGGGGATAGCCCAGGAACAGGCCCAGTTCGTGGGGGAAGCCGCCGCCTGCGGCAATCCGGCCGCTGAGGCGGCGCAGCAGGGCAGCGGGGGAGGCACCGGCGGGATAGCCCGCCTTCTCCAGCAGCCCGGCCACCCGGGGGGAGGAGAGGCAGCGCTCCAGCAGCACGGGCCGGTAGACCAGCAGGAGAAAGCGCCTGCGGCACCGGCACAGCACCTCCAGCCGGATGCCCCGGTGCTCCAGCAGCCGGGAGTAACCCCCGGCCAGTCTGGGCAGGTCGGGGTACTCCGCCGCCGACAGGGAGATGAGACAGGCGGGCTTGAGCCCCACCAGCGCCGGAGCGCAGTGGTAGACCACGGAGCGTTCAAACTGAGGGTGTGCCATTCCATATGCCTCCTTTTTCGTTAGCGCAAGCTAACTAACTGCGGAAAGAAAAGAGGCGTTGTGCCTCTTCTTGGTTAGCTAAAACTAACTGATGTGAGAATACCACATTCCGACGACGCTGTCAACAAAAATCTGGATTGGCCGGCGGGAGAAAACAGGAGAAAGACGATTGGATAAAAAATAAGCAGAATATGGCCTTGCCTAAACAGGCGGCGCAGGCTAGAATAGAACGTGAGAAAGCGCCCGGCTGGGCGAGGGACAATGATGAAAAGGAGAAAAATACCATGATTCGCATTTATGCAGCAGAGAATTATGATGAGATGAGCGAGAAGGCGGCCCGTATCATTGCCGCTCAGGTGATTGTGAAGCCCGAGTGCGTGCTGGGCCTGGCCACCGGCTCCTCTCCCATCGGCACCTACAAGGGCCTGGTGGAGCGGTACAAGGCGGGCAAGATCTCCTTTGCCGGCGTGACCACCGTGAACCTGGACGAGTACAAGGGCCTGTCCGGCGCCCACGACCAGAGCTACCGCTACTTCATGCAGCACAACCTGTTCGACCACATCGACGTGCGTCCCGAGTGCACCCACGTGCCCAACGGCCTGGCCGAGGACGCCGAGGCCGAGTGCGCCCGGTACGACGCCTTTGTCCGCAGCCTGGGCTGCGCCGACCTGCAGCTGCTGGGTGTGGGCCGCAACGGCCACATCGGCTTCAACGAGCCCTGCGATGAGTTCGTGGTGCCCACCCATGTGGTGGACCTGACCGAGAGCACCATCGAGGCCAATGCCCGCTTCTTCGCCTCCCAGGACGAGGTGCCCCGTCAGGCTCTGACCATGGGCATCGGCGTGATCATGGGTGCCAGGAAGATTGTGATGGTGGCCAGCGGCGCCGACAAGGCGGATGCCGTGTACGGCATGGTGAAGGGCCCCGTGAATCCCCAGCTGCCCGCATCCATCCTGCAGCTCCACCCCGATGTGACCCTGGTGGCGGACAAGGCGGCCCTGTCCAAGCTGTAAGCAACTGACACACGCGCCGGGTGGCGCAAGGAGGAATACACAATGAAAATTACAGGCGCACAGGTATTTGAGGCCCGCGGCACCTTTGTCAACCGGGACCTGTATGTGGACGGCAGCAAGCTGACCGACCGGGACTGCGGCGGCGAGGTGCTGAACGCCGAGGGATGCTACGCCATCCCCGGCCTGACGGATATCCATTTCCACGGCGCGGTGGGCCACGACTTCTCCGACGGAGACGCCGACGGCCTGGCCGCCATCGCCGAGTATGAGCTGAGCCGTGGCGTGACCCAGATCTGCCCCGCGGGCATGACGCTGCTGCCCGAGGATCTGGAGAAGATGTGCGCCGTGGCGGCGGAGCACCGGAAGGCGGAGAAGCCGGGCGCCAGCCTGTGCGGCATCCACCTGGAGGGGCCCTTCCTGTCCATGGCCAAGAAGGGCGCCCAGAACGGCGACTGGATCCAGCGGCCCGACGTGGCGCTGCTGCGGCGGCTGGAGGAGGTGTCCGGCGGACTGGTGAAGCTGGTGTCCATTGCACCTGAGGTGGAGGGCGCCATGGACTTCATCCGTGAGGTGTCCGGCGAGGTGCGCATCTCCATCGCCCACACCACCGCCGACTACGACACCGCCATGGCCGCCTTTGCGGCGGGCGCCAGCCACGTGACCCATCTGTTCAATGCCATGCCGGCCTTTACCCACCGGGCCCCCGGCGTGGTGGGCGCGGCCTTTGACACGCCGGACTGCCGGGTGGAGCTGATCTGCGACGGCATCCACATCCACCCCTCCGTGGTGCGGTCGGTGTTCAAGCTCTTCGGCGCGGACCGTGTGGTGCTGATAAGCGACACCATGCGGGCGGCGGGCATGGCCGACGGCGACTACTCCCTGGGCGGCCAGCCGGTCATCAAGAAGGGCAAGTACGCCACCCTGGCCGACGGCACCCTGGCCGGCTCGGTCACCGACCTGATGGACTGCATGCGCACCGCCGTGTCCTTCGGCATCCCCCTGGCCGACGCGGTGCGGGCGGCAGCAGTGAACCCGGCCCGGGCCATCGGCATTTACAGCCGGTGCGGCAGCCTGGAGTGTGGCAAGTGGGCCAATGTGGTGCTGCTCAACAAGGACCTGTCCATCCGGAATGTGATCTTCAAGGGCGAAGTCATTGCATAAATACGTCGGAAAAGCCGTCCCGGTTGGGGCGGCTTTTCCTGTATACGAAGCCCGGCGGAGAGACTCGGCGTTGCCTTTTTCTCTCCGCCGGGCTATACTGTTTTTATCTATGCATTGAAAAGGAGCGTGAGGACGGTGTCCAAGACGCTGGTACTGGCAGAGAAACCCTCTGTGGGCCGGGAGCTGGCCCGGGTGCTGGGCTGCAAACACCAGGGAGAGGGCTGCCTGGAGGGAGACCGATACGTGGTCACCTGGGCCCTGGGCCATCTGGTGGAGCTGTCGCCCCCGGAGGAGTACGACAAGGCCTGGGCCAAGTGGGACATGCTCACCCTGCCCATGCTGCCCGAGAAGATGAAGACCCAGGTCATCCCCCAGACCGGCCGCCAGTTCCGGGCCGTCCAGGCCCTCATGCGCCGGGGAGATATCTCCGACCTGGTCATCGCCACCGACTCGGGCCGTGAGGGCGAGCTGGTGGCCCGGTGGATCATGGAGAAGGCTGGCTGGAAGAAGCCGGCCAAGCGGCTGTGGATCTCCTCCCAGACCGACAAGGCCATCAAGGAGGGCTTCGCCCACCTGCGCCCGGCATCGGAGTACGACAACCTGTTCCGCTCCGCTCGGGCCCGCAGCGAGGCCGACTGGCTGGTGGGCCTGAACGTGACCCGGGCCCTCACCTGCAAGTTCAACGCCCAGCTCTCCGCCGGACGGGTCCAGACCCCCACCCTGGCCCTCATTGTGGACCGGGAGCAGGAGATCCGCCGGTTCGTACCCAAGGACTTCTTCACCCTGGCGGCCAAGACCCCAGGCTTCACCGCCACCTGGCGGGACAAGAAGGGCCAGGCCAGGATGTTTGACCGTGCCCAGGCCGAGGACCTGGCCAGGCGGCTGGAGGGCAGGACCGGCGTACTTACCCAGGTGAAGCGGACCTGGAAGCAGACCCCGCCGCCCCCGGCCTACGACCTGACCGAGCTCCAGCGGGACGCCAACCGAAAGTACGCCTACTCCGCCAAGGAGACGCTGTCCATCATGCAGAATCTCTACGAGGTTCACAAAGTGCTCACCTACCCCCGCACCGACTCCCGCTATATCTCCGACGACGTGGTGCCCACCCTGCCGGAGCGGCTGCGCAGCGTGATGGTGGACGAGTACAAGCCTCTGGCCCAGCAGATTATGCGCGGCCGCCCCCTCCAGACCCGATACCTGGTCAACAACGCCAAGGTCACCGACCACCACGCCATCATCCCCACCGAGGAGCAGCCCGACCTGTGGCGGCTCACCGGGCCGGAGCGGAACATCTACGACCTGGTGGTCCGCCGGTTCCTGGCGGTGCTGCTGCCGCCCTTCACCTATGAGGAGATCCGCCTGACCATGACGGTGGACGGGGAGACCTTCACCGCCCGGGGCAAGATTGTGAAGGACCAGGGCTGGAAGGCGGCGTACAGCCGCTTCGCCCTGGAGGAGGACGAGAATACAGCGGAGGACGAGGACACAGAGCAGAACCTGCCGCCCCTGAACCAGGGGGACAAGATTTCCCTCACCGGGCTGCAGATCAACGCGGGCAAGACCGCGCCGCCCAAACGGTACACCGAGGCCACCCTCCTCACCGCCATGGAGCACCCCCAGGCCCAGGTGAAGGATGCGGAGCAGTCCCGTATCCTGGAGGAGACCGGCGGTCTGGGTACCCCGGCCACCCGGGCGGACATCATCGAGAAGCTCTTCTCCGCCTTCTACATTGAGCGGCGGGGCAAGGAACTCTGTCCCACCTCCAAGGGCATCCAGGTGGTGGAGCTGGCTCCCGCAGACCTGCGCAGCGCACAGCTCACCGCCAAATGGGAGAAGCGGCTGGGGGACATTGCCCAGGGCAGGGAGAAGGAGGACGCCTTTGTGGGGGAGATGCGGTCCTACGCCGCCCGGCTGGTGAGCGAGGTGAAGGCCAGCGACGCGTCCTACCACCACGACAACCAGACCCGCAGTCCCTGCCCCGACTGCGGCAAGTACCTGCTCAAGGTCAGGACCAAGCGGGGGGAGATGCTGGTGTGCCCCGACCGGGAATGCGGCTACCGCCGCAGCGTCAAGCAGATCACCAACGCCCGCTGTCCCAACTGCCACAAGAAGATGGAGCTGCGGGGCGAGGGGGAGAAGCAGATGTTCGCCTGTGTGTGCGGCTACCGGGAGAAGCTGAGCGACTTCAAGAAGCGCCGCTCGGAGAGGTCCGCCGGCAAGGGAGATGTGCGCCGCTACCTGGAGCAGCAGGACCGCCGGGAGGAGCAGGGCTCCTCGGCCATGGCGGAGCAGCTGAAGAAGTGGCTGGAGCAGAAGAAATAGGGCTCGGTAAGCGAACTGGAGCCATGGGAAGACCATGGCTCCATTTTTTAAATATTTGATTGGAAATGTGTAAGAATTGTGCCTGAAGAAAGGGAGGTATGCTTTTTGCACAATGTCTGAAAAATAACACGCATTGATTTGGTAATGTTCAACAGGAGGGCGACGTGCTAAGATGAGGTCAATCAAAAAGCTGCATCTTTTAATAGGAAAAACAGCACAGCAGAAAGGATGGAACCCATTATGTACGAGGAAAAAATCACCATTCAGAATCAGAGCGGCCTGCACGCCCGGCCGGCGTCCGAGCTGGTCGAGGTCAGCAGCAAGTACGACAGCGACATTATCCTGGTCCATGAGGACGACGAGATCAACGCCAAGAGCATCATCAGCGTACTTTCGGGCGGCATACTGCCCGGCATGGAGGTCCTGCTTCAGGTGGAGGGAAGCGACGAGCAGGAGGCGGCCCAGGCTGTCTCCGCGCTGCTGCACAACCTGCCCGACTGACGAGACAAAAGGAATGGGGGAGCGCAAGTGGAATTAAAGAGCCGACAGACCTACATCCTGCGCAGTCTGCTGGATGCGGAACAGGGACTTACCTCCACCTACCTGCTTCAGATACTGGGCATTGCCAAACGGACCTTTTACTATGACGTGGAGAAGATCAACGACTATCTGGCGCAGTACCGGATGGGCCGCCTGGTGATTGGCGGGCAGCGCATCCGGGCCGAGATCTCCGACCGGGCGGCCCTGGACCGCCAGCTGCGCAAGAACAGCAGTTACTTTTTCTCCGTCGCCGAGCGCCGGGCCATGGAGATTCTCTATATCTCCCTGGCCAGCGAGGTGGTCACCATCAACCGCATGATGGAGACCTTTGACGTGAGCAAAAACACCGCCCTGGCCGACATCAAGATGATCCGGGAGGAGCTGGACGAGTGGGGGCTGAGCCTGCACAGCGCCATCAAGGTGGGCTATCAGATTGAGGGCGAGGAGGCCACCATCCGCAAGCTGCTGTGGGCCCAGTTCCGCAAGCTGAACAACCCGGAGGGCACCTCCGCCGTCAAGAGCTTTCTCCAGCAGAGCATGGTGGCCCTCACCGGCAACGACATCGACTTCCTGGAGCTGTGCCGCTGCCTCATCAAGCAGTATGAGTCCGACATCAAGGGCGACTGCTTCCTCAATGAGAGCGGCTTTGAGAGCATGATGATCCAGGCCTCCTGGATCCGTAGCCGGAAGGGCCACGAGATCAACATGAGCGGGGACGAGCAGTTCGCCCTGATGAAAACCCTGTCCTACCGCTCCGTGGAGTTCTCAGCCCAGAAGCTGGGGATTCTGGGCATGGGCATCTCCCCCAAGGAGACCTATTACATCACCTCCCTCTTCCTGGGCATCCAGACCACCGACTTTGCCACCCAGGAGGAGGAGGACAGCTACATCGCCGCCCTGGCGGAGCAGCTGATTTACAACTTTGAGCGCATCGCCTGCATCACCTTCCCCAACCGGGAGCGGCTCCACGGCCAGCTCAGCCACCATATCCGGCCCATGTACTACCGGCTGAAGTACGGCATCATGGACAAGAACCCGCTGGTGAAGGACATTCAGCGGATGTATCCGGCGGTGTACGACTTCACCCGCCGGGCCATGCTGGAGATTGACAGCAAGCTCCTCAAGGACATCTCGGAGGATGAGCTGTCCTATCTGTGCGTCTACTTCGCCAGCAACCTGAACGAGAAGTTCCTCTCCCAGACCGAGACCACAGCGGCGGAGGAGGTGCTGATCATCGGCGCGGGCAATATGGCCACCGCCACGCTGGTGAAGGAGCAGCTGCAGAACCTCTTCGGCCTGTCCTTCCGGTACAGCGTCATCACGGTGGACCGGGTGCGCAAGTGGGAGCTGGACGACTACGCCCTGGTGGTCTCCCTGGTGCCCCTGGGGCCCCAGCAGCAGTGTGCCAAGCTGGTGCAGACCGGCCCCATCCTGACGGAGACCAACCAGCGGAAGATCATGGACGTGCTCAAGACCAACCGCACCATCGCCCGCCACGACCAGCTGATTCAGGATATCATCCGTATGGTGGAGCAGAACACATCCGGTGAGATACAGAGCGAGCGGCTCTACTTTGACCTGTTCCGCTACTTTGAGCGGCGGGACGGCGGACGCAGCACACCCCAGACCGCGGAGACCTTTGTGGAGAAGCTGCGGGCGGAGAACATCGTACCCCTGCCGGAGGATGCCGATTGGGGCGAGGCGGTGCTGCTGGGCGCGGAGCGGCTCCAGGGCGAACGGCTGGCGGACAAGATGCGCAACCTGCTCACCAACCGGAAGGTACAGATGTACCGCTTCCACCCCGACGCGGTGCTGGTCCACTGCCCCATGCAGGGCGAGGTGGGCGCCAAGGTGGATGTGCGCATCCTGGTCTCTCGGGAGGGGGTGGTGTGCCGGGATGGGGCCAGGGCAGGGGTCATCCTGTGCCTGAGTACCGTGGACCGGTACACCCACTGGAACACCCTCCAGGAGATTTATCAGTACTTCAGCACGCCGGGCCACGTGGACGGCGTGAAGCAGCTTTACAGTCACCCTAAGGAGGAAAACAGCCATGAAAGAGTTTAAGGGACTTTCCGGCGCCAGAGGCCAGGCTCTTCTGCCCGCGCTGGTGCTGAGCCGGGCGGCCATTGTGCCCGAGAAGCGGGAGACGGCCGACCCGGAGGGGGAGATCGCCAGGTTTGAAGCCATCCGGGCCGCCTATGCCGCCGAGCTGGACGCACTCAAGGAGAAGACCGCGAAGGAGAATGGGGAGGAGGCCTCCGCCATTATGAAGGCCTACGCCGTCATTGCCCGGGACAATTTCTTCTTCAAAAAGCCTATGAAGCAGGTGAAGAATGAGGGCGTGGCCGCCGACTGGGCTGTGGCCGCCGAGCGGGACAAGGTGTGCGCCAAGTTTGCCGCCATGGAGGACCCCTACATGAAGGCCCGGGCCGACGACATCCGCAACGTGTGCGATGAGCTGATCCGGCGGCTCAACGGGGTCTCCTCCGCGGTGGAGGTACAGGGAGACGGCCCTGTGATTCTGATGGCCGAGGACCTGACACCGGAGGATACCATCCGGATTGACAAGTCCAAGCTGGGAGGTTTCATCACCGAGCGGGGGGGCGTCACCTCCCACGCGGTGATTCTGGCCAAGACGCTGGGCATCCCGGCGGTGGTGGGCTGCGAAGGAATCCTGTCTGCGGCCCGGTCGGGGGAGCAGATCTATCTCAACGGCGACGAGGGCTGGGCGGCAGTGGAGCCCGACGGGGAGATGGCCGCCCGGTTTGCCGCCGCGGATGAGGCACAGAAGGCCATGGCGGAGCGGTATGCCCAGGCGGCGGCCATGCCCGCCGTCACACGGGACGGCCACAGGGTCCAGGTGTGCGTCAACTCGGGCGACAGCGAGAGCGCCAGAGCCTTCCGGCCCGACCGCTGCGACGGCATCGGCCTGTTCCGCACGGAGTTTCTCTTCATGGGCCAGCAGGACTACCCCTCCGAGGAGTTCCAGTACCAGGCCTACCGCGCCGTAGCCGAGGCGGCGGCAGGGAAGGAGGTCATCATCCGCACGCTGGACATCGGCGGCGACAAGCAGCTGGGCTATATGGACCTGCCCAAGGAGAGCAACCCCTTCCTGGGCTACCGGGCCATCCGCCTGTGCCTGGACCGGAAGGAGATCTTCCTCACCCAGCTGCGGGCCATTCTCCGGGCATCTGCCCACGGTAATCTGAAGATCATGTTCCCCATGATCGTTACAATGGAGGAGCTGCGGGAGGCCAAGACCCTCACCGCCCAGGCCATGGCGGAACTGGATGCCCGGGGCCTGCCCCATGCGGAGCATGTACCCCTGGGCATTATGGTGGAGACCCCTGCCGCCGTGCTCCTCTCCGACAAGCTGGCGAAAGAGGCGGAGTTCTTCTCCATCGGCACCAACGACCTCATCCAGTACACCACGGCCACCGACCGGCAGAACGAGCGGGTGCAGTATCTCTACACGCCCTGCAATCTCTCCGTGCTCCGGGCCATTCACACCGTGATACGCAACGGCCACAAGGCGGGTATCCCCGTGGGCATGTGCGGCGAGGCGGCCTCTGACGAGCGGCTGCTGCCTCTGCTGCTGGCCATGGGGCTGGACGAGTTCTCCGTTGTGCCCGCCCAGGCGGGGAAGGTGAAGTATATGGTGCAGCAGGCGGACTATGCCGCCCTGTCCGGCCTGCCCGACGCCCTGTGGGAGCAGGAGACCGTGGAGGACGCCTGCCGCCTTCTGGACCAGTATGCCATCCGCTGACGGGAGGAAGGTCATGAAAAACACCGGGAAAAAGGAAGCTGTACAGCTGGAGAAATGCCTCTGGTGCGCGAAGATGACGGACAGCCGGGACTATATTATCAACCCGGAGGCCCGGCACGAGCTGCCCTGCTGCTGTGAGGAATGCTTTGGCCATGTGAAGGCCTTTGTGGAGCGGGACAAGCGGTTCCGCATGCCCTTCTATCTGGCCCTGGCGGTGCTGGTGGTGGCCAATCTCTTCTTCTTCGGCCTGATGCCGGATACCCGCTGGCGGTATCTGCCCATGCTGGGCATCGGCGTGCTGGCAGCGGTGTTCCCCTATGTGTTTGCCAGCTATGAGCGATATCAGGCCATCGGCCTGCGCCGCACCACGGTGATTGTGCGGGTGCTGGCCGGTGCTGTGGCCACCTTTGCGGCGGTGCTCATCGTTGTGAGCTGACGAACGGAGCTTGTCGTATATTTCACACAAACCGGCTCACATTTTTGCAAATTTAGGTGTGCATGTTGTGAAAGAACTTGGCCTTTTTTCCTCCGTAGGCCTGTGCTATTCTTACACCAGAAACGAAGCTCCGGAGGCTGCGTGATACATCGCAATACGTTGGGAGATGAAGACAATCGCTACCCTGCTTGATGAACGGCTGGTGGTGCTGGACGCTGATGTGGAGACCGCGGAGGACTGCATCCGTCTGATGGCCGGCCTGTTTGAGAAGTACGGCTATGTAAAGCCGGGCTACGGCGATGCCGTGGCGGAACGTGAGAAGGGGTTTCCCACCGGCCTGCCCGGAAAGGGCATCAACCTGGCCATACCCCACACCAACAACGCCCTGGTGAACAAACCCGCGGTGGGCGTGATTATTCCCCGGAAGCCGGTGGAGTTCGCCATGATGGGGCAGAAGGACACCAAGCTGTCCTGCGAGGTGATTATGCCCTTGGTGGTACAGGATTCCAAGCGCCAGGTCGCCATGCTGAAGAAGATGATGAAGATCATCCAGGACGGGGACCTGCTCCGGCGGCTGAGGGATTCCAGGGATAAGGCGGAGATTCTCTCCAGCCTGTCCGTGCTCAACGAAGAGTAAGCAAAATCTGAAAGGAGCGAACCAGAAATGAGACCTGTCAAGATTCTGTCCGTGTGCGGTTCCGGTACCGTGAGTTCCGCCATGCTCTCCTCCAAGCTGGAGGATGTGCTCAGCGAGAAGGGCTACGCCATGGAGGCCACCGAGGTGGCGCCCGGCGGCGTGGCGCTGGCGGTGCAGAGCGGAGGCTACGACCTCATCGCCTACACCAGCCCCGTGGAGGACATCTACGGCATCCCCGTCCTCAACGCCACCGGCTTTCTGGTGGGTATCAACGAGGAGGAATTCGTGGAAGAGCTCATGGACGTGGTGGGCAAGCTGGACCTGTAAGAGCAGCTGTCCCTGAATCCGAAAGACAGACCCCTAATTTAAAACAGAAAGGGAGCGGGAATTGTGTTTTTCGACTGGCTGAAGAGCTTTTTTGATACCTTTGGCAACTATATCACCGTGCCCATCATCATCTTTGTCATCTGCATGATTTTCGGCACGCCCCTCAAGAAGTCCTTTGCCTCCGCCGTGCTGGTGGGCGTCGGCCTGAAGGGCATGGCCTTTGTCACCGACGCCTTCGGCGCCATTCTCTCCCCCCTGGTGCAGCAGATCGTAGAGAGCACGGGGCTCAACCTGCCCGCGCTGGATATCGGCTGGCAGGCTGTGGCCAGCGTGGCCTACTCCACGGAAATCGGCATGGCCTTCATCGGCGTGGGCCTGCTCTTCCAGATCATCCTCTGGCTGGTGAAGGTGACCGACATCTTCATGCCCTCCGACCTGTGGAACAACTACTCCATCATTGTCTGGGGCTCCATGCTCTATCAGCTCTCTCAGAACCTGGTGATGGCCTTTGTGCTGATGCTGTTCATCAACCTGGTGACCCTCCTCATCGCTGAGGTGATGCAGAAGCGCTGGTCCACCTACTACCACTATCCCAACTGCGCCATGACCGCGCCCCACCACATGGGCGACGCGCCCATGTACCTGGTCCTCAACATCCTGCTGGGCAAGATCGGTCTGGACAAGGTCCGCGTGGACCCCGAGGCCATCAAGAAGAAGATCGGCTTCCTGGGTGAGCCCATGTACATCGGCCTCATCGTCGGCATCATCTTGGGCGTGGTGGGCAACATCACCCGCCTGAACACCATGGCTGCCTGGGGTCAGGTTGCCAACGTCACCGTGACCTGCGCCGCCGTCATGGCCATCTTCCCCAAGATCGCCGGCCTCTTCGCCTCCGGCTTCACCGCCCTCACCGACTACTCCCGCAAGAAGCTGAAGAAGAGCAAATACGGCCAGAACCGTGAGTTCATCATCGCCGTCAACGACGCTCTGGGCTATGGCGAGGCCGCCACCCTGACCACCGGTCTGCTGGTCATCCCCTTCGCCGTCCTCATGGCCTTCATCCTGCCCGGCAACGTGGTAGTGCCCGTCATGGTGCTGCCCTCCCTGCCCTATATGGTTGAGGTGCCCGTCAGCCTCTCCAACGGCAACATCCTCAAGTCCTGGATTATGGCCTGCATCGTGTTCTGCGCCAAGCTGGCCATGGCCTCCTACTGGACCGCTACCTTCACCGAGGTGGCCGCTGGCGCCGGCTTCGAGGCCGCCATCACCGCCCTGGCCGGCGGCACCCTGATCATCGGCTTCATCATGTCCAACTGCACCGCCGGCGTGATCACCATGGCCTTCCTGACCATGAATCCCATCATCATCGCCGCCGTGGTGGCTGTCTACGTGGTGCTGTTCGTCCTCTTCAAGAAGAACAAGGTCCGCGTTCAGGATTACCTGGAGCGCTGCGCCCTGGGCACCGTGAAGGATACGCCCACCGCAGCCGCATAACGAAGCAAAACGCCGGGAGGCATCCGTTTCGCTGTCCAGCGGCGAAGCGGATGCCTCCTTCAAAAAGCCCGAATGGAGGAAACTGCTTTGAAAATCTTGGTTATTGGAGACATTGTGGTCCCCTGCGAGCTGCTGGTGGAGGCCGCCCACACCATCGCCGGAGACAGAGAGCACACGGTCGAGGCGGTGGAGTGGCCCTGTGAGAGCCGCCAGGAGTTTCAGCACCGCTCCCTGAACCTGGAGAAGAACGGCCCCACGGCAGAGAAGGTGCCCGACGAGGCCTATCAGGAGATTGCCGACGCGGATATCCTGCTCACCCACTTCTGCCCGGTGCCCGCCGACCTGATCGCCGCGGGCAGGAAGCTGACCCTCATCGGCACCTGCCGGGGCGGCATGGAGCATGTGGACGTGGCCGCTGCCACGGAGCGGAACATCCCGGTGGTCCACTGCATCCGCAACGCCGAGTGCACCAGTGACTTTGCCATCGGCCTCATGTTCGCCGAGACCCGGAACATCGCCCGGGCCCATGCGGCCATCAAGCAGGGCAACTGGCGCAAGGACTATGTCAACAGCGGCTACACCACCTCTATGTGCGAGATGACCCTGGGTGTGGTAGGCCTGGGCCACATCGGCAAGCTGGTGGCCAGGAAGGGCGCCGGCATCGGCATGAAAAAGGTCATCGCCTACGACCCCTTTGTCAGCCAGGAGAGCCTGGACGCCGCCGGGCTGCCCGTCACCCTGGTATCCCAGGAGGAGCTGTTCCGCACGGCGGATATCGTCTCCCTCCACATGCGCCTTACCCCCGAGACCAAGAACAGCATCGGCCGGGAGCAGCTGGGCTGGATGAAGCCCACCGCCTACCTCATCAACACCTCCCGTGCCGGCGTGATGGACAAGGACGCCCTGGTGGAGGCGCTGCGGAACAAGACCATCGGTGGCGCGGCCCTGGACGTGTTCTGGGACGAGCCCGTCCCCGCCGGAGACCCGCTGTTGGAGCTGGACAACCTGACCATGACCCCCCATACCGCCGGCAACGTGGTGGACGCCCTGCCCAAGTCCCCGCTGCTGCTGGCCAGGGTGATTCTGGACTACTGGGCCACCGGAAAGAGCGACATGGTGGTCAACCTGAGAAACCTGAAATAAGTCTGCCAAATGGATACCGTATCAAGATGAAAAGGAGTAATGCGCCATGCTGATGGAAAAGGAACGCAACGATATTGTGGAGTTCGGCAAGCAGATGAGCAGCCAGGGCCTGTCCAAGGGCACCAGCGGAAACCTGTCCTGCTACGACCCTGAGACCGGCTATATGGCCATCGGCCCCTCCGGCCTGGGCTATTTTGACACCACGCCCGAGGACATCGTCATCATGGACCTGGAGGGCAACATCATCGAGGGCAAGCGCAAGCCCTCCAGCGAGCATAACCTCCACGCCACCGTCTACAAGCACCACCCCGAGGCCCGGGCCGTGGTGCACACCCATTCCACCTACTGCACCACCTTCGCCTGCCTCCGTCAGCCCCTGAAGGCCGTCCACTACGTCATCTCCGGCGCCGGTGTGGACGAGGTGCCCTGCGCCGAGTACGCCACCTTCGGTACCCCCGAGCTGGCCGAAAACGTGGGCAAGGCCATGGGGGAGAGCAAGGCCCTCCTGCTGGCCAACCACGGCCTGGTGACCTGCGGCCCCAACATGGCCAAGGCCTTCTCCCTGGCTGTGAACATGGAGTTTGTGGCCGAGATGCAGTGGCGCTGCATGGCGGTGGGCACACCCGCCGTCCTCACCGGCGAGGAGATGGCCGCCGTCCGTGTGCGGATGCAGAGCTACGGCCAGGCCAAGAAGCCCGGCGAGCCCAAGGATACGGTGGGCTATTGAGCGCGTAACGGGGCGTGAGCCCGAATGGTGTCCGCAGGCGGGTTTCCGCCTGCGGACATACTTCTCAATCAGGGAGGTCAGCAGATGAACGGAACCATGAAGCAGGCCATGCTGTTCGGCGTGGAGGACATCCGCATTGTGGAGCAGCCCATCCCCGACCCCGGGCCGGGGGAGGTGCTGGTGAAAAACCGGATCTCCACCACCTGCGGCACGGATGTGAAAAACTTCAGGCGGGGCTACCCGCTCCTCAAGCCGCCCCATCCCTATGGACATGAGTTCTCCGGCGTGGTGGCCGCCGTGGGCGCTGGAGTAGAGCATGTGAAGGAGGGGGACCGGGTGGCCTGCCACAATACCGCCCCCTGCGGACACTGCTACTACTGCAAGCACGGCCAGCCCTCTATGTGCGAGACGCTGACCTACTGCCGGGGCGCCTATGCGGAGTATGTCAAGGTCCCGGCGCCCATTGTGGAGCAGAACATGTTCGTCATCCCGGACAGCCTCTCCCACAAGACGGCCTCCCTGATGGAGCCCTTCTCCTGCGCGGTCTACGGCATTGAGAACTGCCCCATCGCCCTGGGGGATTTTGTGGTGGTCAACGGTGCGGGGCCCATCGGCCTGATGTTCGCCCGGCTGGCGGTGCTCCGGGGGGCAAAAGTGCTGGTGACCGACATGGTGCCCGGCCGCCTGGAGACGGCCCGCCGCCTGGGCGTCTGGCAGACGCTGAACCTGACCGGGGTGGAGGACACGGTGGCCGCCGTCCGGGCCCTCACCGACGGGGAGCGGGGCGCCGATGTGGTCATTGAGGCCACCGGCCTCATTCAGGTGTGGGAGACCAGCGTGAAAATGGCCCGGAAGGGGGGCTTTGTGCTCCTCTTCGGCGGCACCAAGTCGGGCAGTGTACTCCACGTGGACGCCACCCTGCTCCACTACTCCCAGATTACCATCAAGGGCGTGTACCACACCACGCCCGCCCATGTGGCGGCGGCGCTGGAGCTGCTGAAGCTGGGGGTCATCTCGGCGGAGGACTTTATTCAGAACGAGTATCCCCTGGACCAGCTGGAGGTCGCCATCCGGGAGCACGCCTCCGGCGCGGTCATCAAAAATTGTATTGTCTACGACTAAAAAGGAGGCATTCCCATGTATGGTATTAAGCTGGGTTGCGGGCATATGTACTGCGGCCAGGACGCGGTCAAGGCCCTGGCAGATCTGCCGGGGGAGCGGAAGCGGGCCTATATTGTCATGAGCGGCACCATCCAGCAGGAGCTGGGCCAGCTGAAGATGGTCACCGATGTGCTGGAGGGGGCGGGCTTCACCTGCCGGTTCTACACAGATGTGGAGCCGGAGCCCAGTTTCCAGACCGTGCTGAAGGGCGCGGCGGACATGGCGGACTTTGCGCCCGACTGGGTCATCGGCTTTGGCGGCGGCTCCGCCATGGACGCGGCCAAGGCCATGTGGGTGTTCTATGAGAACCCGGAGTACAAGGAGCTGGAGGACGTGATGCCCCCCAACGAGATCAAGGACCTCCGGGTCAAGGCCAGGCTGTGCTGCATTCCCACCTCTGCGGGTACCGGCAGCGAGGCTACTCGGGCGGCCCTCATCAAGGACACGGTGAAAAAGAAAAAGTACTCCATTCGCTGCATGAAGGGGCGTCTGGTGCCCGACGTGGCGGTGCTGGACCCCATCTTTACCACCACCATGCCCAAGAGCCTGACGGCCTCCTCCGGCATGGACGCCCTGACCCACGCCATCGAGTCCTATGTGACACCCAAGGCCAACCCCTACTCCGACGCCATGGCCATGGCCTCCTTCCGGTACGGCTATGAGAACCTGGCCGAGTGCTATGAGCACGGGGACAACCTGGAGGCCCGGGCCAACATGTTGGCTGCCTCCTGCATGGGCGGCATCGCCTTCTCCAACTGCGCCCTGGGCATTGTCCACTCCATTGCCCACACCTTCGGCGCCGAGTACGGCGTGCCCCATGGCCTGGCAAACGCCATTGTCCTGCCCTACGGCATCCGCTTTAACCAGGAGAATCCGGAGACCGCCAAACGCTACCGTGAGCTGGCCGCCCTGGTGGGGGAGACCGACCTGCTGGAGGCGGTGATGAAGCTGCGCCGGAGAATCAACGTCCCCGAGACCATGAGCGAGGTGGTGAAGGACGAGGCGGACGTGATGTCCAAGCTGGATGCTCTGGTGGACAAGGCCTTTGCCGACGTGTGCACGCCCTTTACGCCCCGCATGCCCAGCCGGGAGGAGATGCGCAGCCTGATTCTGGAGGTCTACCACGGCGCGTGCCGGTAAGCCATCTCACACAAAAAACGGAGAAGCACAGCAAGTCTGTGCTTCTCCGTTTTTTTCAGGCTTTCTCGTCGGCAGTGTCCCGGTCCCGGAACAGGAGGGAAATACACCACACGGCGGCCAGGCCCACCAGGGTATAGACAACCCGGGAGATGGCGCTGTCGGAGCCGCCGAAGGCGAAAGCCACCAGGTCGAATCCGAAAATGCCGATGCTGCCCCAGTTGAGTCCGCCTACGATGGCGAGGATCAGGGCAATTTTATCGATAATCATCGCGAAGAGACCTCCTCAGATTGGATTCCGAGGATAGCATCACCGAAAACAGCAGCAAATATGCACAGCGGCACAACAAGAAAAAAATGACAAAAAACCGGCCGCCTCTCTGTATGAGGCGGCCGGTCTGAACGGCGCTGTCAGATAAGCTGAATCTGCTTCCACTTGCCGCGCCAGAAGCGGACCAGGAAGAGGCTGCCCCGGACGATCCAGTCGCAGAACATGGCGCCCCACACGCCCAGCAGGTGCAGGCCCATCATGGGGATACCGAACACGGCATCGGCGCCCAGCACATAGCTGAGGACAATGCGGCAGGCGAGCATGGAGATGAGGGACACGCTCATGGTGAACATGGCGTCGCCCGCGGCCCGGAGGGCATTGGGCAGGGTAAAGGACATGGGCCAGAAGAACAGGACGAACACGGAGTTCCACCGCAGCACCTGGGCGGCCATGGCGGCAGCCGGAGCGCTCAGGTTGAAGAGGGTGACCAGCCAGCCCGCGCCGAAGAAGAGAATCACGGCCATGGTACCCATGGAGATGTACGTCATAATCATCAGCTTGCGGGTGTACCGGACCGCCTGGTCCAGCTGCTGTGCGCCCACACACTGGCCCACCACGGTGACCATGGCCAGGCCGATGGCCTGACCGGGCACGTTGATGACGCCGGCCACACTGTTGGCGATGGCGTTGGCGGCCACGGCGGAACCCACCACTGCCAGGTTGACCCCGGCGTCAAAGGAGGTGATGAGGCTGAGCACCACCAGCTTGCCCACCTGGAACAGGCCGTTCTCCAGACCGGTGGGGATGCCGATGGTGAGGATGCGCCGCACCATGACCCAGTGGAACTCGGGGCGGAACATGTGCTCAATGCGCAGGACGCAGTCTCTGTGCTGGAGCAGGAACAGGATGATCACCGCCGCCACAATGCGGGAGGTGAGGGTACCGATGCCGGCGCCCAGGGAGCCCATACCGAAGCCGAAAATCAGGATGGCGTTGACGGCGATGTTGACGATGTTGACAATCAGGGAGTTGAACATGGACACCTTGGAGTTGCCCATGGAGCGGAACAGGGCGGCGCCCGCGTTGTAGAGCGCCATAAAGGGGTAGGCCAGGGCGGTAGAGATAAAGTAGACCACGGCGGATTCCATGACATCATCGTTGATGCTGCCGAAGATCAGGAAGAGCAGGTGCTCCCGGAAGATGAGGCACAGAATCATAATCACCGAGGAGAGCACCGTCACCGCGTAGAGCAGCTGCTTGGCGGCGGTCTTGGCGTGGTGGGGCTCCTTGCGGCCCAGGTACTGGGACACCACCACCGCGCCGCCGGTGCTGAGGGCGGCAAAAATCTGAAGCATCAGGGTGTTGATGTTGTCCACCAGGGAGACGCCCGACACAGCGGCCTCACCGGCCGTGGTGACCATCACCGTGTCCGCCATACCCACGGACATCAGAAGAAATTGCTCAATTACCAGAGGGATGATCAGTCGCACCAGCATTTGACGGCTGAACAGCGGTTTGTTCTGGGTGGGCTGTTCCCGTTCGGCGCATTTGACCTGGGTCTGCTCCTCCATCTCCACGCCCTTCTCCTTTCATACACACAAAATTCCTTATAGGGACGAAGCTTTATTGTACCACTGAATGTGTGATTTACAAGGGATTTTTTACACAAATTTTACCCGTTTTTCCTGTGAAGTGTATAAGTTCGGATGCTTCCGGCCAGAATAAGACCGTGCCGGATAACTGGTACATACAAAATTGTTACATATTGGATGGTGGTATCCTGTGTTGAAACGGAAGAAGAAAGCTGGCAGCCATACCCTCAAGCGGTGGGAGCTGGCCCTGCTGCTGGGCGTGGCGGTGGCGGCGCTGGCGGGCGGCGCCCTGGGCGCGGAGCAGTCCGCCCTGGCGGACAAGGTCATCCGGCTCCACGTCATCGCCAACTCCGACGACCCGGCGGACCAGGCGCTCAAGCTCCAGGTCCGGGACCGGATTCTCTCTGAGGCCGGGGACCTGTTTGACCAGGGGCTGACCCGTGAGGAGGCGGAGGCCGCCATCACGGCCCGGCTGGGCGACCTGGCGGCCGCAGGCGCGGAGACTGTGGGAGAGGCCGGGTACGACTACCCGGTCACCGCCTCCCTGGAGGAGGACGTGTGGTTCCCCACCAAGGAGTATGAGGACTTCGCCCTGCCCGCCGGGGAGTACACCGCCCTGCGCATCGTCATCGGCGAGGGCGGCGGACAGAACTGGTGGTGCGTGGTGTTTCCGCCCCTGTGCCTGGGCTCGGTCACCGAGACCACGGCGGAGACAGCTGCTTCGGCGGGCTTCAGCGAGGATGAAATTTCCCTCATTACCGGCGAAAATGAGGGATATGTGGTCAAATTCAAGGCCATGGAGCTGTGGAACCGGTTCTGTGCCTGGGTGGAAAATCGATAAAACAATTGCAGCAGCGGCGGAGCATTGCTCCGCCGCTGCTTTTTGCCCTTTGAGCCGGGGGTAGATAAGTCTGGAAAAATGGTGTATGATAATGTCTGCATGATAAGAAGCACAAAGGAAATTTCCGTGAGGTATGTTCTATGACCGACTTATTTGAAAAATCCATTCACACCCTGGAGCTGCCCCGGGTGCTGGAGAGGCTGGCCGAGCAGGCGGTGACCGAGGAGGGCAAGGAGCGATGCATGGCCCTGCGGCCCCTCACCGACGCGGACGATGTCCAGCGCCTCCAGGCCGAGACCACCGCCGCTGTGAATATGACCGCCCTGCGGGGCAGCCCGTCCCTGTCCGGGGTGAAGCCGGTGGCGGCCTCCCTCCAGCGGGCGGACATGGGCGGTGCCCTCAACACCAGGGAGCTGCTGGACATTGCCGCCGTTCTCCGGGCGGCCCGCTCCGCCCGGGACTACGCCGCCGGTGAGAACAACGGCAAGACCTGCATTGACCATCTCTTCGCCTCCCTCACCGCCAACCGGTTCCTGGAGGACAAAATCACCGGCTCCATCCTGGGGGAGAACGAGATTGCCGACTCGGCCAGCCCGGAGCTGGCCTCCATCCGGCGGCACATCCGGGCCACCTCCGCCAAGGTGCGGGACATTCTACAAAAGCTCATCTCCTCCTCCCAGGCCAAGTACCTCCAGGAGCCCATCATCACCATGCGCTCCGACCGGTACGTGGTGCCCGTGCGCTCCGAGTGCAAGAACGACGTGCCCGGTCTGGTCCACGACGTGTCCTCCTCCGGCGGAACCTTCTTCATCGAGCCCATGGGCGTGGTGAAGGCCAACAACGAGCTGCGGGAGCTCCAGGCCGACGAGGAGAAGGAGATTGACCGGATTCTGGCCGGGCTGTCCGCCGACTGCGCCGCCCACAAGGAGGACATCGCCCAGGACTACGACCTGCTGATTATGCTGGACGTCATCTTCGCCCGGGCCAAGCTGTCCTACCGCATGCGGGCCGGGGAGCCCAAGATTGTCAGCCGCGGCATCTGCCTGCGGCAGGCCCGGCACCCCCTGCTGGACCCCAACAAGGCGGTGGCCAACGACCTGTACCTGGGCGGGGACTTCGACACCCTGGTCATCACCGGCCCCAACACCGGCGGCAAGACCGTCACGCTGAAAACCATCGGCCTACTGACCCTGATGGCCCAGTGCGGCCTCCACATCCCGGTGGCGGACGACAGCACGGTGATGATTTTCGACCGGGTGCTCTCCGACATCGGTGACGAGCAGTCCATTGCCCAGAGCCTTTCCACCTTCTCCTCCCACATGGTGAACATCGTGGGCATTCTGAATGAGGCGGACGACAAGACCCTCATCCTCTTCGATGAGCTGGGCGCGGGCACCGACCCCATCGAGGGCGCGGCCCTGGCTGCCGCCATCATCGAGCAGTCCCGGGAGCTGGGGGCCCTGGTGGCCGCCACCACCCACTACGCCGAGCTGAAGGTGTACGCCATGACCACCGCCGGGGTGGAGAACGCCTCCTGTGAGTTTGACGTCAACTCCCTGGCCCCCACCTACCGGCTCCTCATCGGCATCCCCGGCAAGTCCAACGCCTTCGCCATCTCCGAGCGGCTGGGCCTGCCCAAGGAGGTCATCGACAAGGCCTCCGCCCGTATTGACGCGGAAAACGTCCGCTTTGAGGACGTGATCACCCGTCTGGAGCAGCAGCGCCAGCAGATGGAGCAGGAGAAGGACCAGGCCCGGAAGCTGCGCCGGGAGATGGAGGACTCCGCCCGCACAGCCCGGGAGTACCGGGACAAGCTGGAGAAGGAGCGGGCCAAGGCGGTGGAGAAGGCCCAGGCGGAGGCCAGAGCCATTCTGGACGAGGCCCGGAACACCGCCGACAGCGTGTTCAAGGAGCTCAACGAAATGCGCCGCCGCCAGCGGAAGGAAGAGGACTGGCAGAAGGTGAACGAGGAGCGGGCGGGGCTGCGCCAGCGGCTCAACCAGGCGGAGGACGCCCTGGGCGCCCGTCCCGAGGAGCCCGCGCCGCTGCCTACCCGTCCCGCACAGGCGGGGGACACGGTGGAGCTGGTGAAGATGGGCGGCACCAAGGCCCAGGTGCTGGCTGTCAACAAGGACGGCAGCCTCCAGCTCCAGGCGGGTATCCTGAAAATCACCGCCAAGCAGGACGAGGTCCGCGTCACCGAGGAGGACGGCAGCAAGAAGCAGGCCCAGCGGATCATCCACCGGGCGGAGCGGCAGCTGCGCACCGTGGGCGCCTCTTCGGAGGTGGACCTGCGGGGCATGATGACCGACGAGGCTGTGGCCGCCCTGGACAGCTTCCTGGACAACGCCATGCTGGCCAAGCTGGAGACCGTCACCATCATCCACGGCAAGGGCACCGGCGCGGTGCGCAAGGCGGTGCGGGAGCACCTGAAGCGCAGCCGGTATGTGAAGTCCTTCCGGCCCGGCCGCTATGGCGAAGGAGAAGACGGCGTGACAGTGGCTGAACTGCGGTAAGGTAAATTGTCCTTACCTGAAAGACAGTGTCCGCACAAAAACGTACAAATTCCGTCAAACTTCCCCTTCCGTCAATTGAGAGAGAATGGAACACGGATTTTGTGTAAAATGTCATTGACGGTTTGGCACAAATTTGATATTCTATACAGGAGAGTATGCGACTTCATAAACGCATCTTAGGGGGAAACGCTTATGTATATGAAAGAGGCAGTCGTAAACAATCAGGTCGGCCTGCACGCCAGACCCGCCACATTCTTCATCCAGAAGGCCAACGAGTTCAAGAGCTCCATCTGGGTTGAGAAGGAAGAGCGCCGGGTGAACGCGAAGAGCCTGCTGGGTGTACTTTCCCTCGGCGTCGTGAAGGGAACCTCCATCAACCTCATCGCCGACGGCCCCGATGAGAAAGAGGCGGTCGAAGCTCTGGTGGAGCTGATCGCGTCCAACTTCTCCGAGTAACACCATCCGACAAAAAGCGCCGCATACTGCGGCGCTTTTTTTATCCGCGGAACAGGCCCGGCAGACAGGGAGGGCAGGAACAGCAACGTATGACATTTGATGAATTGAAAGAAAAAGCCCATGCCCTGTCCCAAATGCGCGGGCGCATTTGGGGACCCGGGAAATGATATTATCTGCACGGGGCGAGTGAATCGCCCCGGCATCAAGGTTTTGCTCCGCAAAACGCTTGGACGGCGCAGAGCGCCGGGGCGCTGACGCACCCAGCGGCAGGGCATGAAGGAAGCCTGGCAGACAGAGGAGGGCAGGAATCAACACCCATGACATTTGATGAACTGAAAGAAAAAGCACATGCGCTGCCGCTGAAGCCGGGCGTGTATATCATGCAGGACAAGCACAATGTGGTCATCTATGTGGGCAAGGCCAAGGCCCTGAAGAACCGGGTGAGCCAGTACTTTGCCGACCTGGCCTCCCATACGGAGAAGACCCGGGCCATGGTCAGCCAGATTGACCACTTCGACGTCATCGTGGCGGACAGCGAATTTGAGGCCCTGGTGCTGGAGAGCTCCCTCATCAAGCGCCACCAGCCTCACTACAACATCCTCCTCAAGGACGACAAGGGCTATCCCTATATCCGCCTCACCGTCAACGAGGACTACCCCCGTTTCTCCCTGGCCAACAAGGCCGCTGACGACGGGGCACGCTACTTCGGGCCCTACGGCAGCCGGGGCAGCACCCAGGGCATCATCGACGCCCTCCGGGCCGCTCTCAAGCTGCCCTCCTGCAACCGGAAGTTCCCCCGGGATATCGGCAAGGAGCGGCCCTGCCTGAACTACCACATGGGTCTGTGCGACGGCTACTGCCGGTTCGGCATGCCCCAGGAGCGGTACCGGGACGCCATCGACCAGGCTATCCGGCTGCTGGAGGGACAGTTCAAGGAGGTAGGGGAGGAGCTTCAGGCCGAGATGGAACAGGCCGCCGAGGAGCTGAGGTTTGAGAAGGCCGCCGAACTGCGGGACCGGTACCGTGCCATTGAGCTGCTGGGCAAACGGCAGAAGGTGATGGCGGGCAGCCTGGCGGACACCGACGTGGTGGGCTTCTACCGGGGCACGGCCAAGAGCTGCTTTGTGGTGCTCCACTACGTGGACGGCGAGCTGGCCGCCAAGGACTGGGACCTGATGGAGACGCCCATGGAGGAGGAGATCGCCGACGTGGTCTCCGCCCTGGTGCGGCAGTACTACGGGGAGCGGAATCAGCTGCCCAGACAGATTCTCCTGCCCTGTGAGATTGAGGACGAGGTGCCCCTGGCCCGGCTGCTGTCCGAGAATGCGGGCCGCCGGGTGAACCTGGTCACCCCCCAGCGGGGCGCCAAGATGGACCTGATCCGTCTGGCCAATAAGAACGCGGAGGAAGAGGTGGCTCGCTGGACCACCAAGGAGGAGCGGACCTCCAAGCTGCTGGAGCTGCTGGCCAGGATGCTCAAGCTGGACAAGCCGCCCATGCGGATGGAGAGCTACGACATCTCCAACCAGGGGGCCGACGACATCGTGGCCTCCATGGTGGTCTACCAGAACGCCCGGCCCCTGAAGCGGGACTACCGCCGCTTCAAGCTCAAGGACATGGACGCCCCCGACGACTACGCCTCCATGGAGCAGGTGCTCACCCGCCGCTTCCGCCGCTATCTGGACGGGGACGAGAAATTCAAGGATCTGCCCGACCTGCTCCTCATCGACGGCGGCGAGAACCACGCCAAGGTGGCGGTGAAGGTGCTGGAGACCCTGGGGCTTTCCATCCCGGTGTTCGGTATGGTGAAGGACGACCGGCACCGCACCCGTGCCCTGGTCACGCCGGAGGGCCGGGAGATTGGCATCCAGGCCAATCAGGCGGTGTTCTCTCTCATCGGCCAGATTCAGGAGGAGACCCACCGTTTTGCCATCGAGTTCCACCGCCAGCAGCAGAATCGGCGGGTGAAGGGCTCGGTGCTGGACAAAATCCCCGGCGTGGGCGAAAAACGCCGGGCAGACCTGCTGAAACACTTCAAAAGCGTCAAGAATATCAAGACCGCCACCCTGGAAGAGCTGGAGGCGGCGGTGCCTAGGAACACGGCCAAGGCCGTCTACGACTATTTCCGGGGGACTCAGGAGTCCAAACCGGAGGACGGGAAAGGATGAGAGACCATGCGTGTTATTACAGGAACGGCCCAGGGCAGGCGGCTTAAGGAGCTGCCCGGCATGGAGACCCGGCCCACCACCGACAAGGTGAAGGAGTCCATTTTCAATATCGTACAGTTTGACGTGGAGGGGCGGAATGTGCTGGACCTCTTCGGCGGCACCGGCCAGCTGGGCATCGAGGCCCTGTCCCGGGGCGCGGCGCGGTGCACCTTCGTGGACCTGCGGAAGGAAGCCGCCGCTGTCATCCGGGAGAACGTGAAGACCTGCGGCTTTGAGGCCCGGGGCAAGGTGGTGCAGGGTGACAGCATCGCCTTCCTCACCGGCTGCCGGGAGAAGTTTGACCTGGTCTTTCTGGATCCGCCCTACGCCTCCGGTCTGCTGGAACGGGCGCTGGAGGTTATCGCAAAGATTGACATCATGTCCGAGAATGGTATAATAGTTTGCGAAAGCGGGGCGGAACAGGTTCTGCCCGAGTTCAGCGCCCCCTATGAGAAGGGGCGGGAGTACCGCTACGGCAAGATTAAGGTGACGCTGTACCGGCGCACCATATAACGCTTCCCCAAAGCAAGGAGAGATTCCAGTGAAAACAGCGGTATATCCCGGCAGCTTCGACCCTATTACACTGGGCCACCTGAACGTAATCAAACGTGCGGCGGTCTGTTTTGATAAGCTCATCGTCTGCGTGATGGTGAATTCCGAGAAGGAAAACAGGGGACTCTTCACCCCTGAAGAGCGGGTGGAGCTCATCCACAGGGTGGTGGACCGCCTGCCCAACGTAGAGGTGGACCGGTCCTCCGGCCTGCTGGCGGAATACGCCAAACGGGTGGGGGCCTGCGTGGTGGTCAAGGGCCTGCGGGCCGTGTCCGACTATGAGAAGGAGGTTCAGATGGCCCTCATCAACCGAAAGCTCAATCCCAGGCTGGACACCATGTTCCTGCCCTCCAGCGCCAAGTACACCTACCTGAGCTCCAGCGTGGTGAAGGAGATGGCCTACTACGGAGCGGATCTGTCCGACTTTGTCCCCCGGGAGATTATTGACGACGTGAACGAAAAGATGAAAAGCAGGAGGAACGGATAAATGGCGACTGGCGTGGAAGAACTGCTGGACATGCTCTATGAGCTGATTGACGAGGCCAAGAGTGTGCCTCTGTCCAGCGAGAAGTGTATCATCGAGCGGGACAAGGCTCTGGACCTGCTGGATGACATCAAGGCCCAGTTCCCCATGGAGCTGAACGAGGCCAAGAAGCTCATCGCGGCCCGCACCGACTATATCGCCTCCGCCAAGCGTGAGGCAGACCTGATCCGCAAGCAGGCGGAGGACCAGGCCCGGCAGATGCTCTCCGAGGAGGAGATCATGGCCCGTGCCAAGCAGAAGTCCAGCGAGATTCTCCGTCAGACCGAGGAGCGGGCCAGAGAGCTGCGCAAGTCGGCCAACGACTACTGCGAGGACGCCCTCCGCCGCACCGAGGAGGCCATCGGCGAGGCCTACGAGGAGCTGAAGGCCAGCCGGAGCAAGTTCCGGGCTGCCAGCGCCGCCGCCACCGGCGGTGCCCAGCGGCCCGCCTTCGACGTGGCCGTGGAGAACGAGTAACACCCAATTTCGTCGAAAAACGCACCCCAATCGTTAGGCAGCACGGATACTGCGTAATGGTTGGGGTGCTTTTGGCGTGGAGAGATATTTCACCCAATTCATACTTGTGAACATGGCTTTCCGGTGGTATAATATTTCGACTGATTTCAGGAAGGGCGGATTTACCATGACTTACAAAGAAGAATTTATTACCTTTATGGTGCGCTCCGGCGTGCTGACCTTCGGCGACTTCACCACCAAGTCCGGGCGCAAGACCCCCTACTTCATCAACACCGGCAACTATAAGACCGGCGCCCAGGCTTCCAAGCTGGGCGATTATTACGCCGCCTGCATCCAGGAGAACCTGCCCGACGGCGTGGACTGCCTTTTTGGCCCCGCCTACAAGGGTATCCCACTGGCGGTGGCCGCTGCCTCCAGCCTGTACCGCAACTACGGCCGTGACCTGCCCTACTGCTTCAACCGCAAGGAGGCCAAGGACCACGGCGAGGGCGGATCCATGGTGGGCTACAAGCCCCAGGCCGGGGACAGGGTGGTCATTGTGGAGGATGTGGTCACTGCCGGTACCGCCGTCCGTGAGACCATCGAGCTGTTCAAGCACGTGGCCGACGTGAACCTGACCGCCCTGGTGGTGTCCGTGGACCGCATGGAGCGGGGTACCGGCGACAAGACCACCCTGGACGAGCTGCGGGAGCAGCACGGCATCCGGGTATTCCCCATCGTCACCGTCCGCGAGGTCATCGCCTTTCTACACAACAATCCGGTGGACGGCAAGGTGTATATCAACGACGACATGAAGGCCCGTATGGAGGCTTACCTGGCCGAGTACGGCGCCCGGGCCTGAGCATCCCTTTCCCCCGCGGAGCGCATGGGGGGTATCCGGGGGGAACTGGTTCTCCCCGGAAAATGCGGCGCGTAAGCGCGTTGGTTTTCCCGCAGGAAAACCCGCATTTTGGATGGAGGCCTATCTGGCTGAGTACGGCGCCCGGGCCTGAGGGCAGGCACAGACACCTCCGCGGGCGGAGCAATTCCCCGCGGAGATTTTTGTGCGTCCGATCACAGGGGGGAGGAGGGAAGAACATGGCGGACCATACGGGACACAGGGAACGGCTGCGGAGGGAGTTTATGGCCCGGCCGGAGTCCTTTCCCGACCACAAGGTGCTGGAACTGCTGCTGTTCTACGTGCTGCCCAGGCAGGACACAAATCCACTGGCCCACGATCTGCTGGACCGGTTCGGCTCCCTTCAGGGCGTGCTGGATGCCCAGCCCGAGGCCCTGGCCCAGGTGAAGGGGATAGGGGAGCGGGCGGCGGTGCTCTTCCGGGCCGTCAAGGAGCTGGGCAGGCGGTACGGCGCGTCCCGCACCAGCGTGGAGGATATCGTGGACTCCACCCGGGCCGCCCGCGAGGTGTTCGCGCCGCTGTTCTACGGTGCGCGGAATGAGATGGTCTTTCTCCTGTGCATGGACGGCAAGGGCAAGTACCTGGGCTGCCCCAAGGTGGGAGAGGGGAACGTGAATGCCGCCGAGATTACCGCACGGTCCATTGTGGAGGCGGCACTCAACCACAATGCCGCCCGGGTCATTCTGGCCCACAACCATGTGTCCGGTCTGGCGCTGCCATCCGACGAGGACAGGCAGACCACCCTCTACCTCCGCAATCTCCTCAGTCAGGTGGGCGTGATTCTTGTTGACCATCTGATTTTTGTGGATGACGATATGGTATCCATGCGGGACAGCGGCTTTCTGATGGAAATACTATAAACAGAGGTTGCAATAGAACATACGTTTTGATAGAATGGATGTACGAGGTGATGGTATGCCCAAATTTGAGGTAGTCAGCGAATACAAGCCCGCGGGCGATCAGCCCCAGGCCGTTGAGGCCCTGGCCAACGGCGTGGAGCTGGGGCTCCAGGAGCAGACCCTGCTGGGCGTTACCGGCTCCGGAAAGACCTTTACCATGGCCAAGACCATCGAGAAGCTCCAGCGGCCCACCCTGGTGCTGGCCCACAATAAGACCCTGGCCGCCCAGCTGTGCGCCGAGTTCAAGGAGTTCTTCCCCAACAACGCGGTGGAGTATTTTGTCTCCTACTACGACTACTACCAGCCCGAGGCCTATATTCCCCATACAGACACCTTCATTGAGAAGGACGCCGCCACCAACGACGAGATTGACCGCCTGCGGCTGTCCGCCACCTGCGCCCTGCTGGAGCGGCGGGACGTGATTGTGGTGTCCTCCGTGTCCTGTATCTACGGCCTGGGCGAGCCCGAGGACTTTGCCAAGATGATGGTCTCTCTCCGGGTGGGCATGGAGATGAAGCGGGACGTGCTTCTCAAGCGGCTGGTGGAGATCCGCTATGAGCGCAACGACATCGCCTTTGAGCGGAACATGTTCCGGGTCCGGGGCGACACGGTGGAGATCTACCCCGCCTACTGGAAGGACTCCGCCATCCGGGTGGAGTTCTTCGGGGACGAGATTGACCGCATCAGCGAGGTTAACGCCGTCACCGGCACCCCCATCCGCATCCTCAACCACGTGCCCATCTGGCCCGCCACCCATTACGTCACCCCCAAGGAGAAGATGGACGCCGCCATCGGCGAGATTTATAAAGAGCTGGAGGAGCGGGTGGCCTTCTTCGAGCGGGAGAACAAGCTGGTGGAAGCCCAGCGGCTCAAGCAGCGTGTCATGTACGACATCGAGATGATGCAGGAGCTGGGCTACTGCTCCGGCATTGAGAACTACTCCCGGGTCATTGAGGGCCGTCCCGCCGGTACGCCGCCCCACACCCTGCTGGACTACTTCCCCAAGGACTTTCTCCTGTTCATCGACGAGAGCCATGTCACCCTGCCCCAGGTGCGGGCCATGTACAACGGCGACCACGCCCGCAAGACCACCCTGGTGGACTACGGCTTCCGCCTGCCCTGCGCCTACGACAACCGTCCCCTGAAGTTCGATGAGTTCGAGCAGCGGGTCAACCAGGTCATCTACGTCTCCGCCACCCCCGGCGAGTACGAGCGCACCCGCTCCGGCCAGGTGGTGGAGCAGGTCATCCGGCCCACCGGCCTGCTGGACCCCCGTATCGAGGTGCGCCCGGTGGAGGGTCAGATCGACGACCTCATCGGCGAGATCAACGCCCGTACCGAGCGGAAGGAGCGGGTGCTGGTCACCACCCTCACCAAGCGGATGGCCGAGGACCTCACCGCCTACCTGAAAAACGCGGGCATCAAGGTCCGCTATATGCATCACGACATCGACACCATCGAGCGGCAGGAGATCATCCGGGACCTGCGCCTGGGCGTGTTCGACGTACTGGTGGGCATCAACCTGCTGCGTGAGGGCCTGGACCTGCCTGAGGTGAGCCTGGTGGCCATCCTGGACGCGGACAAGGAGGGCTTCCTCCGCAGCGAGACCTCCCTTATTCAGACCATCGGCCGTGCCGCCCGAAACGCCGACGGCCTGGTCATCATGTACGCCGACAAGATTACCCCCTCCATGCGGGCCGCCATCGATGAGACCGAGCGCCGCCGGGAGAAGCAGGACGCCTTCAATAAGGCCCATGGCATCGTGCCCAAGACGGTGGTCAAGTCGGTGCGCAACCTCATCGAGCTGTCCGGCGAGGTGGAGGAGACCAAGAAGTTCGACTTCAGCCAGAAGCAGATGACCAAGCAGCAGCGCCTGGAGGCCATCGCCAAGCTGGAGAAGGAGATGAAGGAGGCCTCCAAGATGCTGGAATTCGAGTATGCCGCCATTCTGAGAGACAAGATTATCAAGCTGCGGGGCGAGGGCTAACCCCGCCGGAGGCCATGGGGGGCATCCGGGGGGAACTGGTTTCCCCCGGAAGAGGCGGCGCGCAAAGCGCACAGGCCCTCCGCAGAGGGCCGCCGCCTCTTGGAGTACGCCGCCATTCTGAGAGACAAGATCATCAAGCTGCGGGGCGAGGGATAACCCCGCAAGACAGGCTGAAAGAGAGAAAGCGAGGCCGATTCATGACCGAGCAGTCCCAAAAGGTATTGTCAGAGTTCCAAATCCGCAAGTCCTCAGGGCAGAAGCGGGCCTTCCGGGCCTGGCTGCGCCGGGAGCTGGAGGGAGCGGGCTGGACCGTCACCGAGGAGAGCGGACGTTTCTCGGGTACCAACGTCATCGCCGGAGACCCGGAGAAGGCGGAGGTGCTCTTCACCGCCCACTATGACACCCAGGCCGTGCTGCCCTTTCCAAACTTCATCACGCCCCGGAACATGGGCGTGTACCTTCTCTACCAGCTGCTGATTGTGGCGGCGATGTTTTTTGCGGTGGCGGTGGTCGCCTTTTGCTCCGCGCTGATTGGGTATATGGCGGAGCTGCCAACCCTGGTGACTATGCTGCCCGGCTGGCTGGTGTGTGCGTTCTGCATCTGGTGGGTGTTTTTCGGAAAGGCCAACCGGCACACCGCCAACGACAATACCTCCGGCGTGGTTACCCTGCTGGAGAGTGCCCTCACTCTGTCGCCGGAGCTGCGGGATAAGGCCTGCTTCGTGTTCTTCGACAACGAGGAGCGGGGCATGCTGGGCTCCGCCGCCTTTGCCCGTATGCACAGGCGGGTGAAGGAGGAGAAGCTGGTGCTCAACTTCGACTGCGTGTCCGACGGCAGCTCCATCCAGTTCTACCCCACCGCCGCCCTGAAGAAGGAGGAGGCCGCCCTGGCCCGGATTGAGAGGGCCTTTCTTCCCCAGAGCGGAAAGACGGTGGAGGTGGTGCGGGGCTTTGGATTCTACCCCTCGGACAACGCCTCCTTCCGCCGTGCGGCGGGAGTGTGCGCTCTGAAGAGGGGGAAGCGGCTGGGCTGGTACATGGACCGCATCCACACCGGCCGTGACACGGTCTTTCAGGAGGAGAACATCTCCCTCCTAACCGGCGGCATCCGCCGCATGGTGGCGGGAGAGGAGGATGCGCCGTGAATTTCCTCGGTGAGAACCTGGGGGAGACCCTGGGCATCCTGCTGGCGGTCTGGTGGCCCCTGCCGGTTGGACTGACCGCCCTGGCCCTTCTGGCTGTGGCAACCAATGAGAGGCCGCCCAAAGGGGTGCGTATCCTCTGCGGTGCGGCTGGTGCTGCCATTCTGCTGGCCAGCCTTGTGATTGTGTTCCGGGCGCTGCTGGAGTAAGCGCGGCCCAACCCGGAATAATAGAGTACAGAGCAATTTAAAGGAGAACCAACGACTATGCTGGACCATATTTACGTCAAAGGCGCCCGGGAGAACAACCTGAAGAACATTGACGTGGAGATTCCCCGGGACAAGCTGGTGGTGCTCACCGGCCTGTCCGGCTCGGGCAAATCCTCCCTGGCCTTTGACACCATCTACGCCGAGGGGCAGCGCCGCTATGTGGAGTCCCTCAGCTCTTACGCCCGGATGTTCCTGGGCCAGATGGAGAAGCCGGACGTGGACTACATCGACGGCCTGAGCCCCGCCATCTCCATCGACCAGAAGACCACCTCCAAGAACCCCCGCTCCACCGTGGGCACGGTGACCGAGATTTACGACTACCTCCGTCTGCTCTGGGCCCGGGTGGGTACCCCCCACTGCCCCAAGTGCGGCAAGGAGATCAAGCAGCAGACCATCGACCAGATCATCGACCAGGTCCTCACCCTGCCCGAGGCCACCCGCATCCAGGTGCTGGCTCCCGTCATCCGTGGCAAGAAGGGCGAGCACCAGAAGGTCTTTGAGGACGCCCGCAAGTCGGGCTATGTCCGCGTCCGGGCGGACGGGTCCATCTACGACCTGACCGAGGAAATCAAGCTGGACAAGAACAAGAAGCACAGCATCGAGGTGGTGGTGGACCGGCTGGTCATCAAGCCGGACATCGCCCAGCGGCTCACCGACTCGGTGGAGGTGGCCTCCAACCTGGCCGGGGGCATTGTGATCATCAACGTGGTAGGGGAGGACCGGGACATCCTCTTCTCCCAGAATTACGCCTGTGAGGACTGCGGCATCTCCATCGAGGAGCTGACCCCCCGCATGTTCTCCTTCAACAACCCCTTCGGCGCCTGCCCCACCTGTACCGGTCTGGGCGCCCAGCTGAAGGTGGACCCGGACATCGTCATCCCCAACAAGGACCTGTCCATTCTGGAGGGGGCCATCACCGCCTCCGGCTGGAACAACATCAAGGGGGACTCCATCTCCCGGATGTACTTTGACGCCCTGGCCAAGCAGTACAAGTTCAAGCTGACCACCCCGGTGAAGGACCTGCCCCCTGAGGTGATGGATATCATCCTCTACGGCACCAAGGGGGAGAAGCTGAAGCTGACCTATGACCGGGAGCGGGGCCAGGGCACGCTGTACCAGGCCTTTGAGGGCGTGTGCAACAACCTGGAGCGCCGCTACCGGGAGACCCAGTCCGACGCGGTGCGCCGGGAGCTGGAGGAGTGCATGAGCGAGCGGCCCTGCCCCGACTGCGGCGGCCGGCGTCTGCGCAAGGAGTCCCTGGCGGTGACGGTGGGCGGCATCAACATCGACGAGTTCTGCCGCAAGTCGGTGACCGACGCCCTGGACTTCATCGACCACCTGACCCTCACCGACCAGCAGATGCTCATTGCCGAGCGCATCCTCAAGGAGATTAAGAGCCGTCTGGGCTTCCTCCAGAGTGTGGGCCTCCAGTACCTGACCCTGAGCCGCTCCGCTGCCACCCTGTCCGGCGGCGAGAGCCAGCGCATCCGGCTGGCCACTCAGATTGGCTCCTCCCTCATGGGGGTACTCTACATTCTGGACGAGCCCTCCATCGGCCTGCACCAGAGGGACAACGACATGCTGCTGGACACCATGAAGCACCTGCGGGACCTGGGCAACACCCTGCTGGTGGTGGAGCACGACGAGGACACCATGAGAGCCGCCGACTATATTGTGGATATCGGTCCGGGCGCAGGCGTCCACGGCGGCAATGTGGTGGCCGCGGGCACCGCCGAGGAGGTCATGAATACCCCCGGCTCCATCACCGGCGACTACCTGTCCGGCCGGAAGAAGATCCCCGTGCCCACGGAGCGGCGGAAGGGCAGCGGCAAGGTGCTCACCATCCGGGGCGCGGCGGAGAACAATCTGCAGGATATCGACGTGTCCATCCCCCTGGGCACCTTCACCTGCGTCACCGGCGTATCCGGCTCGGGCAAGTCCAGCCTGGTCAACGAGATTCTCTACAAAAAGCTGGCCGCCGACCTGAATCGGGCCAAGCTCCGGGCGGGCAAGAACAGGGGCATTGAGGGAGAGCAGTACCTGGACAAGGTCATCGACATCGACCAGTCCCCCATCGGCCGCTCCCCCCGCTCCAACCCGGCCACCTACACCGGACTCTTCAACGACATCCGGGACCTGTTCGCCTCCACCCAGGACGCCAAGGCCAGGGGCTATGGCCCGGGCCGGTTCTCCTTCAACGTGCGGGGCGGCCGCTGCGAGGCCTGCCAGGGCGACGGCCTCATCAAGATTGAGATGCACTTCCTGCCCGATATCTACGTGCCCTGCGAGGTGTGCAAGGGCAAGCGGTACAACCGGGAGACTCTGGAGGTGCGCTACAAGGGCAAGAACATCTATGAGGTGCTGGACATGACCGTGGAGGAGGCCCTGCCCTTCTTCGAGAACCTGCCCCGCATCTACAACAAGCTCCAGACCCTGTACGAGGTAGGCCTGAGCTATATCAAGCTGGGCCAGCCCTCCACCACCCTGTCCGGCGGCGAGGCCCAGCGGGTGAAGCTGGCCACTGAGCTGTCCAAGCGGAGCACCGGCCAGACCATTTATATTCTGGACGAGCCCACCACCGGCCTCCACACCGCCGACGTCCACAAGCTCATCGAGGTGCTCCAGAAGCTGGTGGAGGTGGGCAACACGGTTGTGGTCATTGAGCACAACCTGGACGTCATCAAGACCGCCGACCACATCATCGACCTGGGCCCCGAGGGCGGAGATGGCGGCGGAAATATTGTCATCACCGGCACGCCCGAGGAAGTGGCGGCCTGCGAGGCGTCCTATACGGGACGGTATCTGAAGCGGATGCTGTAAAAGAAGTGTTTCGGGAGACAGGCGCCCGGCGGAACAGTTCCGCCGGGCGCCTGTCTGTTCAGTGCCGGAAACCGGCTTTTCAGCCCGGTATCCGGTATGTTATAATAATATCTGCTTGCGGGGCGTAGGCCCTTGCAAGGTGCTCAAAGCGGATGAAACCGGCCGCCCCGGGCGGCGGAGAGAATACCTGTATCAGGGGGAGTTGGCTGTGAGGACCTGGAAGCTGTATACATCGGGCATCTGCTGCGCCAGGGTGGTGCAGCGGGAAGGGGAACTGCTCTGCGCCCTGCTGGACCCGGCCACGGCGGAATTTTCGCCGCTGCGGCCTATGACGGCGGCAGACGCTGCCCGATGCAGGACTGTCGCCGGATTTGATCTGCCCCTCCTGCTGGGCCGCCTGCCGGAGTACGACGGGCTGCTCACCAGAGGGGAACCGGAGGTGCGGACAACGGCCGGAGAGCGGTTTTGCAGCGCTGACGGCCGGTACTACTACCAGCGGGATGTGAAATGGCCCAACAACGCCCTGGTGGAGGACGGCCGGGTGGTGGCCTTCCTCCGGCCCAGCCGGGAACGGATTCACATTCTGGCGGAGGAGGGCTATGAGGACCGCACCATTCTCAGACAGTGGAGCACCCTGTTCCCGGAGCCCATCCTGCCCATCCGGACCATGGAAAACCTGCGGGTGCCCATGCGGGACGGGGTGGAGCTGTCCGCATCTGTGCTGCTGCCGGTGGGGGAGGGGCCGTTCCCCACGGTTCTGGTGCGCACGCCCTACGGCAAGGAGGGGGACCTGCCGCTCTACGAGCGGTACGCCCACCGGGGCTATGGAGTGGTGATTCAGGACACCCGGGGCCGCAGCGCCAGCGGCGGCGACTGGCGTCCCAACAGCTGCGAGACAGAGGACGGGGACGACACCATCAGCTGGATTGCCGCCCAGCCCTGGAGCGACGGCTCTGTGGGTATGATAGGCGGGTCCTATCTGGGGTACGTCCAGTGGGCGGCGGCAGCCAGCGGCAACCCCCACCTGAAGGCGCTGGTCAGCGTGGTGTGCGCGGGCAGTCCCTTTGGGGACCTGCCCCGGCGGGGCGGCTGCCTCTCCTCGGGGAGCATGGCGTGGAACTTCGGCGTGTCCCGGCGGGAGTGGTCCCCCCAGCTGATGGAGCGGGACGACTGGGACGCGGTGCTGGACGTGCGGCCCCTGGAGGAGATCCCGCGCCGGGCGCTCGGGTATGACATCCCCTTCTTTACCGAGGAGCTGGCCCATCCGGACCTGGATGCCTACTGGGCCAGAGGGGACTGGAGGGCACGGGGAGAGGGGATAACCGATGTGCCCGCCCTGATTGTCTCCGGCTGGTTTGACGACAACGGCATGGGCACCACCGAGGCGCTGGACCTGACGGCACGCTACCCCGCGGGCCGGCGGAAGATCATCCTGGGGCCCTGGCAGCACAGCGGCAACTCCCGGTACGACCTCCACAGCCTTCACCTGGGCGGCGAGGCGCTGCGGTTTGATATCGACCTCATCTTTCTGCGCTGGCTGGACCACTGGCTCAAAGGCAGGGAGAACGGGGCGGAGCAGATGCCCTGTGTGGATTACTATACCCTGGGGGAGGAGTGCTGGAAGACGGCGGAAAACTGGCCTCTGCCCGACAGTGAGCCGTGGGTGCGCTACCTCACCAGCGGCGGCAGCGCCAACACCAGCGATGGGGACGGCCTGCTGACGGCAGAGCCCCCGGCGGAGGGGGAGGACGGCTACCACTACGATCCCCGGAACCCCGCCCGCCATATCATTGACATGTCGGAGAATGAGCTGGCCGTGCCTGAGGACTATACGGAGGAGGAGCACCGGCCGGACATGCTCTGCTACACCACGCCGCCCCTGACGGAACCGGTGACTCTGACCGGCGACTTTACGGTGGTGCTCTATGTGTCCTCTGACTGCCCGGACACGGACTTTGTGGTCCGAATCTGCGATGTGGACGAAGCGGGCCGGTCCATCCGGCTGGCCGACGGCGTGCTGTCCGCCCGGTACCGGGATGGTTTTGCCCAGGCCAAAATGATGGAGCCGGGGGAGCGGTACTGCCTGCGTATCCGCACCACCAAGGTGTCCAACTGCTTCCTGCCCGGCCACCGCATCCGGCTGACCATTACCTCGGGGGCCAAGAACCTGGTTTTCCCCAACAGCAACACAGAGGCGGGCTTTAACAGTACGGTTACCCGGGTGGCCTATAACCGGGTCCACCACGGCGGCGTGTATCTGTCCCGTGTGGAGGGACGGAAGGAGAGGGGCATTGCGCCCGGAGGAGAAGAACAGGAGGAGAAGCCATGAGAATTTTACTGGCCAGACACGGGGAGACGGACTGGAACGCCGCCACCCGGATTCAGGGCGCCAGCGATACGGATCTGAACGACAAGGGCAGAAGCCAGGCGGAGGAGCTGAGCCGCCGTCTGGAGGCGAGCGGGGAAAAAATCGACGTCTGCTACGCCAGCCCCAAGCGCCGTGCATTTGAGACGGCGGAGATTGTCTGCCGTCATCTGGGGCTCACCCCCATCCCGGCGGAGGACCTGCGGGAGGTGAGCTTCGGCGTGTGGGAGGGCCACACCTGGGCAGAGGTGGACGAGATGTGGCCGGAGGAGTACCAGGCCTATCAGGAGGACCGGATGAAGGTGGCGCCGCCCGGTGGGGAGTCCCTTGGGGACGCCCTGCGGCGGATTCTCCCCGCCCTGGACGCCATTGCCGCCGGGCCGGGGGAGACTGCCCTGGCGGTGTGCCACAGTGGGGTTATCAGAGCGGTGCTGGGCTGGCAGGCCGGGGTGCCCTTTGACAACAAGACTCTCTACCGGTTCAACGTGCCCAATGCCCAGTGGGTGGCCGTGGAGTGGGACCGGACCGGAGAGAACAGATAAGGAGGTCATCCCCATGGCGCGGGATATGATTGCGGTGCTGAACCTGGGCAGCCGGGAGAATGAGCGGCTGCTGAAGGAGATTCAATCCCTGGGCGTGGACAGCGCCCTCTACCCCCACAGCATTACCGCCGGGGAGCTGGACAAGCTGCCCAACCTGAAGGGCATCATTGTCAACGGCGGCCCCGACCACACGGTGGACGGCGTGGAGATGGAGGTGGCCCAGGAGGTATACAACTACAAGGTACCCGTTCTGCTGGCCGACCACATGGGGGACATCCCCTGGCCGGAGGACGAGGCGGAGCGGATGAACGCTCTGAGGGCCTTTGTGCTGGCCATCTGCGGAGCCAGTTCCCAGGAATAAAACATAAAAACCCGGCGCTCCAGTCTGGAGCGCCGGGTTTTTCATAGGTCGGTTATTTGGAGGCAGAGTGTTCCGGGTGGCATGTGCCGGAGGAGGCGCAGCCGCCGCAGCCGCACCCGCAGCTGCCGCAGGAGCCGGAGCAGCTGTGCTTGCCCTGGCGGCGGTTGTGGATGCCTCTGGCGATGATGGCCACACAGACCGCCGCGATGATGAGACCGATGATGATATCTGCCATAGTGAACAGCTCCTTTCTGGGAGTGGCCGGGGCGGACAGTTCAGGCCGTCCGCCGCAGAGATATGTAAGTTACTTGGCCGCCGCGCTGACAGCACGGGCGCCCAGAGGACGGTCCTCGTACTTGTTTCTGCGCAGGAGCAGGTAGATGAGCCCGGCCAGAAGAACCAGAGCCACCACGGTGCCCACGCCGAAGGACACAGCGCCGGTCAGCAGGCCGCCCAGCTGGTAGACCATGAGGGCCGCCACATAGGCGAAGCCGCACATGTAGCCGATGGCGCCCAGGGTCCACTTCCAGTTGTTCATCTCCCGCTTGATGGCGCCCATGGCGGCGAAGCAGGGGGCGCACAGCAGGTTGAAGATCATGAAGGAGTAGGCGGCGATGGCGCTGTAAGCCGTGGCGATCTCCAGGCTCAGGTTGCCCGGATAGAGCACGCCGAAGGTGGAGACCACGTTCTCCTTGGCGATGAGGCCGGTGACGGTGGCCACGGTGGCCTGCCAGGTGCCGAAGCCCAGGGGCGCGAAAATGAAGTCCACGGTGTGGCCCACGCTGGCCAGCAGGGAGTCGTTGTTGTCCTCCACCATCTGGAACACGCCGTCCACAAAGCCGAAGCCCTGGAGGAACCAGAGGATGATGGAGGAGAGGAGGATGACGGTGCCGGCCCGCTTGATGAAGGACCAGCCCCGCTCCCAGGTGGCCCGCAGCACGTTGACGGCGGCGGGGGCGTGGTAGGCGGGCAGCTCCATGACGAAGGGGGCGGGGTCACCGGCGAAAATCCGGGTCTTTTTCAGGATGATGCCGGAGATGATCACCGCGGCCACGCCGATGAAGTAGGCGGAGGTGGCCACCCAGGCGGAGCCGCCGAACAGAGCGCCGGCGAACAGGGCGATGATGGGCATCTTGGCGCCGCAGGGGATGAAGCCGGTGGTCATGACGGTCATTCTCCGGTCCCGCTCCTGCTCAATGGTGCGGGAGGCCATAATGCCGGGGACGCCGCAGCCGGTGGCCACTAGCATGGGGATGAAGCTCTTGCCGGACAGGCCGAAGCGGCGGAAAATCCGGTCCATGATGAAGGCGATGCGGGCCATGTAGCCCACGTCCTCCAGGATGGACAGCAGCAGGAAGAGCACCAGCATCTGGGGCACAAAGCCCAGCACCGCGCCCACGCCGGCGATGATGCCGTCCAGAATCAGGCCCTTGAGCACCGGGTTGGTGCCTGCGGAGGTGAGGGCATTTTCCACCAGAACGGGGATGCCGGGCACCCAGGTGCCGTAGTCGTTGGGGTCAGGCTCGGCCACGGTGAGGGCCTCCTGATAGGCCTCCTCGGTGACGGGCACCACGGTGGTCTCGCCGGTCTCGTCGTCGTAGAAGTAGACCTCGCTCTTGCCGGCTTCGTAGCCTTCGATGATGCCGGAGGCCTCCTCAAATGCGCCGGAGGCCTCGTCCCAGGCGTCCACGTCGGCGGTGAAGGGGAGGAACCAGCCGTCGCCGAACAGGCCGTCGTTGGCCCAGTCGGTGAGGCGGGTGCCGATGGACACGGTCCAGCTGCCCATGGCCAGGGAGTACACCAGCACCATCACCGCCACAAAGATGGGCAGAGCGGCGATGCGGTTGGTCACCACTCTATCAATTTTGTCGGACACAGTCAGGCTATGGGCGGCGTGCTTCTTCTTCACCGCCTTGTCCACCACGGAGCTGATGTAGGCGTAGCGCTGGTTGGTGATGATGCTCTCAGCGTCGTCGTCCAGCTCGTGCTCGCAGTCGGTGATGTGGAGCTCCAGGTGCTTTTTCAGCTCAGGGGACAGACCCAGCTGCTCCAGAACCTTCTCGTCCCGCTCAAAGACCTTGATGGCGTACCAGCGGAGATACCGGTCGTCCACCTTGCCCTGGATGGACTCCTCAATGTGGGCAATGGCGTGCTCCACGCTGCCGGTGAACACGTGGGGCAGCTCGCCGGACTGGTGGGATTTGGCCAGCTCCAGGGCCTTTTCCGCAGCGGCCATGCCGCCCTCGCCCTTCAGGGCGCTCATCTCCACCACCTGGCAGCCCAGGGCATTGGCCAGCCGGTCCAGGTCGATCTTGTCGCCGTTCTTGCGGACCAGGTCGATCATGTTCACCGCCACCACCACCGGGATGCCCAGCTCGATGAGCTGGGTGGTGAGGTACAGGTTGCGCTCGATGTTGGTGCCGTCCACGATGTTGAGGATGGCGTCCGGCTTCTCACCCACCAGGTAGCTCCGGGCCACCACCTCCTCCAGGGTGTAGGGGGAGAGGGAATAGATACCGGGCAGGTCCTGAATGACCACATCCTTGTGGCCCTTCAGCTTGCCCTCCTTCTTCTCCACGGTGACGCCGGGCCAGTTGCCCACATACTGACTGGAGCCGGTCAGGGCGTTGAACAGCGTGGTTTTGCCGCAGTTCGGGTTGCCCGCCAGCGCGATTTTGTACTCCATCTTGTTACTCCCTTTCCATTAGCATATGCTAACTATACTGCCGAAAAACAGGCGGCCTTCGCCGCCGGTGCTCAGACAACACACATCACTGGATTTCAATCATCTCCGCGTCCGCCTTGCGCACGCTCAGCTCATAGCCCCGCACATTCAGCTCCATGGGGTCCCCCAGCGGAGCCACCTTCCGCACGTGGATGGCCACCCCCTTGGTGATACCCATGTCCATAATGCGGCGCTTGACGGCGCCCTCGCCGTGAAGCTTGGCGACGGTGACGGTATCGCCCACCTTTGCGTCCCTGAGTGTTCTCATATCCCTGCTCCTCTCAAATCATGATTCGGTTGGCCATGGTCTTGTCCAGGGCAACCCGGCTGTCCTTGACCCGAAGAATCAGGTTGCCGGCGATTTCACTGACCACCGTGACCGTACCGTCCACAACAAAGCCCAGCTCCGCCAGATGCAGGCGGATTTCATCCTTCCCGGTGATTTTCCGGATGGTGACCGTCTCACCGGCTTTTACCATTGTAAGCGGCATCATAAACGCTCCTCCCGGCTGTTAGGTTCATTCAAAACAAAGATTAGCTTGTGCTAACCGTTGGAACGGATTGAGTTTACAACAGCTAACTTGATTTGTCAAGAGGGGAACTGGAAAAAATTCCGCCGAGGCTGGGAGAGAACATCCGGCCTTGACAGTGGGGCGGAATCATTGGATAATAGGGGAAAATACCAGTACGGGTATAGGGAGGTACGCATATGAGACAGTGCATGGACGCGGAAAATCTGCACCGCCGCCTGAAAAAGATTCTCGGTCAGGTGCAGGCCATTGACCGCATGGTGGATGAGGATATCCCCTGTGAGGACGTGCTGGCCCAGATCAACGCCGCCAAGTCGGCCCTTCACCGGGTGGGACAGGTGGTGCTGGAGGGACACATCAAGCACTGCGTCCGGGACGGCATTGAGCACGGGGACGCGGACAAGACCATCGCCAGCTTCACCAAGGCGGTGGAGCGCTTTGCCAACATGAACTGACCGAAAGCAGAACAGAGCACCCCCATCCTGATGAACCGCAGTGTTCACCGGGATGGGGGTGCTGTGCTGAGGGCGGTACTCAGAGCGCGCCGTTCAGGGCGTAGTACCGCTGTACATGAGAGATGAAGGCCTTGATATGTTCACCGAGGACATAATTCCGCTTCATGACAAAATAGAGGTACCGCTGGGAGACGCTGTCGGGCAGATCGAAGAGGAGCACCCGGTTCTCCAGCACAAAGTTGTGGGCGGCCCGCTCGGAGATGATGGACACGCCCAGCCCGCCGGCCACCAGGTTTTTGATGGACTCCTGGTCGTTGATGCGGGCGGTGACCTTCAGCTCTTCCTCGGCAATCCCCATGCTGTCCAGAAAGAACTCGGCGCTCTTTTTGCTGCCGCTGCCCTGCTCCCGGAGGATGATGGGCTCCCGGAGCAGCTGGGGGAGGGGGGAGTCCTGCTCCTTCAGCGCCAGGAAATGGGGGTTGACCGGGGTGATGAGCACCATCCGGTCCCGGTAGAAGGGGATGCAGTTCAGGTCCTCGTGGTCGTACTTCATGCCGATCATTCCCAGGTCAAAGCTGCCGTTGAGGATACCCTCGGCCACGCCCCGGCTGTCGTTCTGGTGGATGATGAAGTAGCTCTCCGGGTGTTCCTGGCCGTAGGCGGGGAGAATTTCCGGGAGAATGTAGGCCGAGGGGATGGTGGAGGCCCCCAGCTGGATGATACTGCTCTCGTTGGAGGCCCAGCGGCGGATCAGGTTGTCCCGCAGGCTGAGAATGGTGCAGGCGCACTCGTAGAGCTCCTGGCCTCTGGGAGTCACGTCCACGCTCCGCTTGGTGCGGATGATAAGGCAGGTACCCAGCTCCTCCTCTAGGTTGCGGATGTGGGTGCTGATGGTGGGCTGGGAGAGATAGAGCCGTTCGGCGGCTTTTGTAAAGCTGCGGTATTTCACCACCGCCGTAAAGGACTGGAGCTGCTTCATGTCCATCAGCGGGCGGCCTCCCTCAGAATGGCGTCCAGGGCGTCAATGGCCCGGTCCACTTCCTCCTCCGTGTTCCACCAGCCGAAGGAGAAGCGGATGGTCCCGGCGGGGAAGGTGCCCAGGGTCTTGTGGGCGGAGGGGGCGCAGTGGAGCCCCACCCGGGTCATGATGCCCCAGGTGCTGTCCAGCTCGTAGGCCACCCCGGCCATGTCCCGGTCCGGGGTCACCACCGACACCACGCCGGTGCGGCCCTCCGTCCCCGGCAGGCCCACCGCCCGGACGACACGGCCCGCTTTTCCCAGGGAATCTACCCCCGAGAGGAACCGGGCGGTAAGGCCCAGCTCGTGGGCGCGGATGGCATCCATGCCCGTCTCCTCCAGCCAGAGCAGGGCGGCGTGGAGGCCCACAATGCCGGGCAGATTGGGCGTGCCCGGCTCAAAGCGGTCGGGCATGAAGTCGGGCACCTCCTCGGTGTGGCTGATGCTGCCGGTGCCGCCCGAGAGCAGAGGGGTAATCTGGCTCACCAGCTCGGGGCTGAGCAGAAAGCCGCCCACACCCTGGGGACCCAGCAGGCCCTTGTGGCCGGTGAAGGCCAGGGCGTCAATGCCCATGTCCGCCATGGATACGGGGTACACGCCGCCGGTCTGGGCGCAGTCAACAAAGAAGCGCAGGCCGTGGGCCTTGCAGAAGGCCCCAACCTCCCTGATGGGGAGCAGGGTGCCGCAGACATTGCTGCCGTGGGTCATCACCACGGCCTTTGTGTTGGGCCGCAGGGCAGCTTCCAGGGCGGCGGGGTCCAGGGTGCCGTCCGGACGGCAGGCCGCACGGGTGAAGGACACCCCCTGGCGCTCCAGCTGCACCATGGGGCGCATCACCGCGTTGTGCTCCATGGAGGAGGTGATGACGTGGTCGCCTGGCTTGAGAAAGCCCTTGAGGAGCACGTTCAGGCTCTCGGTGATGTTCCGGGTGAACACCACGTTCCTGCACTCCGGGCCGTCAAAGAGCCGGGAGAGCCGCTCCCGGGTGTCGTAGACCAGCTCCTCCACGTCGTAGGCCCGGCTGTAGCAGCCCCGGTTGATGTTGCTGCCCACCCGGGTCATATAGTCGTACATGGCGTCGGGCACCGCCTGGGGCTTGGGGAAGGAGGTGCAGGCGTTGTCAAAATAGATGGTATCCATTCCATCCGCTCCAATTCATACGTGATTCGGCCCGCCGGACGCCATTTTCCGCCCGAAAGACAGGAAAACCGGCAGGAACCGCCTGTAAGATGTTCCATCATTCTATCATATACTTATCAAAATTTCAAATAACAACTTTTAATTCATTAATAATTGATATTGGAAAATCTTATGAAACTCTACTATACTGAACCCATACCCGACAAATAAGGAGTGTGTGTGTATGGGTTTGAAGAAGGAAAAAACGGAAATTTTGCTGGTGGGCCTGGGGATAGGCGTCATCGCCGCGCTGCTGGTGCTCTTCGGCAACCCGGTGAACATGGGCTTCTGCATCGCCTGCTTCCTGCGGGACACCGCCGGCGCGCTGGGTCTCCACCAGGCGGCCAACGTGCAGTACATCCGGCCTGAGATCATCGGCCTGGTGCTGGGCAGCTTCCTGCTGGCCACCTTCCGCAAGGAGTTTTCCCCCAAGGGCGGCAGCGCCCCTCTGACCCGCTTTGTGCTGGGCTTTTTCGTCATGATTGGCTGCCTGATGTTCCTGGGCTGCCCCTTCCGCATGATTCTGCGCCTGGCCGGCGGCGACCTGAACGCCATCTTCGGCCTGGTGGGCTTTGTGTGCGGCATCCTGGTGGGCGTGTTCTTCCTCACCAAGGGTTACTCCCTGAAGCGGACCTATCAGCTGCCCGCTCTGGAGGGCCGTCTGCTGCCCATCATCCAGGTGGTGCTGCTGGTGCTGCTGGTTGCGGCGCCTGCCTTCATCTACTTCACCGAGGCGGGCGGCGGCCCCGGCGCCCAGCACGCCCCCATCATCATCAGCCTGGCCGCCGGCCTCATCGTGGGCGCCGTGGCCCAGAAGACCCGCCTGTGCATGGTGGGCGGCATCCGCGATGTGGTGCTCTTCCGGGAGTGGAAGCTGCTCATCGGCTTTGTGGCCATCTTCGTCAGCGCCCTGGTGTGCAACCTGATCTTTACCGCCGCCACTGGCAGCACCTACTTCACTCTGGGCTTTGCCGGCCAGCCTGTGGCCCACACCGACGGCCTGTGGAACGCCCTGGGCATGCTGCTCACCGGCTTTGGCTGCGTGCTGCTGGGCGGCTGCCCCATGCGCCAGCTGGTGCTCTCCGGCGAGGGCAACACCGACAGCGCCATCACCGTCCTGGGCCTGGTGGCGGGCGCCGCCTTTGCCCACAACTTCGGCCTGGCCTCCAGCGGCAACGGCCCCACTGCCAACGGCAAGATCGCCGTTATCATCGGCATCGTGGTGGTGGCCCTCATCGCCTGCTTCAACACCTTCCGCAAGGACACCGCGAAAGCGTAAGAGAGGAGAATGTACCATGAAACTGCTGGACGCCAGAGGGCTCTCCTGCCCTGAGCCTGTCATTATGACCCGCAAGGCCATGGCCACCGGCGAGAGCGCCTATCAGGTTGTGGTGGACAACCCCACCGCCAAGGAGAACGTGACCCGCTACGCCGTGCACCAGGGCTACCAGGTGTCGGTAGAGGAGAAGGACGGGGAGTTCACCCTGTCCATCACCAAGTGATATGACTTACATCGCCACGTTTTACTCCCATTTCGGGGCCATGCACTTTAAAAAGCAGTGTGAGGCCCGGAAGATGACCGCCAGAATCATGCCCGTACCCCGGGACCTGAGCAGCAGCTGCGGCACCTGCGTGCGCTACGAGGGGGAGCAGCCCTGCCCGTCGGACGCCTGGAGCGACGAGGTGGAGCAGGCGGTGGAGGTCACCGCCCAGGGGTACCGGACCGTGTACCGGGCGGAGAACAGTTGAAAGCAACAGGTTTAACAGAATGGGAGGCCGGAGCGCAATATGGCGCTCCGGCCTCTGTTTTTGCTCGGCGGGGTGGACGGGAGGGAGAAATCCCGCTATAATGTTGCCTGCGTGACAGAAGATTTTCAGCGGACAGGTGAACCATATGAGATGTTATTTCGCCCCCATGGAGGGCATTACGGGACATATTTTCCGCAATTGCCACAGCCGGTATTTCCCCGGCGTGGACCGGTACTACATGCCCTTTCTCTCTCCCCGGCAGGACCACAACTTCACCCGCCGGGAGCTGGACGATATCCTCCCCGAGCACAATGAGGGCGTCCACGCCGTGCCCCAGCTGCTGACCCGCCAGCCGGAGGACTTTCTCTGGGCCGCGGGGGAGCTGGCCGCCATGGGCTACCGGGAGGTGAACCTGAACCTGGGCTGTCCCTCGGGGACGGTGACGGCCAAGGGCAAGGGCTCCGGCCTGCTGGCCCGGCGGGAGGAGCTGGAGGGGCTGCTGGACGGCATCTTTGCCGCCGCCCCCGTGGCCATCTCCATCAAAACCCGGCTGGGCATGCACGACCCGGAGGAGTTCGGCCCTCTGCTGGAGCTGTACAACCGCTATCCGGTGGCCGAGCTGACCGTCCACCCCCGCATCCGGAGCGATTTCTACAAGAAGCCGGTGCGCCCGGAGTACTTTGACCTGGCGGTCCGCATGAGCCGTGCGCCCCTGTGCTACAACGGGGATATCATCACACCCGGGGACTGGGAGAGGGCGTCCCGGCGCTGGCCCGGGGTGGAGGCGGTGATGATAGGCCGTGGTCTGGTGGCCGACCCGTCCCTGGCGGGGCGGCTGAAGGGGGAGCAGCCTGCCGGGCTGGACACCCTGCGGGCTTTCCATCACGAGCTGTACGAGACCTATGCCCAGACCTTCGGCAGCCGACGGAACGCCATGCTGCGGATGAAGGAGATATGGGTCTACCTCATCCACCTCTTCGGGGACAGTGAGAAGCTGGAGCGGCGCATCCGCCGGGCGTCGGACACCGCTGACTTTGAGTCTGCCGTGGCGGAGGTGTTCCGCACCCTGCCGCTGCTGGATGCCCCGGCAGGGGAGTGGTAAAGAGAAAAAGCGGGGTGCGCACTGCGCACCCCGCTTTTGTCTGCGGACTTATTTCTCGTAGTAGCGGATGAGACCCTGGGTGCCCAGGTCGCCCAGACCGGCCTCCTCCAGGCTGCGGCACTCGGAGAGCACCTGGGTCAGCACGGGCAGCGTCAGGCCGATGGCCTCGCTCTGCTCCACCGACAGCTTCATGTCCTTGATGAAGTGCTTCATGATGAAGCCGGGGGCAAAGTCGCCCACCGCCATCTTGGGGCCCAGACTCTGCATCTGGAAGGAGCCGGCCGCTCCGGCGGAGATGGCGGAGAGCAGGTCGTCCAGGTTCAGACCGTTGGCTCTGGCGTAGGTGAGGGCCTCGCACACGCCGGACAGGGCCCCGGCGATGGCAATCTGATTGGCCAGCTTGGCGTGCTGACCGGCACCGGCGGCGCCCATGTGGACGATAATCTTGCCCATGGCCTGGAAGAGGGGGAGGCAGGCGTCAAAGTCGGCCTTGTCGCCGCCCACCAGGATGGACAGGGTGCCAGCCTTGGCGCCGGTGTCGCCGCCGGTGACCGGCGCGTCCAGGGGCCGCAGGCCCTTGGCCTTGCCCGCCTCCCAGATGCGCCCGGCCAGGGCGGGGGAGCTGGTGGTCATGTCCACGATGAGGGCGCCGGGCTGTGCGTTGGCAATGACGCCGCCGTCACCGAAGTAGACCTCCTCCACGTCCTTCGGGTAGCCCACGATGGAGAACACCGCATCCGCATCCTTGACGCAGTCGGCCACCGTATCCGCCCAGACGGCACCCTCAGCGATGACGTCCTCGCACTTGGACCTGGTGCGGCTGTATATGGTGAGGGAATAGCCGGCCTTCATCAGGTTGCGCACCATGGACTTGCCCATGATGCCCACGCCGATAAACGCAATTTTGTTCATCTCAATCCGCTCCTTTCGCATTTCTGCTGTCTTTATGGTAAAACAGGGGAGGAGCGCTGTCAAGGAGAAACAGAAGAGGGAGACGTACCCGGCTGAAAACATGACTTTTTCCACAAAACAGTACCGCGGCGATTGACGATGGGGAGTTGCTCCGATATAATAGAAGTGAACCAGAAGCGCCGCCATGCCAGGCGGTTTTTTTCATCTGTAAATGGGTTTTGCGAAATTTTGGAGGTGTGTGTGGAATGAAAACCGTAATTACCATTGGCCGTGAATATGGCTCCGGCGGACGCCTTGTGGCGAAGAAGCTGTCCGAGGCGCTGGGCATCCCCTTCTATGACAAGGAGGTCATTCAGGGCGTGGTGAAGAAGACCGGCTTTGCCGAGAACTTTGTCCGCGACGCTGAGCGCCGCCCCACCAACAGCTTTATTTACGACCTCTACTTCTCCGCCCAGTCCCTGTCCACTCAGGACCAGGTGTTCATCGCCCAGTCCGGCGTCATCAAGGAGCTGGCGACCAACGGCGGCTGCGTCATCGTGGGCCGCTGCGCCGACTACATCCTGCGGGAGCATAAGGACCTGCTGCGGGTGTTCATCTATGCGCCCATGGAGGAGCGCATCCGCCGTTCCGTGGAGGAGTACGGCGACAAGGAAGAGAACATGGAGAGCTTTGTTGCCCGCAAGGATAAGCAGCGCGCCTCCTACTACAACTATTTCACCAGCGTCCGCTGGGGCGACCGGAAGAGCTATGATCTGTGCATCAACTCCGCCCTGGGCCTGGACACCGCCGTGGAGCTCATCCGCACGGCGGCGCTGGCCAGGGAGGGACAGAGCAAGTAATGTCAAACAGTGTACCTCAGGAGAACAAGATGGGCGTCATGCCGGTCAACCGGCTGCTGCTCAGCATGTCCGTGCCCATGATGCTGGCCATGCTGGTGCAGGCGCTCTACAACGTGGTGGACAGCGTCTTTGTCTCCCAGCTCAGTGAGGACGCCCTCAACGCGGTCTCTCTGGCCTTCCCCATTCAGAACATTATGATTGCCCTGGCGGTGGGCACCGGCGTGGGCGTCAATGCCCTGCTGTCCAAGAGCCTGGGCGAGCGGGAGTTTGAGCGGGCCAACCGCACCGCCGAGCACGGCGTGCTCCTGGCCGCCATCACCTGCGTGGCCTTTATGGTGCTGGGCACTCTGCTGGCCCGTCCCTTCTATATGATCCAGGTGGCCAACGAACCCGTTATCGTGGAATACGGCACCCAGTACATGCAGATTTGCAGCCTCTTCTCCGCGGGCATCTTTATGGAGGTCATGTTTGAGCGGCTGCTCCAGTCCACCGGACGGACCATGTACACCATGTTTACCCAGGGTGTGGGCGCGGTGTTCAACATCATCTTCGACCCCCTGTTTATCTTCGGCATCGGGCCCTTCCCCCGGCTGGAGGTGGCGGGCGCCGCAGTGGCCACGGTTATGGGCCAGTTTGTGGCCGCCATCCTGGCTATTCTGTGCAATCACTTCAAGAACCATGACATCAAGCTCTCCCTCAAGGGCTTCCGTTTTGACGGCTGGATTGTCCGGCGGATCTACATTGTGGGTGCGCCCTCCATTATCATGAACGCCATCGGCTCCCTGATGGTGTTCGGCATGAACCAGATTCTCCTCACCTTCACCAAGACGGCCACTGCCGTGCTGGGTGTGTACTTCAAGGTGCAGAGCTTTGTGTTCATGCCCATCTTCGGCCTGAACAACGGCATGGTGCCCATCATTGCCTACAACTACGGCGCCCGCAAGAAGGACCGCCTGCTCAGAACCGTGAAGCTGGGTATGATGTACGCCATCGGCATCATGGTCATCGGCCTGGTGGTGATGCAGACCATCCCGGACAAGATCTTCCTCCTGTTCCAGGCGGACGAGAACATGCTGTCCATCGGTGTGCCCGCTCTGAAGACCATCAGCCTGAGCTTTGTCTTTGCAGGCTACTGCGTGGTGGCCTCCTCTGTGTTCCAGGCCCTGGGCGAGGGCATCCAGAGCATGATCGTATCCATTATCCGCCAGCTCGTGGTGCTGCTGCCTGCCGCCTGGCTCCTGGCCAAGCTGGGGGATGTGAACCTGGTGTGGTATTCCTTCCCCATCGCGGAGCTGGCCTCCCTGACACTGAGTACCATCTTCCTTGTGCGTACCTACCGGAAGCTGATCAAGCCCCTGGACCAGCCCCTGAGCGAATAAAAGGCCATAAGTGCCAAACAGCCGCGGATATTGCTCCGCGGCTGTTTTTTACGAATGATATGGTATATTATGGGATTGGTAGGGGATTAATGCACAACAGAGAACGCTGAAAGAGAGAGGTATCCGTGAAAACGCTGGATATTTTGGGAAGAAGGGCATTGTCAAACAGGGGGGAAGTGTGTATACTAATGTCTGATGAATCAACCGCTGCGCGGTTTATTCGCGGGGCGCAGCCGCACAATTCTTCCAAAGCCGCTCATGTGAGCATTGGCTTTGCTTCGTGTGTATGATGCCAACAGCGCAAGCTGTAAACGAAAATAGGGAGGTACGCTCAGTGGAGAGTTTATACAGCGTCCCGCTGGGGAAGCTTATCAGTGAATTTAATCTGGAGGTCATCCGGGGCGGTAAGGACTATGAGACCCGGGCCATCCGCACCGAGGACGTAAACCGTCCCGGCCTTCAGCTCATCGGATTTTTTGACTATTTTGACCCCAAGCGGATTCAGATGATCGGCCGTGTGGAGACCACCTATCTCACCGGCCTGACCCATGAAGCCCGTCTGGAGTGCTTTGACAGCCTGATGGACAGGGATATCCCCTGTCTCATTATTTCCCGGGGCATGGAGCCTTTCCCCGAGTGCATGGAGATGGCGGAGAAGTACGACCGCACCATCCTGCGTACCCAGGAGACCACCTCCACCTTCATGAGCGCCCTCATCGCCTATCTGCGCACCGAGCTCTCCCCCCGCATCACCCGCCACGGCGTGCTGGTGGAGATCTACGGCGAGGGCGTGCTGCTGCTGGGCGAGTCCGGCGTGGGCAAGAGCGAGACCGCCATTGAGCTGGTCAAGCGTGGCCACCGCCTGATTGCCGACGACGCGGTGGAGATCAAGCGGGCGGGCACCAAGCGCCTGGTGGGCACCGCCCCCGAGCTCATCCGCCACTACATCGAGCTGCGGGGTATCGGCGTCATTGACGTGCGCCGCCTGTTCGGTATGTCCGCCATCAAGGAGGAGTCGGACATCGACCTGGTGATCAACCTGGAGCAGTGGAAGGACGGCGCCATGTACGACCGCCTGGGCCTGGAGAACCTGTACACCACCATTCTGGATGTGCAGATTCCCTCCCTCACTGTGCCGGTGAAGCCGGGCCGGAATCTGGCCGTTATCATCGAGGTGGCGGCCATGAACAACCGCCACAAGAAGATGGGCTACAACGCCGCTCTGGAGTTCACCAAGCAGATCAACGAGCACTTCGACCAGGCCATGAGCCAGCAGCTCAAGGGCTGATACAAGCACATATCCGAGGCCGCGGAACACCTGTTCCGCGGCCTTTTTCTATGGAAAATCAACTGGACAAATGTCATATCTGATAAAATAGCAAGAAATATAAAGGGTAAGTAAAGTGAAAATGCACAAATTAGACGAGTCAAAAACAGAGAAAACGACAAAAATTTAACGATGTTCCGCCAAAGCATTGCGTTCTGAAAGAAACTGTGCTTCAATAAATTTGTAATGGTCCCATGGGACGGAAAGGAGCGGGATATGTCGCTGGAAGAGATCCGGGAACAGAACAAGCAGCTGGTGGCGGAGACGGCGCTGGAGGTCTTTACCCGCCAGGGCGCGGCCAACACCACGGTGGCGGACATCTCCCGGGCCTGCGGCCTGACGGAGCGGTCCATCTACCGGTACTACAAGACCAAGGTGGACCTGATTCAGGCGGCGGTCTATCTCTACTACGACAAGATGACCAAGGAGGCGGACCGGCGGAGCCGTGAGATGTGCCGTCCGGGCATGACCGGGCTGGAGCAGATTCACCAGATGCTGCGGTTTTACTCCCACATGTATCTGGACTACCCGGAGCAGATTCGCTTCTGTGCCGACGCGGAGGTCATCCTCAGCCGGGCAGGCCGGGAGCGGGACGACGTGAACTGGCCGCCGGAGCAGTTTGAGCGGTCCAGCAGTCCTCTGGTGCGGGCCATCGGACAGGGGCTGGCCGACGGAAGCGTGTCCCACAAGGTGGACGTGAGAAGCCTCTACTACAACGCCTACGACTCTATTCTGGGCGTGATGCAGAAGATGAGCTGGAGCAGGTATGAGCTGAGCCGTGAGGAGGCCGAGCAGCGGATGGACCAGCTGTGCGACATCTTTACCGCCGCGTTCCGGGGAGATTTTTTAATATAAGGCGAAACTCAGGCAGGCTTTTGGGAGGAAAGCCGGACGCCGTTTTTTCAGGCCCATAAATGTCAGAGAGACTGACAGATTAGACGGAAGCAACACAGAGACAAAGGAGGAGCAGACATGGGAAACGCAGTTATCACCGTCGCCGGGAAGGGAGGGGTGGGAAAGACCTCCATCTCGGCGGCCATCGTGCGGCAGCTGGTGCGGGACCATCCGGGCGCCCGGATTCTGGCCATTGACGCCGACCCGGCGGTGGGCCTGGCCACGGCACTGGCCGTGCAGGTCAAGGAGACCATCGACGACATCCGCAAGGCCATCACCGCCTCCGGCGAGGAGGACAAGAGCAAAAAGACCGCCATCGAGCTGCTGGGCGAGTCCAAATTCCGCATCTTCGACGCCATGGTGGAGCAGGACGGCTTCGCCTTCCTGGCGGTGGGACGGCCTGAGGCGGCCGGGTGCTACTGCAGCATCAACTCCTACCTGAAGGCGGTCATCAGCATGGTGTCCGACGAGTTTGACTACGTAGTCATTGACGGCGAGGCGGGTATCGAGCAGGTCAACCGCCGGGTGATGGAGCGTGTGACCCATCTGATTCTGGTGACCGACCCCAGCAAGAAGGGGACCCAGGTCATCCAGACCATCAAGAAGGTGGCCGACGAGCTGGTGATGTACCAGGCCATCGGCGTCATCGTCAACCGGCTCAACGACCCCGAGGTGGCCCGCTACGTGGATACGGGCGGCATCCCGGTGCTCTCCGAGATTCCCGACGATGTAAACCTGGCACTGTGCGACGTGCAGGGTAGAAGCGTGATGGAGCTGCCGGACGACTCCAATCTGGTGCTGGGCGTGCAGCGGGCGCTGAAGGCCCTGGGCATCGCCTGACGCCGCCGGACGGAAGGAAGGTGCGATATGCGGGACTTAAAACATCTCTACTACTTTGAAAAGCTGCTGGACGACGCCAACAACGAGCTGGTGCGTCAGGCCAAGGCGGACGGCCGCCTGGCTCTGGGCTACACCTGCTACCACATGCCCGAGGTACTGCTCAACCTGGATGGCTGCTTCTCGGTGCGGCTGCGTGCGCCCCGTACCGGCTCCATGGAGGTAGCCACCTACTATATGTCCAACGCCACCTGCGAGTACGCCCGTGCTCTGCTGGAGCGTGGACTGGAGGGCGGCTACAAGTTCCTGGACGCCATGGCGGGCGTGGACGTGTGCGAGTGCATGAACCGGAGCATGGAGAACATGGAGCTGCTGGGGGTCAACGACCCGGACAAGAAGAATTTCTTCTGGTGCAACCTGGACTCCCCCTGCTCGGACAACGAGGACTGCGTGGAGCATCTGCGGGAGCAGCTGTCCCGGAAGATTCTCAAGCCGCTCCGGGAGAATTTCGGCATCGACACCTCGGACCAGGCCATCCGGGACGCGGTGGCCAGGCACAACGAGGTCTGCCGCCTCATCACCGAGATTGGCAACTACCGCAAGCTGGACAATCCCACCATCACCGGCTATGAGTTCCACGTCCTCACCCTGGCCACCTACGTCTGCCCCAAGGACCTGGTGGTGGAGAAGCTGCGTGAGACCCTGGAGGAGCTGAAGACCAGAGAGCCTGACCCGAAGAAGAACTTCCGGGCCAAGGTGGTGGTGGTAGGCTCCGAGATCGACGACCCGGAGCTTATCAGCCTGATTGAGGACAGCGGCGCGCTGGTGGTGGCCGACCGGTTCTGCTACGGCAGCTTCCCCGGCCGCCAGGAGATTGTCCTCACCGACGACGAGGACGCCCTCACCCAGGTGTGCCGCAACTATCTCCAGACCACCCTGTGCGTGCGCCACTCGGCCCAGCACAAGGTGCAGAAGCGGCTGGACTTCGCCGCCCAGCTGGCCAAGGACTACCACGCCGACGGCATCATCTACGAGCAGATCAAGTTCTGCACCTACTGGTCCTACGAGCGTGCTCTGGCCAGCCACATCATGCACAACGAGTACAATATCCCCACGCTGTCCATCGACCGGCCCTACATGTCCCGCACCAGCGGTCAGCTGCGCACCCGGGTGCAGGCCTTTGTGGAGAGCATTGAGATCAAGAAGATTAAAGCCAAGCGCGGCCAGGAGGTGAAGTGAGATGGCGTACAATCCCAAAACCGGAAAAGGTCTGGGCGACCTGTACTCCGCCGGGCACCGGTGCACCAAGCGCCGGGAGTGGAAGGGCCTGAAGGACACCCTGTACGACTATTTCCGCTGGCTCAAGCTGCTGGGCATGCTGGGCGCTAGGCTGGGCCCGGTGCTGCCCCAGTTTTTCAGGGGCCTGAAGCGGTACCGCTGGCTGGTGTCCTACATCACCACCCCCGCCTTCCTGGACCGGCACACCATCGGCCTGCGGGGCTATGAGCTGCGCTACACCCACCAGCAGTTCTACGCCGTGCTCCAGAACTCCGCCGGCATGATCCGGGACCTGCTGGAGCGGGACGAGAACCTGAACCCCAACTCCAAGAAGGCGGCGGAGCTGCGGTCCAGGACCGTGCTCTTTGACGAGATGATGCCCATCCAGCTGATGAACGGCTTCCCCACCCTGAAAGGCATCACCATCCAGATGGCACCTGTTTTCCTGGTGGGCGAGGTGGACCAGCAGGCCAACATCTACTACATCGACGCCATCGAGCATTACGGCCTGGCCTCCGACGTGTGCCCCCTGCCCGCTGCCGAGGCCGGCTGCTGCGTGGTGGACGACTACCCCAAGGTGGGCGCGGCCTACATCTCCAGCTCCATGCCCTGCGACGGCTCCGTGGCCAGCACCATGTACAGCAACCGCTACTTCAAGCTGCCCAACTACCAGGTCACTCCGCCCCAGCGCTTCAACGAGCCTGAGGTGCAGAAGTACGCGGTAAAGAACCTGTGGGGCTGCATCGAGTTCATCGAGAAGCAGTTCGGCGTCAAGTTCGACTGGAACGCCTTCTTTGAGGGCGTGAAGCGGTACAACAAGGAGTCCAACTACATGATTGAGAAGTGGGACGTGAACTGTACCGACTACCCCCAGATCTGCGGCGCCGCCCTGGCCCTCCACCGGGAGTATGAGATGCAGATTGCCAGCTCCCTGGACCCCAAGATGTGCATGTACGACGCCAAGGTCAACAAGCTGATGAAGAAGGGCTACGCCCACTCGGTGGCCACCGACGACAAGCCCCGCTACCGCGCCATCGTCTGGAGCTGCCCCGCCCACTACTACTCCAATTTCACCTACTGGGCCCAGAACTGCTGGGGCATCAAGACCCTGGTGGACATGGAGTGCATGCTGGCCTACCACCACTACGACGAGCACGACAAGGAGAAGGTGCTGGAGGACATGGCCCGTGGCTACGAGCGGATGACCATGCGCTCCCACTCCAACGGCGGCTACATCAACGCCCTGGACGAGTGCTGGAAGATGTGCGAGAAGTTCAACGCCAACATCGTGTTCATGTACAACCACGTCTCCTGCAAGAACTTCGCCGGACTCCAGGGCCTCTTTGAGGAGCAGGCCAGAGAGCGGGGCATCCACCTCATCTGGATTGAGCACGACCTGATGGACCCGCGCACCGTGTCCCGCAAGGCCATGCGTGACCGTGTCAACCGCTACATGACCACCGTGTTCCGGGCTGAGCCTCTGGACCCCACGCTGGTGGACTATGACGACGACCTGACTTGGTAAAAGGGGGATATTGAGATGAAATATTTCGGCGGGTGTGACGTAGGCTCCACCTACACCAAATGCGTCATTGTGAATGAGAAGGGCGAGATGGTCAGCGACGTGACCATTCGCAGCCGCATCAACTCTGAAATCAGCGCCAAGGAGGCCCTGGACCAGGCGGTGGCCAAGGTGGACGGCCTGTCCTCCATCGGCGACCTGACTTACCTCATCGGCACCGGCTACGGCCGCAACAAGGTGCCCCAGGCCCAGGAGAACATCTCGGAGATTTCCTGCCACGCCATGGGCGTCCACGTGGTGGACCCCACCGTCAAGGCCATCATCGACATCGGCGGCCAGGACGTGAAGGGCATCGCCATCGACCAGGACGGCACCGTCCTCAACTTCGCCATGAACGACAAGTGCGCCGCTGGTACCGGCCGCTTCTTCGAGGCCATGGCCCGTGCCTTTGAGTGCACCCTGGACGAGTTCTCCCAGCTGTCCCTGTCGGCCAAGAACGTCATCCCCATCACCGCCCAGTGCACCGTCTTTGCCGAGAGCGAGGTCATCACCCTGGTGGGCGAGGGCAAGCCCCGGGACGAGATTGCCGCCGGTATCCAGCAGTCGGTGGCCAAGCGCTGCTTCGTCATGGCCAAGAAGGCGGGCGCCAAGGACCACATCACCCTCACCGGCGGCTGCGCCAAGAACAAGGGCCTGAAGGCCGCCATTGAGAACGTGCTGCGTGTCAAGGTCATCGACCTGCCGGTGGATCCCCAGCTGATGGGCGCCCTGGGCGCCGCGGAGTACGCCCGGCAGAAGGGGTTGGAGTAAGGAGGACCGCAATATGGCCTGGTATTGGATTGTACTGATTGTCATCGCCGTGCTCTTCGTTCTGTCCTTCCTGATGTACATCACCAACGCGGACATGAAGATGGCGGAGAAGCTCTATAACAAGCTCATTGCCTACCACGATTCGAAGGATGTGGAAGAGAAGCTGTGATGAATGTCTATGACGCCGTCATTGCCGACGTGAACCGCTGTCTTGCCCCCTATACCCCCAAGGTCTGGACGGCCAACCCGGACCGGGCCGCCAGGGAGGGTGGCAAGAACCAGCTGATTCTGGGCAGCGAGGCGGCCTATGAGCTGGGGGCCCTGTCCTGCGACAGCGTCAGCTGCCTGCTCCTCACCGAGGATGCGGAGCAGGTCCCCCGGGACGAGGTCGTGCTCTACGGCCCGGACCTGCCCGAGATAAAAGGGGATTGCAGCTTTGCCCGCATCACCGTCCTCCGCACCGAGGACATCACCAAGGACGGGGAGCAGGCCGCCTTTGCCATCATCAAGGGCATTGAGACCAAGAAATACGGCGTGTACCCCGAGGGGTACATGATCCGGGCGGCCGCCTTCTCCAACCGGGAGCAGGCCCGGGTGTCCCGGAAGGCCCTGGACAAGGGCCTGACCTTTGAGCAGGTAGGTAACCTGTTCATCCGCCAGTACCGGCGCAGCCGGTTTGTCCAGGCGGTGAAGGTGATTTTCATCACCCTGCCCCAGGCCCCCTACCGGGACCTGGACGGCCTGGCCACAAGGACCAACAAAATCACCGGCGCCCTCAACCACATCCTGGACGATGTGGACATGGACTGCAAGGCCTGCGAGTGGAAGCCGGTGTGCGACGAGGTGGAAGGCCTCAAGGAGATGCACGGAATCCGGCGCCGCCGGGGCAGCTGAGCCCGGAGCGCTACACAAGGAGGTACTTTGGCTTTGAGCGAACTGAGAACGGACGCGCCCATCCAGGAGCTGTGCGACCACTTTGGCGACTGGTTTGAGGGCGGCGTGAAGAACTGTGCGGGCAACGGCGCCCGCATGACCAAGGAGCTCTACCCCTATACGTCCATCTTTTCCCCCATCCGGGTCAACCGCATGACCATCAAGAACCGGGTGGTCATGGCCCCCATGGGCAACCTGATGATGTGCGAGGAGTACGGACGGCCCAGCGAGAAGATGATCCGCTACTTTGTGGCCCGTGCCAAGGGCGGCGTGGGCCTCATTACCTCTGGCCTCATCCCCATCAGCGACAAGATTGACCCCACCGTCACCGAGATTGGCGGCAAGGTGATGATGCCCCGCATCAGCCCTGCCCGCACCCTCATGTCGGGCTGGCGGGACCTGGCCCAGCAGTGCCACGGGTACGGCAGCCGCTTCTTCATCCAGCTGACCCCCGGTCTGGGCCGTGTGGGTCCGCCCACCTGCCTGGTGCAGCAGACCAAGTTCCCCGTGTCCGCCTCCTTCAACCGGAATTTCTACATCCCCGAGCTGCCCTGTCTCCGCCTCTCCGACCGGAAGCTGAAGCGCATCATCAAGAACGCGGGCCAGGCGGCGGCGGACGCCAAGGCCTGCCTCATTGACGGCGTGTACCTCCATGGCCACGAGGGCTATCTGCTGGAGCAGATGACCAACCGGGCCTTCAACCGCCGCAAGCTGGGCAAGTACGCCGACTGGCAGCGCTTCGGTCTGGACATGGTGAAGGAGATCCGCCGCCGTGTGGGTCCCAACTACCCCATCATGTACCGCATTGACCTGTCCCTGGCCCTCAACGAGACCTACGGCGACCGGATGGACCAGGTGGCCTCCCTGAAGAAGTTCAAGAACGGCCGCAGCGTGGCCGAGACCCTGGACTACATGGAGAATCTGGTGAAGGCGGGCGTGGACCTCTTCGACGTGGACATCGGCTGCTACGACAACTGGTGGCTGCCCCATCCCCCTGCCGGTATGCCGGCGGGCTGCTTCCTGCCCGTGTCCCGCATCGTGAAGGAGCACTTTGCCAAAAAGGGCATCCGCTCCAACGCAGGCGTGGAGGTGCCCGTGGTGGCCGTGGGCAAGCTGGGCTACCCCGACGTATGCGAGCAGGCCCTGCGGGGCGGCGACTGCGACATGGTCATGCTGGGCCGTCCGCTGCTGGCCGACCCGGAGTGGTGCAACAAGGCCTATGAGGGCAGGGTGGAGGATATCTGTCCCTGCATCGGCTGCCAGGAGGGCTGCGTCAACGAGTTCGTGGAGGGCGGCCACATCCAGTGCGCCGTCAACGCCCGCACCGGCTTTGAGGACAGCCTGCCCGAGCGGGGACCCGCCCCGGAGAAGAAAAAGAAAATCGCCGTGGTGGGCGGCGGACCGGCGGGCATCATGTTTGCCGTGGAGGCCGCCAAGCGGGGCCATACCGTGGAGCTGCTGGAGAAGAGCGACAAGCTGGGCGGCCGTGTGGTGCCCGGCAGCGTGCCCGCTGTGAAATTCGACTTCAAGAACTACCTGGACTGGCTCAATGAGCAGGTGCGCCAGGCCCAGCAGCTGCCCAACTTCACCCTGCGGCTGAGCACGCCGGTGACCACCCAGTGGCTGGCGGAGCAGAAATTCGACACCATCGTCTTTGCCGTGGGCACCAGGAACGCCTGCCCGCCCATCCCGGGCCTGGACAAGGTGAAGGCTGTCCAGGCGGTGGACCTGCTGGTGAATCCCGGCCTGCTGGGAGACGCCAAAAAGGTGGTCGTGGCCGGCGGCGGCGTGGTGGGCTGCGAGACGGCTTACTGGCTGCGGTATGAGCAGGGCCGGGAGGTCAAGGTGGTGGAGATGCTGCCCAACTTCATGGAGGGCGTGTGTACCGCCAACCGGGGCCACCTGCTGCACTACATGGAGAAGGCGGGCGTGGAGCTGTACAACTGCGCCAAGGTCACCTCCTTTGAGCCGGGCAAGGTCCACATCAGCCGCAACGTGTCCAAGGGAGCGCCCAACCCCTACAACACCTGGCAGCCCCTGCTGCCTGAGAACATCCCCAACCCCCTGGCCCCCAAGCTGGGTCCCGAGACCCAGGAGGTGGCGCTGGATGCGGATCTGGTGGTGCTGGCCATGGGCGGCCGTCCCGACGACGCGGCATACTTTGAAGCTCTAGCGGCCAATGCCGCTCCGGAGATTTACAACATCGGCGACAGCTTTGCCGGCGGCCGGGTTCTGGAGGCCAACCGAGCGGCCTTCCGTCTGGCGGCAAGGGTGTAAACAAAATCATACGAAACAAGAACAGTCCCTGTCCCGCACACTGCGGGGCAGGGACTGTCTTTGCTGTGCGGGTAACAGAGAAAATGGGCACGTGCACGGAAAATTTTTTCTTGTCACAGGCGGCCCATGCCGCTATAATAAAAACGTTGTTTCATAAAAGTAGTAAAAATCGTTCAAAATGATTCATAACATGAAGCATATGGAACAAATGGGACGAAACATCCAGGTGACAGGAGGAGATCTGCCATGTGCGGTATCGTAGGATATATTGGAAGAGAAGAGGCGGCGCCCATTCTGCTGGACGGCCTGAGCCGGCTGGAATACCGGGGCTATGACTCGGCGGGCATCGCCGTGTGGGCGGAGAACGAAGGGCTCCAGGTAGCCAAGGCCAAGGGACGGCTCCAGGTGCTCTCCGACATGGTGGAGGGGGGCAAGACCATCCACGGCACCGTGGGCCTGGGCCACACCCGCTGGGCCACCCACGGCGCACCCTCCGACGTCAACTCCCACCCCCAGGTCAGCAAGAGCGGCCACATCGCTGTGGTCCACAACGGCATCATCGAGAACTACGTGGAGATTAAGGAGTTCCTCCAGTCCAAGGGGGTGGAGTTTGTCTCCCAGACCGACACCGAGGTGGTGGCCCAGCTGCTGGAGTACTACTACCGGGGCGACATTCTGGAGGCCCTGACCAAGGTGCTCCACCGCATCAACGGCGCCTACGCCCTGGGCGTCATCTGCTCCGACTGTCCCGACCGCCTCATCGCCGCCCGCAAGGACAGCCCCCTGATTCTGGGCCTGGGGGAGGGCTTCAACTTCCTGGCCAGCGACGTGACCGCCGTCATCAAGTACACCCGCGAGGTCTACTATCTGGACGACGGGGAGATCGCCGTGCTCACCGCCGACGGCATCCAGGTCTACAACCACCCCTACCTCCAGCCGGTGCACAAGGAGCAGCACCATGTGGACTGGGAAATCTCCGCCGCTGAGAAGGGCGGCTATGAGCACTTCATGTTCAAGGAGATCATGGAGCAGCCCAAGGCCTTCCGGGACACGATCTCCCCCCGGATTCAGGACGGCCGCGTGGTGCTGGAGGGTCTGAACCTGACGGCGGAGGATTTGAAGGCGCTGGACAAAATCTATGTCATCGCCTGCGGCTCCTCCTACCACGTGGGCATGGCCGCCAAGTACACCCTGGAGCGGCTGCTCCGCAAGCCGGTGGAGGTGACCCTGGCCTCTGAGTTCCGGTACTGCGACCCCATCGTCACCCCCAGAACCCTGGCCCTGGTCATCTCCCAGTCCGGCGAGACCATTGATACCCTGGCCGCCATGCGGGAGGCCCGCAGACTGGGGGCCAGACTGCTGTCCATCGTCAACGTGGTGGGCTCCACCATCGCCCGGGAGAGCGACGACGTGCTCTACACCTGGGCCGGACCGGAGATTGCCGTGGCCACCACCAAGGCCTATTCCACCCAGCTGGCGGTCATCTACCTCATCGGCCTGTGCTTCGCCGACCTGATGGGCACCATCGCTCCGGAGGAGTATACGGCAATCGTGGAGGAGCTCCAGCGCATCCCCGACAAGATGGAGGAGATTCTCTCCCACCGGGAGGACATCCAGTACTTCGCCTCCATCTACTTCAACCACCCCTCCATCTTCTTCATCGGCCGCAACATCGACTACGCCGTGGGTCTGGAGGGCTCCCTCAAGCTCAAGGAGATCTCCTACATCCACTCGGAGGCCTACGCCGCCGGTGAGCTCAAGCACGGCACCATCTCCCTCATCGAGCCGGGCACACTGGTGGTGGCCCTGGCCAGCTACGGCAAGCTCTTTGAGAAGCTGATGAGCAACGTGGTGGAGGTGAAGAGCCGCGGGGCCGACGTGCTGGGCGTGACCACCGCGTCCCTGGCGGATGAGATGGCCAAGACCGTGGACCACGCCGTCTCCGTGCCCGACACCCACCCCATGCTGCTGCCATCTCTGGACGTGGTGCCCCTCCAGCTCTTCGCCTACTATGTGGCCCTGATGCGCGGTTGCGACATCGACAAACCCCGCAACCTGGCCAAATCGGTGACAGTGGAATAAGCGTTACAAAAAAGCGGAGCCGCAGGCGCGGCTCCGCTTTTCTTATTATTATATAAGGAGAGAAGGAATCCTCAGCCGTCCTGGCGGATGGCCTCCACCGTGGCCTTCAGGCCGGGCAGCAGCCGCTCCAGACAGGGCAGAGCCTGCTCCGGTGCGCCGGGCAGGTTGACCAGCACCGTCTGCTTGCGCATGCCGGAGGTGGAGCGGTCCAGCATGGCGCCGTCGGACAGGTCGGCCAGAGTGCGGCGCAGAGCCTCGCACACGCCGGGCAGGGCCCGCTCGGTGGCGTCGGCCGTGGCCTCGGGGGTGCAGTCGTAGAGGGAGCAGCCGGTACCGCCCATGGTGACAACCAGGTCGGCCAGACGGCTGTCGGCCAGCCGGGTGAGCTCGGCGGACAGCATGGCCCGGTCACGGGGCAGCAGGGAGGTAGACACCAGCTCAAAGCCGGCCTTGGTCAGCTGCTCAGAGGCGGCGGGGGCGGTGGTGTTGGAGCTGGTACCGGCGTAGATGCTGTCGCTGACGGTGATGAGAGCGGCCCGGAGCACGCCCTGGGGGACGGAGACGGTCTTGTTGGCGGAAGAGGATTCCATGACATTCACTCCAATCTCGCGATAATAGTAGTGCAGGAGAAAATCTGCCACAGCCTGGCAGTCAAAGGGCAGCTGGGGCACATCGCAGTGGGGAAGGGACAGGTCGGTCACCAGGGCCAGCACGGTGGACAGGTCACAGGACGGCCCGTTGGAAACACCAGCGCGCACCAGCTCCAGCTTGGGCCAGAAGCTGCGGTCAAACCCCTCCATGAGGATAAGACCCGCGTCCTGAAACTGGGCAATCAGGTGCTGCTCGGTGATTCTGCGCCGCTGTACCACCATGGACAGCTCCCCGTCAAACACGCCCACGGCGCTGGCGCCCGCCTGACGGAAGGGCGTGGAGTAGCGGTCGGGGCCGGATGGGTCCAGGGGATGGCGTTCCCGCTTGATGACGGCTGTTTTGATGCCTGCCGCCGTGAGCCGGGGCAGGATGCTGCGGATGAGCCAGCTTTTGCCGCACCCCTCGGGGCCACAGACTGCCACCACCACGGGGGTTTCCCGGATGACGTCAGGTGGAGCGGGGGGACGGGGGATGGGATTCATGCGCTCCACCTCCAGAAAAAATGGACCGCCGTCTGGCGGTCCGACAGAAAAAGTATACCAGAAACCAGAGGAAATTACAACAGGGAAGCGAAGGGAGCCGGACCCTGCCGGACGTTGTCACAGGGGCGGGGATGTGGTAAAATCACTATATTATAAAGGTAGGAGACGCCGCCTCAGAGCGGCGGATGGAGAGGGAAGACCATGGAAAAGAACATCCGGGGGCGGTTTGCCCCCAGCCCCAGCGGGCGGATGCACCTGGGGAATCTGTTTTCGGCTCTGCTGGCCTGGCTGTCGGTGCGGTCGGCGGGCGGGATTCTGGTGCTGCGGATGGAGGACCTGGACCCGGACCGCTGCCGGCCGGAGTACGCGGCGCAGCTGGCGGAGGACCTGCTGTGGCTGGGTCTGGACTGGGACGAGGGCTATGAAAAGGGCGGTCCGGACGGCCCCTATCTCCAGAGCGAGCGCACGGAGCAGTACGCCGCCGCCTTTGGGCGCCTGGAGGAGATGGGGCTGGTCTACCACTGCTACTGCACCCGGGCGGAGCGGCTGGCGGCCAGCGCGCCCCACCGGTCGGACGGTCAGGCGGTATACGGCGGCCGGTGCCGGAATCTGACGGCGGAGGAGCGCTCAGCGCTGGAGCAGGCGGGACGCCATCCCGCCTGGCGGCTGAAGGTGCCCGACGAGGTGTGGACGGTGAACGACGGCCACATGGGCCCCTACGGGGAGAACCTGCTCCGGGACTGCGGGGACTTTATTATCCGCCGGTCCGACGGGGTGTACGCCTACCAGCTGGCTGTGGTGGTGGACGACGGCGCCATGGGGGTCAATCAGGTGGTGCGGGGCATGGACCTGCTCTCCTCCACCCCGCGGCAGTGCTATCTCTACCATCTGCTGGGCCTGGAGCCGCCGGAGTTCCGCCATGTGCCCCTTCTGCTGGCGGAGGATGGCCGCCGCCTGTCCAAGCGGGACCGGGACCTGGACATGGGGGCTCTGCGGGCGCATTGGACGCCGGAGGAGCTGGTGGGGCGTCTGGCTCTGCTGGCCGGGCTTCAGAGCACACCGGAGCCGGTGAGCCCTGCCGCCCTGGCGGAGCGCTTTTCCTGGGAACAGGTGTCCGGGACGGATATTGTGGTGCCCAGCGGGCTGTTTGAATAAAAAATGAAACGGCGGGAGGCGTTGGCCTCCCGCCGTTTGCGGTCTGTTTCCAGAACTTGTGCCTTGTGCCATAAGGGTAAAATCCGTTACAATTTTGGTATCATTCAGCAAAAGGAAGTGAACAGAATGCGAAAAATTGTAACCTTATTCCTGTGTCTGCTTCTGACCGCCGTCCCAGCGGGGGCAGTCAGCGTGATGGTGGACGGCGTGCCGCTGGAGAGCGACATTGACCCGGTCATTATCAACAGCACCACCTATGTGCCCCTTCGGGCGGCGGCGGAGGCCCTGCGGGAGGACGCCGTGGTGACCTGGGAGGGTCAGGCTGTGGTACGGGCGGGGGACGACCTGGAGCTGACCGCCTCTCCCGGGGCCATCTATCTGGAGGCCAACAGACGGGCGCTGTACATAGCCGACGGTGTGCAGGCGGTATATGGCCGGGTGCTGGTGCCGGTGCGAGTGCTGGCCAAGGCCATGGACGCCCGGGTGGACTGGGACGGAGGGAGCCGCACAGTGTCCCTCACCTCGGGCACCGGGGCCATCGAGGACGCCTCCTTATATTATAAGGAAGACGAGCTCTACTGGCTCTCCCGCATCATCTCCGCCGAGAGCAGGGGAGAGCCGATAACGGGCAAAATCGCGGTGGGCAACGTGGTCCTCAACCGGGCGGAGCACAAAGATTTCCCGGCCACCATCTATGGCGTTATCTTTGACAACCGCTGGGGCGGGCAGTTTGAGCCGGTCAGCAACGGCACCGTGTACCAGACCCCCACGGAGGAGAGCGTTCTGGCCGCCCGGCTGGTGCTGGACGGCGCCGACGTGGCAGGGGAGAGCCTGTATTTCCTGGCGCCCGCCCTCACCAACAACCACTGGATTATGGAGAACAAGACCTTTGTCATGCGCATCGGCGCCCACTGGTTCTACCGCTGAAGAAAAAGAGGACAAAAGACGATTTTTGTACCCAAGCGGCCCGACGGAAATTCCGTCGGGCCGCTTGTTTTTGCGTGAAAACGAGAAAATTTTTTCATTTTCTGATTTAAAATTTTTGGAAACAAGTAAGACGGAACTAACTCCCAGTTTCAAACAGGAAACTATACAAGATAAATACAAAATATAGATATTTATGGAAAATAGAAGAGGCGGAAGAGCGGGAAAAATGGGGGGTCAGGCGGAGAGGTAGGGGAGGGAAAAGGAGAAAACTGGAAATAGTGAAAACCCTTGGGGGACAAGGGATTGACCGCCCTCTGTCCCTGTCCCGGCGCTGTTGTGCAGAGGCGGGTTACAGGCCGAATAGATGGGTCAGAAACGATTGATTTCCTTTTTATAGAATAAAGTGAGAATAAATGGGTAAAATACCAGATGAACGCACTTTTCATCGTAACCATTTGTAACCGTCAAACTGCACGAAAAGTGGTCGAAACAAGCCTGCGACAAAACTTTCTCTTGCAATTCACGAGAGAAGCGGTTACAATACGGTTACAAAAAAGAACAAAACAGAAAACAGGAGTACATGTTATCATGAAGACGCGATTGCTTTCCGCAGCCATGTGTCTGGCGCTGGTGTTCACCCTTGCCAGCCAGGCTGCAGCCACGGAGACACCCAGCTTTACGTTGGATGGCACTGCCCTTCAGATGGAAGTGGCCCCTATGGTGGTGAACCGTACCACCTATGTCTGTTACTGGCCCGTCGTCAAGGCGATGTATCCCGACGCCGTGGCAACCTGGGAGAATGACCGTGCTGTGGTCCGTGCCCAGGGCCTGGAGCTGACCATCCAGATCGGCGCGCCCTATCTGGTGGCCAACGGCCGTTACCTCTACTTTGAGGGCGGCCCCCTCCTGCAGGACGGCAACATCATGGTTCCCATCCGCACCCTGGCCCAGGCCCTTGGCGCCTCGGTGACCTGGGAGAAGGCCTCCGGTTCGGTGGCCATCCAGTCGGGGACCGGCCCCATCCTCTCCGGCGACCAGTACTACAACGCCGACAGCCTCTACTGGCTGTCCCACATCATCAACGCCGAGAGCGGCAATCAGCCCCTGGAGGGCAAGATTGCGGTGGGCAATGTGGTGCTCAACCGGGTCAATAGCCCCCTCTTCCCCAATACGGTGTATGAGGTGGTGTTCCAGCGCAACCAGTTCACCCCGGTGTCCAACGGCTCCATCTACCGGGAGCCCAACGCCGAGAGCGTGATTGCCGCCAAGCTCTGCCTGGACGGCGCAAATACCGCCGGCGCCAGCCTCTACTTCGTCAACCCCTATGTCGCCCCCAACAGCTGGGCTTCCCGCAACCGGCCCTATGTGGCCACCATCGGCGCCCACGCCTTCTTCGCATAACCCCAAAGCCCGGAAGCAGCTGCTTCCGGGCTTTTTCTTTTCGCCATATCTCAATTTGCGTTCTCCCGGATTTGTGCTATAATGTTCGGAACGGAGCGGGGCAGCCGCCGCGCTCCATCTTCCATGAACCGCTGACCAGGAAAGGAGGAGGTTCCGCCTGTGAACGCAGCAAATTTTCCCCAGGCTCTGCTGGACCAGCTGACGGCCCTGCTGGCCGCCAATCCGGAGCTGGGGGCATGGTATACCGCCATTGTGCGCTTTGTGTTTCCCGTGCTGGCCCTGCTGATTCTCATCCGTACCATCCGGTCCCTGCTGACGGTGCCCCATGTGCCCGAGGTGTGGGCCTATCTCACCCTGCCCAACGGGGCCAGCGAGCCCCTGACCCACTGGGAGAACATCCTGGGCCGTGCAGGAGCGTCCGATGTGGTGCTGGGCTACCCCACCGTGTCCCGGCAGCACGCCGCCCTCATCCGGGCGGAGGACGACAGCTGGACGGTGTACGACCTGGACTCCAAGGGCGGCGTGGCCGTCAACGGCAGGGAGGTGGAGGGCCAGGCCCCCGTGGCCTACGGCGACGTGCTGTCTCTGGGGGGCGTGGAGACCGTCCTGCTGGCCGTGTCCCAGGAGGAGCTGGAGGCCCGCCGCAAGGCCCGGAAGGCCCAGCGGCCCGTGTCCCCCTGGCTGGGGCTGGTGCTGCTCACCGTCTTCCAGGTGCTCACCGCCGTGCAGCTCATTGTGGCCGAAGGGGAGGGGGCCTCTGTGGCCATCCCCACCACCTACCTGTGCCTGACCGCCGTCATGTGGGGCTACTTCATGTTCATGCGTGCCACGGGCCGGGTTGGCTTTGAGATGGAGACCATCGCCTTTTTCCTGTGTACCCTCTCCCTGGCGGTCACCGCCTCCAAGAACCCGGGCGGACTGTTCAAGCAGTTTGCCGCCATCCTGCTGGGCCTGGCCCTCTTTGTGGTGCTGGGGGTTTTTATGCGGGACCTGGAGCGGGTGAAGAAAATCCGCTGGCTCATGGCCGCCGCCGCCATCTGCCTGCTGGGAGCCACTCTGGTACTGGGCACCGGCCTCAACGGCGCGAAAAACTGGATTGTGCTGGGCGGCATGTCCTTCCAGCCCTCTGAGATTGCGAAAATCTGCTATATCTTCGCCGGAGCCGCCACCCTGGACCGGCTCTTCCGCAAGCGGAACCTGGGGCTGTTCATCGTCCTCACCGGCGCCTGCATGGGCTGCCTGGCCATCATGAGCGACTTCGGCACCGCGGCCATCTTCTTCGCCGCCTTCCTGGTCATCGCCTACCTCCGCTCCGGCGACTGGGCCACCCTGGGCCTCATCACCGCCGCCGGCGTGGGTGCAGCCGCCGTGGTGGTCACCCTGAAGCCCTACATCCTCCGCCGCTTCGCCACCTGGGGCCACGCCTGGGAGTACGCCTCCTCCGGCGGCTTCCAGCAGACCCGCACCATGTCTGCCGCCGCATCCGGGGGTCTGGTGGGCGTGGGCGCGGGAGAGGGCTGGCTCCAGCGGGTCAGCGCCGCTGAGACCGACCTGGTCTTCGGTATGCTCTGCGAGGAGTGGGGCCTCATTATCGCCGCTCTCTCGGTGGCCGCCATTGTCACCCTGGCTGTGTTCGCCGTCCGGTCCTGCCGGGCGGGCCGCTCCAGCTTCTACACCATCGCCGCCTGCGGCGCCGCCGGGCTGATGGTGGTCCAGACCTGCCTGAACGTGTTCGGCGCGGTGGACATCCTGCCCCTCACCGGCGTCACCTTCCCCTTTGTGTCGGTGGGCGGCTCGGCCATGATGGGCTCCTGGGGCCTGCTGGCCTTCCTCAAGGCCACCGACACCCGCCAGAACGCCAGCTTCGCCATCCGTCTGCCCTCCAAAAAACAGGGAAAGCGGCTGGCGGCGCCCGTCCGGCCGGAGGAAGAACCCGACTGGGAGGAAGGAGATGAGGAGGCGTGAAACGAATTGAAAAACGGGCGGGTGTGTGCCTGATTCTGGCCGCCGCCCTGGTGCTGGGTCTGTGCTTCTATGTCCTGCGCTATGCGCTCTACGGCGGCAAGTGGGTCTCTCTGGCCGCCAACCGCCACCTCTACAACAGCGCCGGACAGCTCTCAGTGGGCCGGGTGCTGGACCGGGACGGGGACGTGCTCTCCTGGGCCGACGAGAACGGCAACCGGTGCTACTACGACGGCGAGACCGTCCGTAAGGCCACCCTACATGCCGTGGGGGACGCCTCGGGCAAAATCGGCACCGGCGCTCTGGTGGCCTTTGCCGACCAGCTGTCCGGCTACAACCTGCTCACCGGCGCATACAGTCTCCAGGGCACGGGCAACGACCTGTACCTGACCCTGGACGCCCGGTACAACTACATCGCCTACAACGCCCTGAACGGACGGAAGGGGGCGGTGGGGGTGTACAACTACAAGACCGGCGAGATTCTCTGCATGGTCTCCACCCCCACCTTTGACCCGGCCTACCCGCCTGACATCCAGGAGGGGGACGAGCAGTTTGACGGCGTGTATATCAACCGCTTCCTCTCGGGCACTTTTGTGCCCGGCTCGGTGTTCAAGACGGTCACCCTGGCCGCCGCCATCGAGAACATCCCCGACCTCTTTGACCGCACCTGGACCTGTACCGGCTCCGCCCAGGTGGGGGAGGGCACCGTCACCTGTCCCTCCGCCCACGGGGACATGGACATATACGGCGCTCTGGCCTCCTCCTGCAACGGCGTGTTTGCCCAGCTGGCCGTGGAGCTGGGGCCGGAGGTGATGACCGCCTACGCTGAGAAGGCGGGGCTGACCTCCAGCTATGAGGTCAGCGGCATCTCCACCGCCAGGGGCCGCTTTGACCTGACCAGCGCCACCGTCAACGACCAGGGCTGGGCCGGTGTGGGCCAGTACAGCGACGCGGTGAACCCCTGCGCCCTGATGGTCTACATGGGAGCCGTGGCCAACGGCGGCAAGGCGGCGGTGCCCCAGCTGGTGCTCCGCACGGAGAACAGCCTGGGCTGGAGCATGCCCTACCTGAAGCACAGCACAGGCCGCCTCATTGAGACGGACACGGCGGAGCTTCTGGCCGACATGATGGCCCGCAACGTCACTGAGACCTACGGCGCCTCCCGCTTCCCCAACATGGACATTTGCGCCAAGTCGGGCACGGCGGAGGTGGGCGGCGGCAAGGCCCCCAACGCCTGGTTCACCGGCTTCCTGCGCAATGAGGATGCGCCCTACGCCTTTGTGGTGCTGGTGGAGAACGGCGGCAGCGGCGCGGATGTGGCGGGCTCTGTGGCCGCCCAGGTGCTGGACGCGCTGGTAAACGGATACTGAGCGGAGATGAACATCCATGGACAATAAAGTGTACGCGGTGCGCTGCACCGACTACGCCCAGGCGGACGAGAAGCTGGGGCTGCTGCTGGACATGATGGGCGGCATGGGCCGCTTTGCCAGGGAAGGGGAGACCCTGGCCCTGAAGGCCAACCTACTGGAGTCCATTGCCCCCGACCGGGCGGTGACCACCCACCCGTCGGTGGTGGCGGCGGTGGCGTCCCAGACGGTGAAAGCAGGGGCAAAGGCGGTTATTTTGGACAGCCCGGGCGGCGGCCACTGGCAGAACAGCCCCGCCGCCCTGGAGAAGCTCTATAACGTCACCGGCATGGCGGAGGCCGCCCGGCAGTCCGGTGCAGCCCTCAACTACGACATGAGCCGGGAGCAGCGCTCCTTCCCCCAGGGAGAGCTAGTGCGCTCCTTTGAGGTGCTGTCCGCGCCCTTTCAGGCCGACGGCATCCTCAATCTGTGCAAGCTGAAAACCCACATGTTCATGATGATGACCGGCGCGGTGAAGAACACCTTTGGTCTGATTCCCGGCCTGGCCAAGGCGGGATGCCACACCCGGTTCCAGAGCAAGGAGCAGTTCGCCCACATGCTGCTGGACCTGTGCGCGCTGGCGGCGCCCCGGCTGTCGGTGATGGACGCGGTGGTGGCCATGGAGGGGGAGGGACCGGGCGCGTCCGGTACCCCCAGACCTGTGGGGCTGCTGCTGGCGTCGGAGAATCCCCTGGCCCTGGACGTGGTAGCCGGCGCCATCATGGGCCTGAGCAAGGCCAACAATCCGCTGCTTCTGGCGGCGGAGCAGCGGGGCCTCGGCCCGGTGGACCTGGACCAGGTGGAGCTCATCGGCCTGGACAAGGCGGAGCTGCCGGTGCCCGGGTACAGGCTGCCCCCCGCGCCCAAGGGGAATATGGTGGGGCTTCCGGCGATACTCAATCCCTTCGTGGACCTGGCCCGGCGCGCCCTGTCCGCCACGCCCCGGGTGCGGGAGGCCTGTGTGGGCTGCGGCATCTGCGCCGCCTCCTGCCCGGTGAAGGCCATCACGGTCAAAAATCGCCGGGCGCGGATTGACACCGGCAAGTGCATCCGCTGCTACTGCTGCCACGAGCTGTGTCCCCACAAGGCGGTGGAGCTGCATACCGGCGCTCTGTCCCGCCTGCTGCGGGGATAATGAAAAAACGCGCGAAACCGGCATGAGCTGTCGGTTCCGCGCGTTTTGTTTTTTGGCTCAGGACTCAGCGGTGAGGGCGGCGTAGAGCCCGTCGGGGTCGGCCACAATCTCCGTGGCACCATGGGCCAGGAGAAAGTCCTCGTCCCGGAAGCCCCAGCTCACCGAGATGCAGGGCAGGCCCGCGTTGCGGGCGGTGGCGATGTCCACGTCAGAGTCGCCGATGTACACGGCCCCCTCAGCGGAGACCCCCAGCTCGGCCAGCGCCTTGAATACGGTGTCGGGGGCGGGTTTGCGCTCCACGCCCTCAGACTCGCCGATGGCCACGGGAATCAGGTCCCCGAAATAGGTCTGGCACAGGCCCTTGACGGCGCTGTCGAACTTGTTGGACACAATGGCCAGATGGAAGCCCGCCTTTCCCAGCCGATCCAGCATCTCCATGACGCCAGGGTAGGGGGCGGTCTTGTTCTCCATGTTGAGGAAGTAGTGGGCCCGGAAATCGCTGAGGCATTTGGCGGTCAGGGCCTCCGGCGTGCCGTCGGGCACAGCCCGGGCGATGAGCTTGCCCACCCCGTTGCCCACAAAGCGGCGGACCTCGTCCACGGTCCGGCCGGGCAGGCCGTTGACCGCGAGGGCGTAATTGGTACTGTCAGCCAGGTCCTGGAGGGTGTCCAGAAGGGTGCCGTCCAGGTCGAAGACCGCGGTGTGATATCTCATGTAAATCCCCCGTTCCGCCGCGCCTGCGGCACAGATAGAAATAAAATGCTCCCAGAAAAAGGAGAATGGATATATGTCGGGCTAGTATGATGACCTCCGCCGGGACATTTATTATAAGACAGACCCATTGAAAAATCAATCACGGGTCAGAGAGAGGAAGAAAAAGATTTTTTGGAATTTTTGAAATTTACGCTTGACATTTTGCGACGGCTTTGGTATTATAACATTCGTTCCGCACGGGACAAGCGCGGATGACAAGTGAATCCATGGGGGTATAGCTCAGCTGGGAGAGCGCTTGAATGGCATTCAAGAGGTCAGCGGTTCGATCCCGCTTATCTCCACCAAAAAAGTCCTGAAATCGCAAGATTTCAGGACTTTTTTCTTTGCCTGAGAGCAAATAAATCTGTGCATTATTTTCTTCGCGTTCTTCGTGTTGAATATCTGTTGAACCGAGCGCGCAATTGCTGTGCCGGTTTCATGCTCTGGCCCATATTGAATGAAGGAGGGGGCTGCAGGTTCGGACTGCATCCCCTTCCTTCGCTACTATACTTTTATCAATGGGCGTATCAGAAGACCATTCGGATGAAGATTTTGATAAAGCTTTTGGGATGTTTTCCGTCAAAGCAGATTTTTCGGAAAAGTATGAGCATTCTATTAGCATTTTGTGAGCGCGAGCCGGGTTGATTCTTTGTGATTGAAAAAGTATCGTTTCAGCGATATACTGATGTTTAATAGAAAAGTGTCGCTTTGACGATGCTCCTGTGAGGAGGGAACCGGCATGGACAAGACGATGCCGCTGTACCACGGCTCATCTTTCATCATTGAACGGCCTGAGTTTGGAAAGGGAAATCCGTTTAATGACTACGGCCTTGGTTTCTACTGCACTGAGACTTTGGAACTGGCAAAAGAGTGGGCCTGTTCCATGGGGCAGGACGGTTTTGCCAATCGGTATTCTTTCCGGACCGACGGCCTCTCCATTTTGAATCTCACGGATAGGAATTACAACATCCTGAACTGGATCGCCATCCTTCTCGTGAACCGCAAATTCAACCTAAGCATCGACGTTGCCGCCCAGGGTAAGGAGTATCTGGCCAGCAACTTCCTGCCTCCTTATGAGAACTACGATGTCATCATCGGCTATCGTGCCGACGACTCCTACTTCTCCTTTGCCTCCGCATTTCTGAACAACACCATCTCTCTGGCACAGCTTGAGCGGGCCATGTCCCTTGGAAAGCTGGGAGAACAGGTGGTCCTGAAATCGGAGCAGGCATTTTCACACTTGCACTTTGAAGAGAGCATCCCAGCGGAGCGCACCATTTACTACCCCAGGAAAGCAATCAGGGACAGTAAGACACGCGCAGCCTTTCGTGCGGAGAGCAAAACGGCTCTGGTACTGGATGCAGTATACATGATCGACATTCTCAGAGAGGAGTGGAAGAACGATGACGCCCGCCTACGAGGAAATGTACCTCAATGACGCCATGCGCGCCATGGGAGAGATGCTGGACTATGCAGTCCGTGACTGTGGGTGTGACGGAGATTCGTTTTTCACGCAGTTTCTCTCTTCCGGAGTAGCAGAACAGTTTGAGCGTGGCAACCCGAAGTTTGTGGGCGGTATGTCCGGTGTGGAGCTCGCCCTTGAGGTGTTTCGCCGGACCACCGGCCAGATACCCGATGTGGACGCAAGCGCATACGGGGAGAAGTCGCCGGAGTACTGGGCAGGGTGGAGCCTCGCCTACTACCAGTGGGAGAGTGGGATGCCGTTTCGCGAGATCGTCTCCCACGGACTGACTGTGAGCGAAGTCTGTTCCATGTATCTGCTGCACGAAGCGGACATCAGTAAGTTCGCAGAGGCAGCGGACAAGGTGATTCAGAAAAGTATCAGTGACGGAGAGACGAATCTGAAGCGTATCCGCAGAGCAAACGGCTTTTCCCAAAAACAGCTTGCGGAAGTCTCCGGTGTTGCGTTGCGGATGATCCAGCTGTATGAGCAGAGACAAAACGACATCAACAAGGCCCAGGTGTCCACCTTGAGCAGACTGGCCAGGTCGCTGAACTGCAGGATGGAAGATTTGATGGAGCCGCAGATTGTAACCGGCGGCTGAGCAGTACTCAGTGTTAATACCTGATAGCAGTTTATTTTGACGGCGTCTGCGAGGAATCGCAGGCGCTGCTTTCGTCTCTGCAATAACCCACAACGTCCTTCAGGCACACCCTGCGGCCTGAAAGGGATACCGCTCTCACCTCGCGGGAATATTTTCGCTGTAAGCTGTTCCGAGGCAGTAAGTTTGTACAGAAGATTCTGAAATACTATTGACAAGAACACTTGGCAACACTATGATAAAAGCGCAAAGTAAACTTGGCACCCGTGAGTAAGGAGATGAGTTTTATGAAAAAAGAAGATATTTTGCTAAAGGCACAACGCGAAGGCATGCTTGGCATAGATGAGGGAACGAAACAGATGAAAAACCATGGGAGATTGATTGGTCAAGTAATGTTCTGTTTCGTGTTTGTTGTCATTGCACTCCTTGCGATGATCACTGAGAACAAGATTGACTATGGAGTGCGCGCAATGTTTCTGGGATACCTTGCAGGAGAAACATTTATTGAATGGAGATTCAAAAAGAGTAAGGTGTCTTTGCTTTTATCCATTGCTGCCGGCTTTATGACGGTTTTGTCTTTAATTGAGGTTGCCTGCAGTATGTTCGGAGTAGAGCCCGGGACTGCAATGGAAGATTTATTTGTGGGGATTATTCTCTTCCTTGTTGTTCCTGTTATTTTTGCTGGCATTCAAGCTTTTGTTGTCTATAAGTGCAAGAGGCACCAGAGCAAATGGGTTCTCCCATGCTTGCTTCTGATAACGGAGATACTGCTCCTGTTGGCAACTTTCAGCGTCATCCGCCTTCCGGATACACATTTCCTGGGCTCGGGCAACGGGTGGTATAATTTCCCGGATTATGTGCAGCTGCTCCTTTGCGGAGTGCCGGTTCTATTTCTTGGAATGCCGATAGGGAGTGTTGTTGGAACAATGGCTAGAAAGAAATGCAGTACTTAACGGGCATACTGGGGGCTTAAACTCTATGGACAATGAATTGATACTTAAAAATCGTCTTAAAGAAGCCCGTGTTGAGAAAAAATTATCGCAGGCAGCATTGGCGGAAATGGTAGGTGTCTCCCGCAACACCATCAGTTCGATTGAAACAGGGCAATTTAACCCGACAGCCAAACTTGCACTCATTTTGTGCATTGCCCTTGATAAGAAGTTTGAAGAATTATTCTATTTTGATTAACGAAACATCAACCGGCCACCGGCGGGTGCAACCGAGCAGGAAATCAGAGATGGTTTCCTGCTTTTATTTTTCCCAAAATCGGCCGCAGGAAGGAGAAATCTGTTATGTTCTGTCCCCGTTATGATATAAGAGTGGACCGTATTTCTTTGCTTCAGAACAAACAGAGCTGGGTATTCTCTTCTGACAGTTCCTCGTGTGGAAGTTCTGCTGAACCGGGGACAGGAGGTATGCTGGCTTCAGGCTCTGTACAGTTCCTGCACTGCTGCTTTTTCCGGCGCTTGCGGAGTGCCTTGCTGCCCACGGCAGACGGCACTTCCTGGCCTTCGCTGGAGTCAGGAGGGGAGGGTAGGGAAGACTCCTCGTTTTTTCGCCGTTTACGGTGCTTCGGCGACGGGGATACGTAAGTGCAAGCCAAACTCCCACTTACTCCGTGAGGGGCGGAGAGTTCCAGGATTCCCCCCGGTGGAATCTCTACCGTGGCGGTGAGCACCACTAGACGTGCGGTTGCAGCAGGCCGGCATATATAGCCAGAACCGCCACCACTATGGAGCTTGTGGACGCCGCTTTCCGGAATTTCTTCATTGGGACCGACCCGATGCAGAAGTTCTACCATAGCCCGCTGCCCATCCTCGCTGGAATAGCCAATATAGTGGTCGGCAGAAGTGTTGGCGGTCAGAGACGTTCCGTGGAGATATTCGCGGGTACCAAATTCCTTCTGCAAGCCGCACTCATAATCAATCAAATGAGCATAGGTGTTCCGAAACAGTCTCTTGGACACTGCTTCACGGCCTTCTTTGATTGCGGAATATTCTCCCACGGCGATCCCACTCTGATACAAAATTGTATTGCAATATTGTGTCAATTGCGTTGCCGTAGGACGAAGCTTTGCATTCTTTTGTACGACAACCGGCATATCGGCAAGTTGATTCGGCGTGTGCGTTGTGAGAAGGTGGTGATAGCGGCTCGTGAGGATACGGGCGCCTTGGATCAACAGAGGGCGAGTCCGGTCGTGGGTTGCGCCTGCAGCCGTATCGTTGCGATCCTGTACCCGCACATCATCCTGATCACTGGGGTTGAACATGATGTCGCCCCATGTTTTGGACCCAATTTTATCAAAGGAGAAGCCGCCAAACAAGGAGAGCGCTACGGCGCAGGGAAGCCCGCTATCCGTCACCTGTTCCATGCACCGTTTATATACTCTGTTGCAGTCTTCCAGGGACAGGGACTCTGGCGTGACCGAATTTTGAGCCAGCGTTTCTGCAGTACGCTTTTTCTTCCCGGTAGGCTTTGAAAATGGGTCCTCGCCAGTACAATAGCCATTGTTCCTGCAAAAGTCCCAAAAAGACCGGAGAAGCCCTTTGTGAAAATCACATGTGTTCTTTTTCTGAAACAGCTGCTCTATATGAGTTCTGCGGATATCTTTCATTGGAATGACGGGAAGCTCATAGCAAAGTGACTTGAGTGCACTCCGATATGACGCAAACGTTTCAGGTGACGGCTTCTCTTTATAGAGATACTGATGATCAAAAAACTGCGTGTGATAAAGATTGTACGTTTGCGCCGGAGTGATTGTATCCGGTGCAGTCATGTTTCCAAGCTTGCGGGCCAGCAGTCCTTCGTGTTCGGCGTAAGCTCGTTTCGCGGCTTTTTCAATGGCATCCTTGATAACCTCAAGATTGGATGTTGCTGTACGGATATTTTTACGCACCGTAACATCCACTTCTGCTTCGACCTCTTCGGCACTTAGTCCGCATCGCTTTGCTGAAAGCTGTTTGGATTTTTTAATACGCGCTCTTTTTGCAGAGCCTGTCAGTTTGAGCGTAAATCCGCTCTGCGGATCTATGATTGAGAGTTCTCCACGACACCCAAGGTCTGCGGTTGGCCACTGGCCCGCTACAAGTTCCTCGGATGTGATGGTTACCATGGTAGCCTGGATGTTACCGGGGAGCGGCGGAAGCCGCTGACAGATATAGAAATGAAAGCAGATGCCATTATACCAGAACCAGCCGCTATAATATAACCGCAGCAAACCGTCTTCTTTGCGCATTTCTGTGTTTACGGCGATGGTGGTTAAGGGATTATGCCAGCCGTCATTTATCTTATGATCCATCGTGATTATCTCCAGTCGTAAAAATTGTACGTTCCATACGCTTGTCCGGTGCATCTGCCACATCCTGCGCATGGATGGCGTGGACTACTGCACCAGAACAGCAGAGTGTGATTGCCTCTCCGGGTTCTTGTGCAGTAATTGCAATGCTGATCTGCACAGGCTGACTGCCTATATTGCGATAACAGTAAGTGGGGTATGGCGTTTGGATATCAATCGTCCCGCAAGGCAGCAGATAGGGCATATACTTGGGTGCTGCGCTGTACTCAGGCACATGCACATATCGCTCAATCGCATACGCAATTTCTGTCAGCCATCTGGTGTCGCGGTACTCCACGCACCCGCTCTTGCGGCCGTACCTTGCGTGTCCGAGCAAAATGTCGATGGTGTCCAGAGAAAGTCCGCAACGAAAAGCCCAGCGGGTGGCGCAATCCCGGCGCAAAATATATGCGGACAAATCTTCGCTGGCCAAGAGCCCATGTTCTCCGGCAGCCATAAGCGATGCGGCTGTATTGCTCAGGCAGCAATCGGAGACACCAAGTACCCGGAGCCGCTGCAAGATCCATGCGGACGCCCCCTTTGGATCCGTCACATGCTGGGGCCACTGAGAATCAAAGACTGCCAGATAGCGCAGTACGCTCTGAACCATCACGTGCCCCCAGTGGGACAGAACAGTCGTGCGGTAGGCGTTCTCGCTCTTTAAAATTTTGCATCGTTTGCCATCCCGTGCCTGACACTGAACAAGAACCAAAGAGGTGGTGTGATGGCCTGCACAGTCCAGGGGGCGCAGACTGTCACCCGTGACAGCGGCAGCCTCAGAGGTGCGCAGACCGGCATCATACATCATCAGCATCACCAGGACATAGCGGGGGTTTTCGTCGGGTATAACCTTCTCCAGCATCTGAATCTGATGCCTGAGTTCTTCTGGATTGGCGCAGTCAGGAGAGGTCAGCGCCAGCCTGGCATCGTACAGCCTGCAGCAGTCAGTCAGGTACTCGGCAAGAGCCTCCCTAATATTCTGCGGTAATGCCTTGGCTTGCTCTCTCAGAACCGACAATCCATGGCCGTCCGGAACATTCAGCCGAATCTTCAATTCCGGCCGTCCGGGATACGCAAGCCGCATTGCGTTTAGCACCGCATCGCACCACAACATATTTTTTCGTACGGTTTTATCTATGCTGGACCTATCCCTGGCGTTGGCATTGCTCTGTACATCGTCTCGTACACGGTCATGTATGGCAACAGCAAGATTTTGGGGATCACATCCATCAGCTAGGGCAGCACAGATGTGAGGTATAGTGCGCTTAAAGGCCAATTTGGCGGAATGATTTGTGCCTGGGCGCCAATCTGGATGAACCGGATACCCGGCTTCGTGGAATTGCTGATACAGGCTTAGAAGCGTATCTGCCGCAATATTCTCTGAAAGAGCGGGGGCCTGTTGTTGGGGATACGCCTGGATATATGCATCTAATGCCCGTGCAATGACAAATGCTGTGGCACGCTCTATGTCCTGACGCTCGGAAGCTGAATTCAGCTTTTGGACCCGCTGTTTGGCACCGGGCAATCCTTTGCCTCTGCAATCAGAGGCGATTGCGGCAATACGGCATGTGCTCCCGTCTGCAGAGCGAGTTGTTCTGACTGTGACATAAATATCAGTATATGGGGTCTCGACCACTTTTTTATCCATTCCTTTTTTGGACAAGGGGTACCTCCTGATTTTGACCCATGCCGTACCTATGCGAAAGGCGCGGCTGGTGTGACGAGTGCTGCGCCCCCTGCTGGCTGCAGGGTATCGAGCACCCAAGGCGGATGGGTGAGCGAGTAGGTCGAGAATCATAGTGCGTGATAGAGAATACAGGCTCTCTGCTGCCGCTGGCTGCGGTATAGAGAATGATAGAGCATAGGCCTAGGGTGCTTCCTGGCCTCTGAATGAAAAAAGAGTATTTTGATGGCAATGATGCCGTCAAAATACTCTAAAATTGAGCCGATTGCAGATCGACTTAACCTATGTGGTTTAGTGGTAAACCCTATGACTTCCGTGCAGCAAGCATGACAGTCATATGGATTCCATTAGAGAGACGCTCCCCAGGGTAAGGGAAAAGAGAGACGTGGTGGGTTACCCACCAGCTAGCGGGCGTTCACCTAAGAGAGACTTTTATGGAAACAGAGTAGCATATTTGCACAGATTTGTCAACGACTTGTCTCGGTAAAAGTTATGGATATGTTTTTAAATCTAAAAAACAAACGAAATATGATGTTTAATTATTCTAATATCGGAACGATGAAACAAGGCTTGTAGTAATTGCGAATAAGGCCAAAAGTGCTCCCATCCCAGAATATTATTTACAACCTGCTATCTGGTATGCTTGTAAGAGTGGGAGTCGCCCAGGTCCGCACCCTCGATGGGAAACTCGTACATAATTATTCAGCTGCTTTCTTTCTGGATCAGACGCCAAGTAATTGACTGGGACTCAACCTGCCGACCTGCCATCCGCTCCAACAGCAGCTCAGCAGCTATGCTGCCCAACCGGTGGGCTTCATGGGCTAGGGAGGTAATGCGCACTGGGCATAGGTCACTGTAATAGCTGTTGTCAAAACTGACTACTGCAGTATCTGCGGGGACCCTGTGGCCACTGCCCAGAAGCATACGGATAATCCGATCTGCGATCTCGTCGTTATAGCAGATGACCGCGGTACAGTCCTTAAGATAGAACTGGATAAAGTGGTTGAGCAAGTCGTTATGGCCGTAGTCTAGCAGGTAGTGGCGCTCCTCTGTGGTGTACCACAGGACCCGATCGTCCGGGATAGGCAGCCCGGCATCCCGCATGGCTGCCAAATAGCCTAAGTACCGCTGGTGTCCCTGAATGTCGTCACTCTTAAAGATGCCGGCAATTTTTGTGTGACCGCGGGTGATGAGGTGACGTGCCAGTTGATACCCACCGCCAAAGTTGTCGTCAGATACACACACAGACCCCGGTAGTGCTTTATAGCTTCCGTGGATGAAGACTACCGGGATGCCGGCCAGATCCATCTTTTCATATAGGTCCAAATTAGGGTTAGGAAGAGCGGTTTTAGAGCCCTCCACGATCAGCCCACCTACTGGTTGGTGGAGCAGTCCCTGAAGGATATCTCGTTCAAGCGACACTTTATTCTGAGTGGAAAAGAGGAGCGTGGAGTAGTTTTTTTGACTGATTACCGCTTGGATGTCCTGCAGGACGGTGGGAAATATATAGTCGTTGACGTAGGAGGTCACAATGGCAATTCTATCACTTCCTCTGATCTGTGCCTGTTTGAGTATCCAGGACCCAGAACCCTGCCGCTTCTCGATAATACCTAATTCCACCAGCTTATCCAGTGCCTGCCGTACCGTCTGACGACTGACCGAGTAGAGCTGTGTTAGCTCCTGCTCGGTGGGTAACTTATTCAAAAAAGTTCCGTTAGAGATTTTCTCCTGAAGTTGAGCTGCCAGCAGAAGGTATTTATAGGCCATAAGTTTCTCCTCAAATGTAATATTTCAGGGGTTGGCTATATAAAAGAATACAACTTCTTTATTATAGCACTCAAAATGAAATTATCAATTTGCATTTTATAGTTTAATTATTTCAATTTTTTGATATTTTTTTAAATATACTAGTTCTATTTTTTGCTTGTATGTAAAAAATAGAACTAATATATATTTGTATGTTTAAAAAATAAAAAAGTGCTATATTGGGATAAATTTGTGTTGTGCTACTTAATGTGCTTTGATAAAGTAATTTTAACAGGAGAACTTAAAAAATAAGGAAGAAATGGCTAGATAAGCAGTCTGGCCAGCTTTTCCAAAGAAGGTGAACAGATGCCCAAATTACCATTTAACTCCGACTGGTTTGTATCCCGCATGGGCGAGGAAGACAAGTCCATCGCTGTCACGCTCCCACACGACGCCATGCTCTCCGAGCCGCGGACGGCGCAGTCCGCCGGCGGGACCAACACTGGCTGGTTTGAGGGCTATGACTACGTCTACCAGAAGGCCTTCAACGTCCCGGCGGAGTGGGCGGACCGGGCCGTGTTCCTGGAGTTTGAGGGCGTGTACCGGGATGCGGAGGTCTTTGTCAACGACTGCAAGGCCGCCTTTCAGCCCGGAGGCTACACTGGCTTTTTCGTGGCTCTGGACGGCCTGCTTCGAACAGACAGTGAGAATCATATCCGGGTCATCTCCCGCAACGCCGACCAGCCCAACTCCCGCTGGTACTCCGGCGCGGGTATCTACCGCCCGGTGTGGCTCCACGTTCTGCCCAAAGAGCACATCGCGCTTAACGGCCTGAAGATTCAAACCCTGGACCACGTTCGCCCCTCCGTCCGCGTAGCTCTCTCCCTGACCTGCCCCGGCACGGCTCAGGTCTCTATTCTGGACGGAGACCGGGAGCTGACTCAGGCAGCATGCAAGTGCCAGCCCGGCGGTACAGTGGACATCCCTCTCCCTGACGCGGAGTTGTGGAGTCTGGACAACCCCAAGTGCTACACCTGCCGTGTAGTTTTCGGAGAGGATGTCCGGGAGGAGTCCTTTGGCATTCGCACCATCACCTGCGACAGCAAAAACGGCTTTTGCATCAACGGCGTGCGGGTCATCCTCCGTGGTGCCTGCATCCACCACGACAACGGTATTCTGGGGGCGATTACGCTTCCAGACGCCGAAATGAGGAAGGTGCGGCTGCTGAAGCAGGCGGGCTATAACGCCATCCGTTCCGCCCATAACCCATGCTCCAAGGCTTTGCTGGATGCCTGTGACACGCTGGGCATGCTGGTGTTGGACGAGTACACCGACATGTGGTATATCCACAAGACCCGGTACGACTATGCCCAGTACATGCCCGAGCGCTGGAGGGAGGACCTGTCCTCCCTGGTGGACAAGGACTTTAATCACCCCAGCGTGGTCATGTACTCCATCGGCAACGAGGTGTCCGAGACCGCCCAGAAGCGGGGCATTGAGCTGACCGGGCAGATGACCGAGTACCTGCACCAGTTGGACAACCGCCCTGTGACCTGCGGCATCAACATCTTCTTCAACTTCCTAAGCTCTATGGGCTTCGGAGTGTACAGCGACAAAAAGGCGGAGCAGGAGGCGGCCAAAGCGGAGCGGCGTAAAGGCATATCGGCCAAGAAGAAGGCGGTGGGCAGCGAGTTCTTTAACAATCTGGCTGGACTGCTGGGCGCGGACTTTATGAAATTCGGCGCCACCCTCCATGGCAGCGACGTGAAAACCAGAGACGCCTTTGCCAAACTGGACGTGGCCGGATACAACTACGGAGAAAAGCGCTATGTGCGGGACCTGAAGAAGTACCCCGACCGGGTCATCCTGGGCAGCGAGACCTTCTGCGCGGATGCGGCACGGTTCTGGGAGCTGGCCAAGAAGCACCCCGCCCTTATCGGCGACTTTGTCTGGACCGGCATGGACTATCTGGGCGAGGTGGGCCTGGGGGCCATGGAGTACCGGGACTACGCCCCTGACTTTGACCACGGGCCTGGCTGGATTACCGCCAGCGCGGGCGTGCTGGACCTGACCGGTGCCTCCACCGGCCAGACCGCCTATACTCAGGTGGCTTTTGAGCTGTGCCCCATCCGTATCGGCGTGGTCCCCGCCGATCACGCCTTTGAGCCCCACTCTCCCTCCGCCTGGCGGATGAGCAATACCTATGAGAGCTGGGCCTGGAACGGCTGCGAAGGAAAAGAAACCAGGGTAGAGGTGTACGCGCGAGGCGCTAAAGTTGCCCTTTTCCTTAACGGCAGGCCCATGGGGGAGAAAAAACCGGACCGGGACAGCAGGGCGGTCTTTCGGGTTACCTGGCAGCCGGGTGAGCTGACCGCCGTGGTCTACGGCGCCGACGGAGCTGAGCTGGGGCGCACCAGCCTGTCCAGCGCCGGAGAGGAGACCCGCCTTGCCGCAGAGCCGGAGGAGCCCCGGGTATCCGCTGAAGGACTGTGCTATGTCCGGCTGCGCTACACCGATGAAAACGGCCTGCTCAAGCCGCTGGCCCGTGGAGATATCCGGGTGGCGGTGGAGGGCGGAAGGCTACTGGCTCTGGGCAGCGCCTGCCCCTACAACGAGCGGGGCTACCTCACCGACACCACCGATACTTACTACGGCCAGGCGCTGGCCATTGTCAAACCCAAGGGCCCCGGGGAGCTTGTGCTCCGGGCCGAGAGTCCCTACGGCAGCGCCCAGGTCCATATTTCCTGCCGAGAGGAGGGCGCCAGGTGAGCGGAAGCGTAAAAAGGCTGGGCCAGTCCGGCCCCATCCGCAAGCTGGTGGAGCTGTGGCGGAGCCATCCCCAAATTGCCCAGTTTATTACTTATTTCCTGGTGGGCAACCTGGCCACTCTGGTGCAGGTGGTGCTCATTCCGGTGCTCCAGCCCGTCTTTGGAGCCACAGGGCTGGTGGACGTGAATCTGCACCTGTTCGGGCCCATCGGGGACCCGGCGGCTGTCACCACGGTGACGGTGGCGGGTGAGACAATCACCGGCCTGAACCCCTACTATGTATTCAACTTCACTGCCGGGCCGGTGAATACTCTGGTACACACAACACTTAACGGTATCACCGGCGACTATCTGGCACACGGCGGCCTGGCCTACTTCCTGGCCACCTTTATCCCTCTGATTCTCTCCCAGGTGGTGAGCTTCTTCATGAAGCGGAAGGTCACCTTCAAGTCCGACGGCAACGTGGCCTGGCAGGCTATGTGGTATTTCCTGGCCTTCTGCGTCATTACCGTGGGAGCAAATGCCCTGTACGGCGTATATCAGCCCTGGCTGTACAGCACCATCGGCGAGGGCCCCGGCGGTCTGGTGGCCGCCTTCCTCCAGTGCTGCATCGCCTTCTGGGTATTCTTCCCCATTATGAAAATCATTTTTCCCGAAAGCAAATCCCAGAGCTGACCGACAGTGGTCAGCACAAAGGAGCCATTTTCTATGGAACAGGAGACAACTGCTCAGGACGTACTCGACGGCAGAACGGCCCTCGGCATTGAATTGGGTTCCACCCGTATCAAAGCGATTCTCATCGGCCCGGACCACGCCCCGCTGGCGTCGGGCGCGTACAGCTGGGAGAGCCGGCTGGAGGATGGACTGTGGACCTACCATCTGGACGACGTATGGCGGGGCATCCAAACGGCCTACGCCGAGATGGCCGCCCAGGTCAAAGAACGGTACGGCGTCCCGCTGAGCCGCCCGGGGGCACTGGGTGTATCCGCCATGATGCACGGATACCTGCCCTTTAACAGAGAGGGCCGCCAGCTGGCAGCCTTCCGTACCTGGCGCAATACCAACACCGCCCAGGCGGCGGAGGAGCTGACCGACTGTCTGGGTTTCAACATTCCCCAGCGGTGGAGTGCCGCCCACCTGTACCAGGTGGTGCTCAACGGCGAGTCCCATGTGGGACAGCTGGACTTTCTCACCACCCTGGCGGGCTATGTCCACTGGCAGCTCACCGGAGAGAAGGTCCTGGGGGTGGGGGACGCCTCCGGCATGTTCCCCATCGACCCGGAAACAGGGGATTACCACCAGGACATGCTGGACCGGTTTGACGGCCTGCTCCGGGCCCACGGCCACAGCTTCACGCTGGGGAAGGTGCTGCCCAAGGTGCTCCCGGCAGGTGCTGCCGCAGGCAGCCTGACCACCGGCGGAGCCAGGCTGCTGGACCCCACCGGAGCGCTGGAGCCCGGCATCCCCTGCTGCCCTCCCGAAGGGGACGCGGGAACTGGTATGGTGGCCACCAACAGCGTGGCCCCCAGGACGGGCAATGTGTCCGCCGGAACCTCCGTATTTGCCATGGCGGTGCTGGAGCGGCCCCTGTCCAGGGTATACCCGGAAATTGATATGGTAGCCACTCCGGCGGGAGCCCCGGCAGCCATGGTCCACTGCAACACCTGCACTCCCGACCTGGACGCCTGGGTCCATGTGATGGGTGAGGCGGCGGCTGCCGCCGGTGCTGAGCTGGACACCACGGCGCTCTACACCATGCTCTATCGCAAGGCACTGGAGGGAGAACCGGACTGCGGCGGCCTGATTGCCTGCAATTACTATTCCGGCGAACCGGTGACCGGCTTGTCTGGCGGACGCCCCCTGCTGGTGCGCCGCCCGGACAGCCGCCTGACCCTGGCCAACCTGATGCGTGCTCACCTGTACGCCGCCATGGCCACCCTGAAGCTGGGCATGGACATTCTCACCGGCCCGGAGCAGGTGGCCCTGGATCGGCTGACAGGCCACGGCGGCCTCTTCAAGGTGGAGGGCGTGGCCCAGCGTCTGATGGCGTCCGCGCTGGACGTGCCGGTGGCGGTGATGGACACGGCAGGGGAGGGAGGACCCTGGGGCATGGCGCTGCTGGCCGCCTATGCGGTAAACAGAGCACCCGGTGAGTCCCTGACGGACTATCTGTCCCGGCGGGTGTTCTCCAATGTCCGCGAAAGCTGCCTGTCGCCCAACCCCAAGGATCGGGCAGGCTTCGCCGCCTTCCTGGACGGGTACTGTGCCGCACTGACGGTGGAACGGACCGCTGTAAACGCATTATAAAAGGAGTCAATTGCCATGAGCATGCATGATTATGAATTCTGGTTCGTGGTGGGAAGTCAGTTCCTCTACGGCGAGGAGGTGCTGGAGACAGTTGCCGCCCGGGCAGCCGAGATGGCCGCAGCCCTCAACGCCTCCGGCAGCCTGCCCTGCCCGCTGATCTATAAGGTCACAGCCAAGACCTGCGGCGAGATCACCGACCTGGTGCGGGAGGCCAACCACGATCCCCGCTGTGCCGGCATTGTGGCCTGGTGCCACACCTTCAGCCCCTCCAAAATGTGGATTAATGGGCTGGTGGATCTGCGCAAGCCCTACTGCCACCTGGCCACCCAGTACAACCGGGACATCCCCAACGAGCAGATCGACATGGACTTTATGAACCTGAACCAGGCCGCCCACGGGGACCGGGAGCACGGCTTTCTGGGTGCCCGGCTCCGCCTGCCCCGGAAGGTCATCGCCGGCTACTGGCAGGACGAGGCCGTCCAGCGCCGCCTGGGGGACTGGATGCGGGTTGCCGTGGGCGTGGCCTTCTCCCGCTCGCTGAAGGTGATGCGCTTCGGCGACAACATGCGTGAGGTAGCCGTCACCGAGGGCGACAAGGTGGAGGCCCAGATCAAGCTGGGCTGGCAGGTGAACACCTGGCCGGTTGGCCAGCTGGTGGAGGCCATGGAGGCCGTCACGGAAGAACAGATTGATGCTCTGGTAGAGGAGTACCGGCAGAATTATGACCTGAACCCCGATGACCTGGAGACAATCCGCTATCAGGCCCGTGAGGAGCTGGCCATGAAGGCTATGCTGGACGGTGAGGGCTGCATGGCCTTCGCCAACACCTTCCAGGACCTGTACGGCATGCGCCAGCTGCCCGGCCTGGCCACCCAGCACCTGATGGCACAGGGCTACGGGTACGGCGGCGAGGGAGACTGGAAGGTGGCGGCCATGACCGCTATTCTGAAGGCCATGAGCGAGGGACAGAACGGCGGCACCGCCTTTATGGAGGACTACACCTACCATCTGGAGCCGGGCAACCAGTACAGCCTGGGCGCCCATATGCTGGAGGTATGTCCCTCGGTGGCGGCGGAACGGCCCCGCATTGAGGTCCATCCCCTGGGCATCGGCGACCGGGAACCCCCTGCCCGGTTGGTATTTGAGGGCCACGAGGGAGAGGCCATTGTAGTCAGTCTGGTGGACATGGGTGGCCGTTTCCGGCTCATTTGCCAGGATATCCGCTGCGTCAAGCCCATCTTCCCCATGCCCAACCTGCCGGTGGCCCGGGTAATGTGGCAGCCTCTCCCTGACCTGACCACTGGCGTGGAGTGCTGGATCACCGCAGGCGGCGCCCACCATACGGTCCTCAGCTACGATGTGACGGCCGAACAGATGCGGGACTGGGCACGGATGATGGACATTGAGTTTGTCCACATCACCGAGGACACCACGCTGGAGAATCTGGAGCACGACCTCTTCCTCTCTGACCTGGCCTGGAAGCTGAGAGGGCGGTGAGCGGCATGCTGGAAGAACTGCGACAGGCCGTATGGGCGGCTAATCTGGAGCTGCCCCGCCGTGGCCTGGTGACCTACACCTGGGGCAACGTGTCCGGAATTGACCGGGACCGGGGCCTGGTGGTCATCAAGCCCTCGGGCGTGGATTATGACGCTCTGAAGCCGGAGGACCTGGTTGTGGTGGATTTGGACGGCAATCGGGTGGAGGGAGACCTGAACCCCTCCAGCGATACCGCCACCCACCTGATTCTCTACAAAGAATTCCCCACTTTAGGCGGCGTGGTCCACACCCACAGCCCCAACGCCGTGGCCTGGGCTCAGGCGGGGGAGGATATCCCCTGTTATGGCACCACCCACGCCGACTATTTTTATGGTTCCATCCCCTGCGCCCGATGCCTGAGCAAGACAGAGATAGACGGGGACTACGAGAGGAACACAGGCCGGGTGATTGTGGAGACCTTCCGGAAGCGGAACATCAATCCTGCCCACGTCCCCGGAGTCATATGCGCCGGACACGGCCCCTTTACCTGGGGAAACAGCCCGGCACAGGCGGTATATCATAGCGTGGTACTGGAGGAGGTAGCCCGCATGGCCATCCTTACCCGGCAGGTGTGCCCTTCTGCGCATGTGGCGCCTCAGGCCATGCTGGACAAGCATTTTCTCCGCAAACACGGTCCCAACGCCTACTATGGCCAGAGATAACGGCTATACATAAAAAATAAGGCCAGCGTCCGGTAAAGTGATCTGCCGGACGCTGGCTTTTTGTATAAAGAAAACCACGTTCATATTCTGGCAGAGATTCTGCCGAAGGTGTCTGTGTCTGGATTTATGAGATACCTGAAGGGGAAGAGCGGTGCGATGCTGTATGAACAATGTGGAGAACTGAAGTATAAATACCGGAGCAGAGAATTTTGGTGCCGGGGCTATTATGTGGATACGGCAGGGAAAAATGCGGAACGGATTGCAGAGTATATCAAGTATCAGTTAGCAGAAGACAGATTTTGGAAGTGAATTCCTGGTAATCCGTACAAGTGCGGTTTTGTACCATTACTGTATACGAGTTTTGAGTTGATTCAATTAACGGGCAAATGAAAAAATACAATTGGAATATAATTACATTCTGCTTGTAAACTGCACAAGAGATGGACTTGTGGGTTATCTGCAGGTTATGCGGTTTGGAGGCAAGCTTGTGCGAATGTGGTTCCCAGATTTTTGTGAATTCTTATAATTATAAGGGATGAAGTGAGCGCTATTTTTATACAAGGGGATGGTAGAATGAATATCAAACTGCTCACTAGGACATGCAGCCTGCTGCTGTGCGGGGTACTTCTGCTCCCACTGCTGGCGAGTTGCACCGGAGGGAGAGCCGATGTGACGTCTGCAGCGAGCCCTGATGCGGCAAATGAGGTCGCTCCCGACCAGGGAACGCCGGACCGCTCTGACCTGATGTATCTGGACGCCATTGATGAGTATAAGAAGACGGACTGGACAGCGCAGTGGATCTGGACTGAGGGCTGTTCAGAGGACAGCTATGTGGCCTTCCGAAAGACCTTTTCTCTGGAAAAAGCTGTGGAGTCTGCCACTGCCTATATTTCCGCAGTGGACAAGTATGTGCTCTGGGTCAACGGGGAGATGGTGGTTTTGGATGGGTCCGTGAAGCGGGGACCCACTCCTTATGACAGCTATTATGACACGGTGGAGATTCCCAATCTCCGGCAAGGGGAGAATGTCATCGCCCTGCTAGTAGCCTTTAACGGCCGCTCCGGAGACGGCTCCATCGTGCCTATCATCACTGACGAGGAAGGGGACGAATACCCTCAGGCGGGACTAATCTTTGAGATGGAGGTGGACGGGACGGTCATCGCAACCGACCAGACCTGGAAAGCAGCCAGGCATACTGCTTACAAAAACAGGGTTACCGCCGGCGCGGACTATCCCAACTATACTCAGTCCTCCATGCTGGCGGAACGGAACGTCTATTTTGATGCCCGGGAGGATTTGGGGGAGTTCTACGCGCCGGACTACGACGACAGTACCTGGGAGAACGCATCTCTCATCTCAAAAGCCGGGGATCTGCCCTTCGGCGGCCTGTACTCCGCTATGATCGCACCTCCCGCCTTCGGTGAGATAGAGGACTTTGCCAACGCCGCCGATTATGTGGGCAAGACCCTGGACGAGGACACGATCCTGGTGCTGGACCTGCCGGGAAACATCCAGTTCACCGCCTGCTTTGCCCTGGAGGCCCCGGCGGGGAAAAAGGTGACGTTTTACACTGACACCTATACAGACCGGCAGGGACTTGCGAACTTTAAGGATACCTATATCACGGCTGAGGGGGAGCGGTACTATGAAAACTACCCCTGGCGCAGCGGCAGCAAGCTCATCATCGAGGCAGAGGCAGGTGTGACCTTCACCCGCCTGGGCTACCGGAGGAGTGGGTTCAACGGCACGTGGGCCGGCTCTTTCTCCTCTTCCAACGACGACCTGGACCAGCTGTGGCAGGAGGCTCTCAACACCATCACCATCTGCATGCGGGATACCTACATGGACTGCCCGGAACGGGAGCGGGGCCCCTACATGGGAGACGCGTCCAATGAGATCGACGCCGCCCTTTACAGCTATGATCAGGCGGGTCTGGACCTGACCAAAAAGGCGATCCTGGCCTGCGTGGCGTGGACCACGCAAAGCGGGGCCATCCCCAGCCGTGCGCCCAGCGTCAAACCCCAGGAGATTCCTAACCAGAGTCTGATCTTTATGACCAGCGCCTACCACTACTGGCTCCACTCCGGAGACACGGAAACCATGACCGCTTACTGCAAGGCGTTTTTGAACTACCTTCAGCTCTTTGAGATGAAGGACGGCCTGCCAGTCTACCGGGACGGATCCTGGACGTGGGACGACTGGGGCGAGTGCATCGACCGGGAGCTGCTCCAGGCCGGAGTTTACTACTACGCCATGAATGTCACCCGCCAGCTGGCGGAGGAACTGGGCATCACGGAGGGCGTGGAGTTCCTGACAGAGCGGATGGATGCCATGAAGGCGGCCTATCACGATGCCTATTATACGCAAGCGGGTTTCCGGAGCCCAGAGAGCAGTTATATCGACGAGCGGGCCAACGCCATGCTGGCGCTGTCAGGCTTGGCGGAGGAGCGCGATTACGAGCTCATAACCCAGGTTATCATGAGCACCTATGAGGCCAGCCCGTTCATGGAGAAGTATGTGCTTGAGGCACTGTGCATTATGGGCAGGACCGACCTGGCGCTTCAGCGGATGCTGGAACGGTACGACCCCATGCTCCACGACGAATATGAAACCCTGTGGGAGCAGTTCAACGATGATACGGGCACGGTCAACCACGGCTGGACCGCCGCGCCGCTGTACATCCTGTCCAAGTATGTGGCGGGTATCCGGGCCACGGAGGCTGGCTTTGAATGCTATGAAATTGCCCCCTCTGATGAATTGGATCACTTTTCCTGTTCCGTCTGGACGCCCAAGGGAGAGCTGAAAGCTAGCCTGGAGACCGTGGATGGAGCTCATGTACTCACTGTGACGGCCATTGATGCCAAGGGTACTGTGGTTATCCCGGAGCAGATGGGCAGCAGCATTACGGTGACCGGGGGAGACGCCGCTGTGGATGGGAACCGGGTGACCTTCTCCCAGACGGGACAGTACGTCATCACGGTCCAGTGAGAGGAGAGAAGAACCTTATGAAGAAATGGATGTTGCCGCTGCTGGTGGGCCTGATGCTGTCGCTCACCGCCTGCGGAGAAAACCAGGACGCCCGGCTCCCCGCCGCCGGCGATGCACAGTCCGCCGGCGGGGAGAAGGAGGTCTGGCAGCTGAGCATCGTCCAGCCACCGGAGAAGCTGGACTACGAAGAGGGAGAGACGTTTGACCCCACGGGGGTTGTCATTCAGGCACAGTTGCGCGATGGCAGTGTGCTGGGGGACGTTCCCTATGAGGGTGTCATTGTGGACGCACCTCTGACCCGCACCAGTCTGTACGCCAAATTCGTGTACGGCGGAAAGACAGCAGAGCAGAAGATCAACGTCACCCTTATCGGCAATCGGGATGAATATTCTGTCGCCAACACAGAAGAGCTGGCAGACAGCGCCCTGCGGGGAAAGACGATCTACTGGCTGGGATCCTCGGTCACGGTCGGGGCCAGCGCGGGAGGGGAATCCATGGCCGACTTCATAGCGAAGAAGCACGGCGCGGTGTGCATCAAGGAGGCGGTGTCCGGGACGACCCTGGCCGATGTGAACGAGGAGAGCTATGTGGAGCGGCTGGACGCTTATCTGGCCTCTCCGGACCGAGCGGATCAGGTCGATGCCTTTGTCTGCCAGCTGTCCACCAATGACAAGGGCTTTCCGGACCGCTTCGGGACGGTGACCGGGGACGATGTGCGCGACGCCTCCGCATTTGACCGGACGACCACGTTTGGAGCCATGGAGTACATCATCGCCACAGCCCGGGAAACCTGGGATTGTCCCATTTATTTCTACACGAATCCTCCCATGGGGGATGAGAACTACGGGACCATGGTAGACGCCCTGGAACAGATTGCCGCCAAGTGGGACGTGGGGATCATCGACCTATATCGGGATGAGGCGTTTAACGACCTGGCCGACGAGGAGTGGGACCTCTATATGTCCGACAGCATCCATCCGACAAAGGCGGGCTACCGGGAGTGGTGGCTGCCCAAATTTGAGGAGGCCCTGCTGGAAGCCGCAGGGTAAAAAGAGAGCCGCCCGGCTATGGCCGGGCGGCTCTTTCTGACCTGCAGGAGGTGCGGCTGTTAAAGGGAAAACGCACCTTGAGGAAAAACATGTTATCCAGAATGTGAATATCCAGAGCGCCCCCATACTGTTCAGCGATATACTGGATGCTTTTGGTGCCAAACCCATGGTGGGAGCGGTCCTCCTTGACCGTTACGGGCAAGCCGCCGGCGAGCTGCAGCTCGCCGCTGAAATAGTTTGATTCCTCAATTTCCAGCCCCTGGGAAGTCTCTCGACAGATGAGAGAAATAATCTTGTCCTCAGGAGAGGAGAGCTGCTTGACGGCCTCAATGGCATTGTCAATGATGTTTCCGAAGAGCGTATAGGTCTGGACGGGGGTGAGAAAGGTCAGCTTTGTGCCGTCGGCCAGGCAGGAAAAGGTGATGCCGTTTTTTTGACAGGTCATGGCCTTCTCACACAGGACCACGTCCAGAACCTCATTGCCGGTCTTGATATTGGCGTCGTAGAACTGGATAGCCTCCCGCAGAGAGCTGATCTCCTCTGAGGTGAGCTTGCCCTCGATTTTGTCCAGAATGTGCTTGAGGTCGTGGCACTTCATATTGATGACGTCCATATTGTCCCGAATGGACTCAAACTGGATCTTGTCCTGCCTCCACAGGTGGTGCAGCACCTCCAGCTGCTGGTCCTTTTCGCTCAGAGAGAGCAGGCCGGAGCAGATGAAGAGAACAGCTAGGCCAAACGCGACGCAGAACACCTTGACCACGATGTTGAGCACCCAGCTCTCCTGCTCATAGACCCGGGAGACGCAGATGAGGACATTGATCGTGAGCACGGTAAAGACCGATATCCCGCCCACGCCCCAGGAGACATACCGGCCGTGGGAGAGGTGGTTCTTAGGCCGGAAGAGAAAGGAGAGCAAAAGATACATCCCCAGATGGAATACGAAGAACAAAAGCCAATCCCAGTTCGTCATCCCTCCTGAGCCGGTATGAAAAAAAGAGATGGTCTCCTTGTCGTTGATGCCGAGCAGGTTTTGGATGAGGGGGTAGAGCTTGCCGGTCAGCTGGTAGGTCGCCATGCCGCAGCAGAAGGTCAGCAGCAGGTCGGAGAGTGCATCCTTCCAGCAGAAGAGCAGAGCACCGAAATTGAGCAGCGTGACGGCGAGGTAGCACAGCACCCGGACCAAAAGGGTCTCCACCTCAGTGTAGAGAATGGACAGCAGGTAGCACAGCGCCATCCCCTCCAGCAGGGCAATGAGGACGCGGGGGAGAAAAAACTCACGCCGGGGCAGACCAGGGGTGAAAAAGACGATACAGACGGCGCACTGCAAAAAGGTGAAGAGGAGACTGAAGAACTGAAAAGTATATGTGCCAAGCGCAGTAGAGAGGACGGACAAGATAACAGTCATGTTACAACCTCTCCATGAATTGACTGAATGCTTCCACAAACGCCTTGCGCTTTGGGTGGCTGATCTGCAGCTCCTCTCCCTCCACGAATACGCTCATTCCGTCGATTTTGGAGACGTGCTCCAGATTGACCAGAAGAAAATTGTTGCACCGGGCAAAAGAGCGGGAGGGGAGGGATGCCTCCGCGTTTTTGAGGGTCTGATAACGGCGGTACTCCCCGCTGGCGGTGTGGTATACGCAGTAATGGCCCTTGACCTCTACATAGAAAATATCGCTGGGGGCAAGCCGGACAAAGCTGTTCTCGGTTTTGATGAACACGTCCGGCGAGACGGCCTCCGGCCGTTCCACTTTTCCCAGCAGGCGGGTAAATTTCAAAGCAAACTCCGGGTAGTTCACCGGCTTGACAATAAAGTCGGCGGCATCCACGTCATAGCCCTGAATGGCGTACTGTCGCATGGTGGTGACAAAGACCAGGACGACTTTTTGGTCCCGCTCCCGGAGAAACCGGGCGGCGTCCATCCCGTCCAGCATGGGCATTTTAATGTCCATAAAGATCATCTGATAGCCCTGGGTGTATTTCTCCAAAAAGGTCACAGCGTCATAGAAAACAGATACGGACACCACGAGCTGGTGCTCTGCGGCATAGCGCTTGATGTGCGTCTCCAAGAGTGCGGCCTGCTCCCGGTCGTCTTCTACGATGGCGATTCCGAGCATGGATGTTCCTCCTTCCTATCTGTTCCCTCCTAGATAATATAGCAATATAGACAAGGAAAGTCAAGGAAGGGGAGATGGAAATGGTAAGGTTGTGCGGTATGAAAAGAAGGTTGTGCTGTATCCATTGAAAACTATGTTGAGAATGAATAAATTGTGAACTGAAAACCGGGATGCCCGGGAAAAGAAAAGGAGGATACCAATTATGAAAAAGTATGCCAAAAGACTGACGGCGCTGGCTCTTGCAGCCCTGATGGTCCTGAGTCTTGCCGCCTGCGGCGGCAACGGCGGCGGTAGCGGCGGAGGGAAGGTCACCGGCGTTTACCTCAGCCCGGCCCAGCTCGGCTATTCAAACATGCGCCCCCAGTACAACTACTACCTGACCACCTTTGACCAGCAGGAGATCACCCTGATGGATGATAACACCTACTGCCTGATCCTCTCCAGTGCCTGCTTCTCCGCCCTGGAGCTGGCCGAGAGCACCAACGACGCCAAGGGCAACGAGCGTACCAATTACATCACCAAGTTCTACGGCACCTATACCTCCCAGGTCAACGACCTGGACGAGGATCTGCTGGACGTGACGCTCTCCACCCCCACCCGCGTGGTGAGCAGCTACGATCAGACCTACTGGCTGGACACCGACAACTGGAATGATGATATGGGCAAGGCCGTGATTCCTGCTCAGATTGATCCCAGCACAGGCGCCGCGGTCGCCGATCCTAATGCCACGCCCTGGACTGCCGAGCAGTACCTGGAGAGCGTTGCCTATCCTGAGACTACGGTGCAGCTCAACACCAAGACTGCGTCCTTTGATTTCACGCCTGGCTTCCTCGTCCAGGGTTAATCCTGGGTATTGAGGAGGAAGGCTTGGTATGAAAAAGAAAAACCTCTGGCGGGGTCTCTGCGCTACCATGGTACTGGTGTTTTCCCTGACCATGTTTGGCCAGAGCCTAGCCTTCACCCGCGAGGGTGACATCAACCTCTTCCTGGGCACCACGCCGCCCACCATTCAGGCCACTGACGACACTACTTACTACAAGTCGGATTACGCCACTATGGAGGAGATGCGCGCGGACCAGAAGGACTATCTGATCCAGAGCCAGATCGAGGGCAGCGTACTGTTGCGCAATGAAAACAATGCTTTGCCCCTGGCAGCCGGTGCCAGTGTGACTCTGTTCGGCTACGCTGCGGCTACTCCGGTATACCACGGCGGCTCTGGCGGCCCTCCCAATACCGGTATTAACCTCTTTGACGCGTTGAAAGAGGAGGGCGCCCAGGTCAACCAGACGGTTTACGACGCCATCGTGGCTGCCGGCGGCAACCGGACCAAGACCGGCCTGATCGGCGAGATCCCGGCCAGTGCCTATGCCGGAACGGAAAGCTCCTTCAGCAGCTACGGCGATGCGGCCATCTATGTCATGAGCCGTTTCGGAGGCGAAGAGGGCGACCTGAACCATGGCCTTCAGGGCGACTGGCAGGAGGGCCCGGTTGGCGTGCACGAGCTGAGCCTCCATCAGGAGGAGATTGACACGCTCAACATGATCCGGGATTCCGGTGCCTTCGACAATATTATCGTGGTGATTAACTCCGGCTATGCCATGGACCTGGGCTGGCTGGGCGACTATGGTGTGGATGCCTGCCTGTGGGTTGGCTATCCGGGCAACTACGGCATGACCGGCGTGGCCCAGGCCCTTCTGGGCCACGCCGACCCCTCCGGCCGCAACGTGATCACCTACGCCACCGACTCTCTCAGCTCCGCCGCCATGCAGAACGCTGGCGACTTCACCTTTGACAACCTGACCGGCCTGTATAAGAACAAGTACCTGGTGTACGCCGAGGGCATCTATGTGGGCTATAAGTACTATGAGACCCGCTATCAGGATCAGGTGCTTGGGATCAACAATGCCGCCGGCGCCAAGGGTGTCTATGCCAGCGAGAACGGCAGCTGGGACTATGCCGACGAGATGGTCTTTACGTTCGGTGCAGGCATATCCTATGCCGACTTTACCCAGGAGTTGCTGAGTGTGAACTGGGATAAGTCCTCTCACACCGTCACGGCGGAGGTAAAGGTCACGAACAACGGATCGCCTACTTACAGCGGCGTGAGCAAGGATGTGGTCCAGCTCTATGTCCAGCTGCCCTGGGAGACCGGACAGGCCGAAAAGAGCGCTATCCAGCTGGTGGACTTCGCCAAGACCGGCGACCTGGCCGCAGGTGAGAGCGAGACAGTGACCCTGGAGTTTTCCGATTACATCTTTGCCACCTACGACCAGAATGCGGTCAACGGCGCGGACAGCACCAAGACCGGCTGTTACGTCTTTGACGCAGGCGACTATTACTTCGCCATCGGCGACGACGCTCATGACGCCCTGAACAACGTCCTGGCGGCCCGGGGCGTGACCGGTATGTTCGACGCCGAAGGCAATCCGGTGGACGGTGATGCGGCAAAGGCGTGCAAAGACACCTTGGACAGTCTGGACAACACCACCTATGCCGTCTCTCCCTATACCGGCGTGGTGGTCTCCAATCTGTTTGAGGACCGGGATATCAACTACTTCATCCCCGGCACGGTGACCTATATGACCCGCGCGGACTGGAATACCTTCCCCGACACGGTGGTTACGCTGACCGCCACGCCGGAGATCCAGGACCTGATGGAGAACTTCCAGTACGAAAAGCCGGCGGATGCCCCCGATATCTCCACCTATAACTACAACCAGGATAACGGCATCTCCTTCATCGAAATGAAGGACGTGCCCTTCGACGACCCCAAGTGGGAGCAGTTCATCGATCAGCTCAGCGCCACCGAGCTGGCCCAGATTACCGGCGACAAGATGAGCATGGATGCCATCCCCGCGGTGAACTTCCCGGCCTATTCCGGCGGCGACGGTCCGGACGGCCATCAGGGCGGCACCCTTTTCAATGCGGAGATGCTCTGCGCCTCCACCTTCAGCAAAGAGATGCTGCGGCTGCGGGGCTACTACCTCGGTGAGGAGAGCTACTGGATAGGCTTCCGTCAGATCTACGCCCCTGGTGGGAACATTCACCGTACCCCCTACTCCGGTCGTAACTTCGAGTACTACTCCGAAGATGCAATCCTCAGCTACATCTGCGGTGAGATCCAGACCAAGGCGATGGCGGAGAAGGGCGTGGCGGGAATGTTCAAGCACTTCTGCGGCAATGATCAGGAGACCAACCGCCACGGCGTGGCCACCTTTATGACCGAGCAGACCTACCGCGAGGTGTGCTTGAAGGGATTTGAGGGCGGCCTGCAGAAGGATCACAGCCTGGGCACCATGACTGCCTACAACCGCATCGGCTGTGTGCCTACCGCCAGCGACTATGCCACCATGACCACCGTCCTGCGGGAGGAGTGGGGCTTCACCGGCATCAATATGACCGACTCGTCCAAGGACTCCGCTAGCTACATGGGCACCGCCGATGCTATCCAGGCCGGCACCACCCAATTCAACAACGACCCCGGCCGCGTGCCCGAAGTGTCGAACCTGCTGGTCAAGGACCGGGATGGCCTTATCTGGGGTAAGGTCCGAGAGCTGGCCAAGTACTATTTCTACACCATGAGCCGCACCAACCTGGTGAACGGCTTGAGCGAGGAAGTTGCAGTGGAGAACTTCACCCCCTGGTGGAAGCCCGCAATGATCGGGCTGAATGCGGCTTTGGGCGTCCTGGCCGCAGGCACTGCTGTGCTGTATATCCTCTCTGAGGTGAAGTCCAGAAAGGGGGGCAAGTGAGATGTCCCTGTTCAAAAATGCAAAGGCTGGCCTCTGGCTGAGCATGGCCGCGGCTGTTCTTGCTCTCGTGGGCGCTGTGGTATATGTGGCTGTCTATATGGCCACTGCCGCAGAAGAGGTGGACCGGGTGTTTTCCTGGCTCACCTTCGGCCTGATGATTGGGGGCGCTGTGATCACTGCGGGTGGTGAGTTTCTCCGCCTGCCTTTCACCCCCATTCTGGGCGGAGCCTGCTTCTCCGTCGCATTGGCCAATCACCTGGTCGAGACCGCTTATCCTCTGGCCGATGTGCTGACCGGAGTGCCATTTTTTGGCGGCGATCCTGTGCTGGCGATTGTTTTCTCAGTGGTTTTCGGCGTGGTGGCACTGCTCAACGTAGTCTCTGCCTTCATGGCCCACCACAGTTGAGCCATTACTTATGTCCGCAGCCCGGCCGGATGCCGGGCGGCAATAAAAAAGTCTGGAGGAAAACATGATGAAACGGAATAAGTTCCTTGCTCTGGGCCTTGCTCTGGTCATGGCCCTGACCTTGGCGGCCTGCGGCAACGATGCCGCTGACTCGACCCCTTCTCCTTCTGCCACAGCCGGGGAGGAGAACAATACCGGGTCCAAGACTTATCAGTTCACTGGCAAATATGAGGAGGATAGCGCCAATGCTTCCATGCTCAACGCCGCCTTCCTGCTGAACCTGAACGAGGACGGCACTGCCGTGGCCGACCGCTATATGTTCGACAACTACGACGACTCCGATGCCGCCACCAACCCCACCTACACCGCCAGCTATATGTCCGGCACCTGGAAAGAGGCTGAGCGGGACGGTGTGGCCTGCCTGCAGATCAAGCTGGCCTATGTGGATGAGGCAGGCAACGAGTCCAATGGTCAGACCGCCTATGCCTATGATGTGGCCGGTGTGTACTCCTTTGATATGACCTTCCCCGTGGTGCCCGGCATGTCCTATACCCGTACTGCGACCATGGAGGGCACTGAGGGCAAGACCTATGAGGATGCCAACGCCTTTATCCAGGCATTTAAGGCGGAGTTTGTGGCCCCGGAGAACGTGGCTGCTCTGACCGATGAGGCGAATGGCGGCACCGCCTACCTGCAGCCCGACGGCACCCTGCTGATCTATGCCGGTTACAACAACGTGGCTCAGGGGACCTGGAACGTGGAGAACGGCGCTCTGACTGTTACGATCAATGACGCGGCAGTCAATGTAACTGCCGACGGCAATAAGGCCACCTTCTCCTATGACTATTCTATGGCTGAGGGATACAGCACTACCTATACCTTTGTCTGCGAAGACGTGACTGCGCTCTCTGCCCCTGCGGCGGGCGAAACCGGTTCCGAGGGCGGTGAGACTGAGGCCGAGGGCATTGCCTCCTATGATGCCGGCGGCCTGGTGCTGGTGCTCCTGGACGACACCAATATGAAGGTCAAGTTCCCTGAGTATGATATGGAGCGCGACGGCTTTACCTATGTGCTGGACGGAAACACCCTGACGGTCACCGCCCCGGGCGAGGATGAGCTGGGTGCCTTCAGCCAGATCTGGTCCGCCATGGGCGGCGAGACCTGGACCATCGACGGCAACACCGCCACCAAGGCAGGCTAAGCGTGGTCGCTAATCCCTGAAAGATTTTAACAGCGAAGAGGGAGCTCCGGGCAAACAGACCTGTCCGGAGCTCCTTGTTCAGAAAGGAAGTTTTCCATGAAGCGAAAGAAAGGCAGTAAGCTGTGGGCGGTGATGACCGCGATCACAGCTGCTCTTCTTGTGGTCTGCATCATTGCTATTCCCGTGACATCAGCTTTTGCCACGGCGATCAACGTGGCATTGAACGCTAAGACCCAGGAAATTGTACCTGACCCCAACGCAACCATTTACTTTTGGAGCGATTACGAGAGCGAAGAGGACCTGGTGGCCTACGAGAAGGAACTGTGCGAGCAGATCGAGGAGGAGGGAGCTGCTCTCCTGGTGAACCGGGACAATACTCTGCCTCTGGCCGAGGGCACGAAGTTCACCCCCTTTTCTCAGTCCAGCTTCAATCTGCTGTACGGCGGTACCGGCTCCGGCCAGGTGTCCGCCAATGACGCGGTATCTCTGAAGGCCGCCCTGGACAGGGCGTTCGGCGAGGACTCCGTCAACCCTGACCAGTGGAAGTTCTATGCCACCTGCGGCTATCAGCGGGTGAATGCCGACACCACCGGCGGCAATCAGACTCAGTACCGGATCAACGAGGTGCCCTGGAGCGAGTACTCCGATGCCCTCCAGGCCACTTGGTCCAACTACGGCGATGTGGCTCTTGTGGTGCTGGCCCGCTCCGGCGGCGAGGGCGCTGACCTGCCCAGCGGCCTGCCCGAACTGGAGCCCTATATGACCGACGGCGACTACCTCCGGCTGTGCAAGGAAGAGGTGGAGATGTTTGAGAATCTGGAGGCCTTGAAGGAGCAGGGCGTGTTCAAGAAGATCGTGGTGCTCCTCAACTCCTCCAACAGCCTCCAGCTGGACTTTGTGGACGACTACGGCATTGACGCAGTGCTGTGGATCGGCGACGTGGGCATGACCGGCATCAATGGCGTGGCCGATATCCTGGCCGGCAACGTCAACCCCTCCGGCCGGCTTGTGGACACCTTCCTGCGGGACAACCACTCCTCGCCGGCCATGCAGAACTTCGGCGCCTACGCCTATACCAATGCCGCTGAATACGACACCGCCACTGCCCAGAACAACACCGATCCCGGCGTCGCCAAGTGCAACCAGGACTACGTGGTGTACCAGGAGGGCATCTACGTGGGCTACCGGTACTATGAGACCCGGTATGAGGACTATGTTCTCGGCCAGGGCAACGCCGGAGAGTATGACTACAATGCGGACGTGGCGTTTCCCTTCGGCTACGGCCTGAGCTATACCACCTTTGAGTACTCCAACTTCACGGTGGAGGACCAGGGGGACACCTTCCTGGTGGGCGTGGACGTGACCAACACCGGTGCGGTGGACGGCAAGCACACGGTGCAGATCTACTTCCAGAGCCCGTACACCCAGTACGACAAGGACAACGGGGTGGAGAAGGCCTCGGTGGAGCTGTGCGGCTTTGACAAGAAAGAGATTGCCGCCGGAGCGACGGAGCACTTTGAGATTACAGTGGAGAAAGAGGACCTGACAAGCTACGACGCGAACAATGCCAGAACCTACATTCTGGAGGACGGGGACTACTACTTCACGGTGGGAAGCGACGCCCACAACGCCGTCAACAATATTTTGATGGCGAAGGGGGCGGACGAGAGCCGGATGAGCGGCAGCGGAGACGCCAGCCTGACCTACAAGTGGAGCAACACGAGCTTCGACGCGGAGACCTATTCGGTGTCGCCGGTCACGGGCAATCCCATTACCAACCTGTTTGACAATGCGGACCTGAATAAGTACGAGGGCGCGGAGGACCAGCAGATTACCTACCTCACCCGCAATGACTGGGTGGGAACATTCCCCCAGGGACCTGTATCGCTGCGCATTACCGAGGAGATGTGGAAGGACGGCCTGTCTCACAATGAGGCGGATCGGGCCGCCATCGTGGAGGAGTACAAGGCCCTCTACTACCCTGACGCTACCATGCCTGCTGTGGGCGTGAGCGGAGATCTGACCGCCAGCATGTATGCAGAGACCGAAGCTGACGACCCTTCGTGGGATGCTCTGATTAGCCAGATCCCCTACTCTGAGATGACCAACCTCATCTATAACGGGTTCCACCTGACCCAGCCGGTGCCTTCCATCGGCCTGCCCGGCACCAACGATGAGAACGGGCCGCAGGGCTTCACCAAGAGCCTGATGGGCGGCTCCAGCGCTATGGCGTATACCTCCGAGGATGTGATGGCCGCCACCTTCAACCTGGAGCTGATTGAGAGCATGGGCAAGTGCATCGGCGAGGACTTCCTCCATGCTACCGGCGAGGACGGTACTGTGTACGCCGGCATCTACGGCCCTGGCGCCAACATCCACCGCACGCCCTACTGTGGACGTAACTTTGAGTACTACTCCGAGGACGGCTGGCTGTCCGGAAAGGTGGCCGCCGTGGAGGTCGCCGCTATTCAGGATCGCGGCGTCTATGTGTTCACCAAGCACTTTGCCCTCAACGACCAGGAGGAGGGGCGTTACGGAATCTCCACCTGGAGCAACGAACAGGCCATCCGGGAGCTGTATCTGGAGGGCTTTGAGGGCAGCGTGACCGAAGGAGGCGGCATGGGTGTGATGAGCTCCTTCAACCGCATCGGAGTGGTGTGGACAGGCGCCCACCACGGCCTGATGACCGGTATCCTCCGTGATGAGTGGGGCATGAAGGGCGCAGCTATTACCGACTGCTCCGTCATGGCGAATTATATGGATTACCGCATGGGCGTCCTGGCCGGGCAGGATCTGTGGGATGGTTACAGTATGGGTATGGCCACCCTGGATGGGCTGGAGAATGACCCGGCGATTGTCACCGCCGTACAGAATGCGGTCAAGCATATCGCCTACTCCATTACACACAGCCATGCCATGAACATCGGCAATGCAACGGTCATCCCCGTGACGCCTTGGTGGCAGATGGCCCTTTACGGAGCCACCGGCGTGATGGCGGTGCTTACCGCCCTGTGCGCCTTCCTGTTGGTGCGCAGCATTCGGAAAGCAAAGCAGCAGCCAGACGACTGAGGAAAGACGGGCCGCGGGCGTGAAGACGGCCCAGCGGCCCGTCTTTTTTAGGACAAAAGAGGAGGACAATATGAAAAAAAAGAGAAACCACTGGAAGATCCCAACCGCGCTCCTAGCTGTACTCACTGCGGTGTGTATTGTGGCAATCCCTGTAACAGGCTACTTTCAGACCATGATCAACGCGGCGCTGGATGCGGAGACCCAGGAAGTTATTCCAGACCCTGACGCTCAGATTTTTTACTGGACCGACTACGAGACGGAGGAGGAGCTGGTTGCCAATGACTGGGCAGTCTGCCGTCAGGTGACGGCAGAGGGCGCGGCCCTGCTGGTCAATCGGGACAATACCCTCCCACTTCCTCAAGATACTAAATTCTCCTGTTTCTCACAGTCGTCAGTTGACCCGGTGAAAGTGGGGACGGGGTCAGCCTTTATGTCTACCAGCGAGGGAGACAGCCTCTCCTCAGCCTTAGAGAGCAGCTTCCAGCCCGGATGTGTCAACACGGAGCTTTGGAAATTTTATATTACCAGCGGCTATCAGCGGGTAAACGCTGATCTCACCGGCGGCGACCCGTCCCAGTACCGGATTAATGAAGTACCCTGGAGCGAGTATCCCGACACACTAAAGTCCACCTTTTCCGACTACGGCGATGTAGCTCTGGTGGTGCTTTCCCGCTCCTCCGGCGAGGGTGCCGACCTGCCCAGCGGCCTGCCCGAACTGGAGCCCTATATGACCGACGGCGACTATCTCCAGCTGTGCAAGGAAGAGGTGGAGATGTTCGAGAATCTGGCGACGCTGAAGGAGCAGGGCGTATTCAAAAAGATCGTGGTACTCCTCAATTCCTCCAGTACCCTTCAGTTGGACTTTGTGGACGACTATGGCATCGACGCGGTGCTGTGGGTGGGCAACTTGGGCCTGAACGGTTTGCCCGCGGTGACCGACATACTGGCAGGCAAGGTCAACCCCTCCGGCCGGCTTGTGGACACCTTCCTGCGGGACAACCACTCCTCGCCGGCCATGGCCAACTACGACGCCTTTCCCTACACCAATGCCAAGGAGCTTGGCCTGGCGACCGCCCAGAACAACAACGCGCCGGGTATTGACAAGTGCAACCAGGACTACGTGGTGTACCAGGAGGGCATCTATGTGGGCTACCGGTACTACGAGACCCGGTATGAGGACTATGTTCTCGGCCAGGGCAACGCCGGGGAGTACGACTACAATGCGGACGTGGCGTTCCCCTTCGGCTACGGCCTGAGCTATACCACCTTTGAGTACTCCAACTTCACGGTGGAGGACCAGGGGGACACCTTCCTGGTGGGCGTGGACGTGACCAACACCGGGGCGGTGGACGGCAAGCACACGGTGCAGATCTACTTCCAGAGCCCGTACACCCAGTACGACAAGGACAACGGGGTGGAGAAGGCCTCGGTGGAGCTGTGCGGCTTTGACAAGAAGGAGATTGCCGCCGGAGCGACGGAGCACTTTGAGATTACGGTGGAGAAAGAGGACCTGACAAGCTACGACGCGAACAATGCCAGAACCTATATTCTGGAGGATGGGGACTACTACTTCACGGTGGGAAGCGACGCCCACAACGCCGTCAACAATATTTTGATGGCGAAGGGCGCGGACGAGAGCCGGATGAGCGGCAGCGGAGACGCCGGCCTGACCTACAAGTGGAGCAACACGAGCTTTGACGCGGAGACCTATTCGGTGTCGCCGGTCACGGGCAATCCCATCACCAACCTGTTTGACAATGCGGACCTGAACAAGTACGAGGGCGCGGAGGACCAGCAGATCACCTACCTCACCCGCAACGACTGGGTGGGAACATTCCCCCAGGGCCCTGTATCGCTGCGGGTGACACAGGCGATGTGGGATGACGGACTGACCCATGAGGAGTCCGGCCGGGCGGCTCTGGTGGAAAAGTACAAGGAACTCTATTGGTCTGACGTCACTGAGGCACCGGAGGTGGGCGTCAGTGGCACCCTGAGCGCAATCGACTTTGTGGACGTCCCGGCGGATGACCCGACCTGGCTGGACCTGGTGGACCAGATTCCCTATGAGTCGATGTTGAATCTGGTCTACAACGGCGCTTATCAGACGGCCGCCCTGCCGGAGATCTCGCTGCCCGGGACCCGGGAGTCGGACGGACCCACCGGCTTTACCAAGAGTCTGCTGGGGGGCAGCAGCGGCATGGCTTTCACCTCGGAGGACGTAATGGCGGCCACCTTCAATCCGGAACTGGTAAAGGAGGTAGGGAAGTGTATCGGCGAGGATATGCTCCATGCCCAGTCGGATAATACGGTCACGCTTATGGCGGGCATTTACGCGCCCGGAACCAATATCCACCGCACACCGTATCTGGGCCGTCACAATGAGTACTATTCTGAGGATGGCTGGCTGTCCGGAGAGATTTGCGCCGCTGAGGTGCAGGGCATCCGAGATCGGGGAATGTTGGCGTTTGTAAAGCACTTTGCCCTCAACGACCAGGAGGAGGGGCGCTATGGAATCTCCACCTGGAGCAACGAACAGGCCATCCGGGAGCTGTATCTGGAGGGCTTTGAGGGCGCTGTCCGGGGCGGGGCCATGAATGTTATGAGCTCCTTCAACCGCATCGGAGTGGTGTGGGCAGGCGCCCACCACGGCCTGATGACCGGCATCCTCCGAGACGAGTGGGGCATGGAGGGCGCAGCCATCACCGACATGTCCATGAACGCCAGCTGGATGGACTATCGTCTGGGCGTGCTTGCCGGACAGGACTACTGGTGCGGCCAAAAGGGAAGCATGGGAACCCTGGATGGGAGCGAGGACGATCCCGCCATTGCCACTGCGGTGCGCAATGCAGTAAAGCACATTGTCTACGGCGTGACCCGGACTAATGTGATGAACGTGGGTGATGCCACTGTGGTATCCATTACGCCCTGGTGGCAGGTGACCCTTTATGCATCCACCGGTGTGCTGGCTATTCTCACGGTGCTGTGTGCGCTGATGGCGGTGCGCACCGGGAAAAAGGAGAAGTCTGCCGCTTTGGATGTATCATCAAAGGAAGAACAAAAATGAAAGGAAAGAAACTGGTGAAGCGGACTTATCAGAAATGGCTGGGCATCACGGCCGCCTTGGTGGTAGTACTGGCCCTAGCGGTGAGCCTCACCGGTACCGCTTTCTATTACAGTGGCTATGTAAATAGCTTCCTGGGCTTAACGGGAGGACAGAACATCGAGGTAAGCGGGGAGACCAATTACTATCCCTCTGCCTACGGGGAGCTGAACGCAGAGAACTCTGAGCGGCTCCTGGCCGACACACGGGACCACAATATCCGCGCCATGCATGAAGGGGCGGTACTGTTGCGCAACGAAAACAACGCGCTTCCTCTGAGTGCGGAGGAACGCAGCGTTACCTTTTTCGGCAACTCGGTAAAGGACCCGGTATACAAGTCCAACGCCGGCAACGCCAGCTTCAATGCGGACCGGGGCGGCGAGCTCTATGCCGCTTTTGAAGCGGCCGGCTTTGAGATTAACCCCGTTTTGCGGGAGGCATATGCCAACAGCGGCGTCAACCGTAGTTCGACCGCTACCCGGGGGACCTCCAGCATCGGCGAGGTACCCGTGAATTTCTATACGGATGATCTGAAGGCGTCCTTTGCTGACAACTACAACGATGTGGCCTTCGTCCTCCTCACCCGGTACGGTGGTGAAGGGGTGGATTTGGATCCAATGGATGCCGAAGGCGTACCCATGCTCTCTCTCCATCAGGAAGAGGCTGATCTGCTGAGAATGATCCACGACAGCGGGGCTTTTGCTAAAACCGTGGTGCTGATCAACAGCCCCTACGCTATGGATGTGGAATGGATCGAGCAGGAGGAGTATGGCGTAGATGCCTGCCTGGTGTTTGGCGCGGTGGGAGACTACGGTTTTATCGGCCTGACCGATATTCTGACCGGCACGTCCGATGTATCCGGGCACCTGCCTGACACCTGGGCCAGCAGTTCTCTTTCCGCCCCCGCGATGCAGAACTTCGGCGACTATCAGTTCACCAACCTGGAGAAGATGTACAGCGACCGCTACCTAGTCTACGCTGAGGACATCTACGTGGGCTACAAGTACTATGAGACCCGCTATCAGGACCAGGTCCTGGGGCTCAACAATGCTGGCAGTACCGCGGGAGCCTTTGCCAGTGTGGATGGCTGGGACTATGCTGCTGAGATGGCCTATCCCTTTGGCTACGGACTGTCCTATGCCCAGTTCACCCAGGAAGTAGAGTCCATCACCTGGGATCAGGATGCCCACACCGTGACCGCTCAGGTGAAGGTCACAAACGACGGCGGCTTTGACGGCGTTTCCAAATCCCTGGTACAGCTATATGCCCAGGCACCCTGGGAGCCGGGGCAGGTTGAGAAATCAGCTGTACAGCTTATCGGCTTCCAAAAGACGGGAGAGCTGGCCGCTGGAGAGAGTGAGACGGTAACCATCACGGTGCCGGACTACTACTTTGCCTCCTATGACGAAAACGCGGTCAACGGGGCCGACAGCACCAAAACCGGATGCTACATCCTCGACCCGGGGGAGTATTACTTCGCCATTGGCGACAGCAGCCACGACGCCCTCAACAACATCCTTGCAGCCAAGGGTGCCAACGGGATGTTTGATGAAAAGGGCAACGTTGTCTCTGGGGACAGCGCTAAGACCGTCAAGGCAGAGCTGGCAGCTTATGACAACACCACCTGGGCCGTGCACCCCAGCACTGGGACTGTGGTGTCCAATCAGCTCCAGGACGCCGATCTCAATGAACATCTGCCCGACGCAGTTACCTACCTGACCCGGGCGGACTGGAACACGTTTCCCGTGAGCATCACCGGGCTCACCGCCACGGATGCCATGGCGGAGGGGATGGTAGGCGCTACCTATGTCAAGCCTGCTGACGCGCCTGACACCGGTGATATGACCTTTGGAGAGGACGCGGGCCTCAAATTGGTAGGTATGAAAGACGTGCCCTATGGCGATGAAGAATGGCAGGCCTTCATTGAGCAGCTCTCTGTCAACCAGGTGGCCACCATCTGCGGCGACAACCGGGGCAATGTGGCCATTCCCGAGGTGGGCAAGCCGGCCAACGCCTCAACCAACGGCCCCTGCGGTATCCAGGGCAGCTATGTGAAGGGGAGCGGCAAAGCCTGCACACTCTATGTGGACGAGCCCATTCAGGCGGCAACCTTTAATTTGGAGCTGGCCGCTGAACGGGGAGCCCTCATGGCGGAAGAGGCAATGTACGCCGATGTGACAATGGTCTTTGGACCTGGGGCCAATATCCACCGCACCGCCTACCTGGGGCGCAACAGCGAGTATTTTTCTGAAGATGGCATGCTCAGCTATTTTATGAGCCGGGACACTGCCCGGACCATGACAGAGAAGGGCATCATCACCGGATTCAAGCACTTCTGCCTCAACGACCAGGAGGTGAACCGCCACGGCGTGGCCACGTTCTCCACAGAACAGGCCTGCCGGGAGATTTACTTCCGGGCCTTTGAGGGCGCCATGTCCGATGATAACGCGCTGGGCGTGATGACCAGCTACAACCGCATCGGGCTGACTGCCTCCCCAGCCCACCGGGGCGCCCAAATTGAGATCCTCCGCAATGAATGGGGCTTTAAGGGCATCAATATTACCGACTCGTCTAAAGATGCATCCGACTATGTGCTTACCGCCGAGTGTATCACCGGCGGCACGGACCTGTTCCTCTCCGACACAGGCCGCACCAGCCAGCTGACCAATTTGGCGATTAAAGAGCGGGACGGCAACATCCTCCGCTGGATGCAGACCGCCAATGAGCACTTCTATTACGCCCACAGCCGGAGTGTTCTCATCAACGGCCTCTCCGCGGAGACTGTCATTGAACAGACTATCTACTGGTGGCAGCCCACCCTCATTGGCATCTGTATAGGTGTCGGTGTGCTGGCAGTAGTATCTTTGGCAGTGTTTTTCGGGAAGGCATATCTCAGAAAGGAGCGCAAGTGAGATGAAAAAGCCCTTTGAAGGCCGGAACTTCGGCTTTTATGTACTTTTTGCAGCGGCGCTTGTTGCACTGGCCGGAGCTATCCTCTATCTGGTGTTGGACGGGGGAGATCGCACCTTTACCATCCTTGGATTCCTGCTGGCGCTGGCCGGGGCAGTCTCCACCATATTGGCGGTGCTCACCCGGCTGAAGTTCGCGCCTCTAGTGCCGACTGCTTTTTATGCCGCAGCCAGCGCGTTTGTGCTCCGGTTGGCGTTGCCCAGCCTGTCTGACCTGTGGAACAAGGTCAATTTCATCGGTGGAAACGCCGTCTTGGGCATGACATTTGCCGGAGTGTTCCTGCTGTGCGCCGTCTTGGGCACTGTGTCCTGTTTTACTGGAACAGAAAGGAGGTAAGCAGGGTGATTGTCAAAGCGGTTCAGCAGATTATGCTGGGAAAGATCACCCGAACAGAAAAGGAGACCTTTGCTACCCTGGAGACCATCAAATTTGCTGGCTACGACGGCATTGAGCTTAACGGCTTCATGATCCGGCCCACCGGCATCCTGGTGCGGGCGCTTACCGCCGCCGCCGGGATGCCGGCGGGGCGGGGCGGAGCCTATGACTGGGCGGCTCTCACCCGGGAAGCGGGATTAAAAGTGGTCTCTCTGCACGAGGATTTGGGTACGCTCAAGGCAGACCCGGAGGCTGTGGCGCAGCGGGCAGCAGAGCTTGGGACCGACAAAGTGGTAGTCACCGGGATGTATCGCTTTGATTACACCAGCCGCATGGCTTTGGAAGGGCTGTGCGCCGACCTGAACAGGTGCGGCGCGCGCCTGCGCGCATCGGGGGTGGAGCTGCTCTATCACAATCATAATGTGGAGCTGTGCTGGCTTTCTGAGGGCGGAGAGCGTTCCTATGAGTACATCCTGCGGGAGACTGACCCGGAAGTAGTCAACTTTGAGTTCGACAGTTACTGGTTTGCGGAGGCCGGGGCTGATGCTGCGGAGTGGATGGAGCGGCTGGGCGGACGTATGCGCCTATGGCACATCAACGACAGGGGGTCGCGCCAGCGCGGCCCCTCCATGACCCCGATTCTGAAGTGTGACAGCATGGAACTCGGGTGCGGCAATATGAATTTAGCCCGCTTGACGCAGCAGGCAAAGGCCAATGGCATTCAGGCTGTCGTGCTGGAGAGCCATCGAAACCATGTGGAGCACAGCGCCATTAAGAGTATTCAATGTTCGGCTGCATATCTGAATCAAAATTTCTAAAAGTTCTTCAGGAAAGGACAGGAGCAGAAATTCATAAAAGAGGCACAAGAGAGCGCAGTTCCGGCAGTAGTGATATAAATGCGGAATGAGAGTTGTAGACATATGACACGAGAGAAGATCAACATGAATGAGAACTGGACCTTTTACGGTCCCAAAGGCACACCGGAGACAATCAATCTGCCTCACACCTGGAACGCGGTTGACGGACAGGACGGCGGAAACGACTACTGGCGCGGCACCTGCACCTATGAGACAACGTTTCCCATGCCTGAGTTCGACCCGGATACCCAGACGGTATACCTGGAGTTCCAGGGTGTAAACGCCTCCGCCGACGTGGAGCTCAACGGTACAGCAGTGATTCACCACGACGGCGGCTACTCCACCTTCCGCGCGGAGGTGGCCGGGCTGCTCCAGGCGGAGAACCACATGACCGTCCGGGTGGACAACAGCGTCAACGACCGGGTCTACCCCCAGAAGGCGGACTTCACCTTCTACGGCGGTATCTACCGGGATGTGACGCTGCTGGTGGTGAACAAGCACCACTTTGACCTGGATTTCTTCGGCGGTCCGGGGCTGCGCATCACCCCGGCGCTGGACGGCACCAGCGGCAAAATCCGGGTGGAGAGCTGGACCAATGTGGAAAACCCGGCTGTGGAGGTGACCCTCACCGACGCAGTGGGCACCACCGTGGCCAGCGGCCAGGGTACCGACGTGACCCTGGACATCCCCAATGTGCACCTGTGGGACGGCGTGAAGGACCCCTATCTTTACACCGCCACCCTGCGCCTTGTGGAAAACGGAACGGCGGTGGACCAGATCTCCAGCCGCTTCGGTGTGCGTACCTTCCGGGTGGACCCCAAGGAGGGCTTCTTCCTCAACGGACGGCCCTATCCCCTCCACGGCGTGTCCCGCCACCAGGACCGGAAGGGTCTGGGCAACGCCCTGACCAGGGCCCACCACGATGAGGACATGGACCTCATCCGGGAGATCGGCGCCAACACCATCCGCCTGGCCCACTATCAGCACGACCAGTACTTTTACGACCTGTGTGACCAGTACGGCATGATCGTCTGGGCGGAAATTCCCTACATCTCCGAGCACATGCCCAATGGCCGGGACAACACCATCAGTCAGATGAAGGAGCTCATCATCCAGAACTACAACCACCCCTCCATCGTGACCTGGGGCCTGTCCAACGAGATCACCATCTCCACCAAGGACAAGGCGGACATGCTGGACAACCACAGAGTACTCAACGACCTGTGCCACAGCATGGACACCACCCGGCCCACCACCCTGGCCTGCTACGCCATGTGCGGACCCTTCAACCGCTCGGCCCACATCTCCGACCTGGTGTCCTGGAACCTGTACCTGGGTTGGTACGTGCCCGGACTGTTCCTCAACGACCTGTGGATCTCCTTCTTCCACCTGGTCTATCCCAAGCGGTGCCTGGGCTACTCCGAGTATGGCTGCGAGGGCATGCCCAACCTCCACTCCTCCAAGCCCCGCCGGGGTGACCACACCGAGGAGTACCAGGCCATCTACCACGAGTTCATGCTCAAGTGCTTCCAGCGGCACCCCTACATGTGGAGCACCCACGTTTGGAACATGTTCGACTTTGCTGCCGACGCCCGGGACCAGGGCGGCGAGCCCGGCATGAACCACAAGGGGCTGGTCACCTTTGACCGCAAGACCAAAAAGGACAGCTTCTATCTGTACAAGGCCTACTGGAGCGAGGAGCCCTTTGTCCACCTGTGCGGCAGCCGGTACACCGACCGGACCGAGCAGACCACCACCGTGAAGGTCTACTCCAACCAGAGCGAGGTATCCCTCTACGCCAACGGCAAGCTGGTGGAGACCAAGAAGGGAGACAGAGTGTTCACCTTCAAGGTGCCCCTCAGCGGCCAGATGAAGCTGGAGGCCCGTGCCGGCAAGTGCCGCGACACCATCCTCATCCGGCGGGTGGAGCAGCCCAACGAGGCCTACAAGCTGAAGAAGGGAAAGAGCTCCAGCGCCAACTGGGTGTGAGCCCCAACGCGAATCAAACCGGTATGTTTTAAAAGAAGAAGGAGATGCCAAGTGAAGAACCATACCCATGACGCCTCCGGGAAGGGTCTGAACCGGGCAAAGCCCTATCAGCTGGTCCTGTTCCCCCTGAATAACGGCGCCACCAACGTCTATTTCGTCCTGATTTTGTCCTATGTGGCCCAGTTTGGCTCCAGCATCCTCCATCTGGGCATCTTCGCCTCCCTCATGGTCACCGTCATGCGGGTGTGCGACGCCATCACCGACCCCATCATCGGCGCCATGATGGACCGCACCAGCACCAGAATCGGCAAATTCCGGCCCTTTATGATTCTGGGCAGTGTGGTCATGGCGCTGAGCGTCATCGCGCTCTACATCCTACTGCCCCTGATCCCCGACACCATGATGCCCGCCCGCTACGTGGGCTTCACCGTGGTCTACTTCATCTGGGTCATCGGCTACACCTTCCAGACCTCCGTCACCCGTGCGGGCCAGACCGTCCTCACCAACGACCCCAACCAGCGCCCCATGTTCACCATCTTCAACACTGTGGGCTCCCTGCTGGGCATGGGCATCATGCAGTTCCTCATCCCCCTGGTCAAGGCCATGTATGACGTGAAGGACGCCGCCGGAAACGTCATCACCTCCGGCTACGCCGACCCCATGGTCTACCGCATCATCACCCCCATCGGCATCGGTATCTCGGTGCTGCTGACCATCCTGGCCATTATCGGCATTGCCGAGAAGGACCGCCCCGAGTTCTACGGCCTGGGTGGCAAGCAGGAGAACGTGAAGCTCTCCGAGTACGCCCAGATCATCAAGGCCAACAAGCCCATGCAGCGCCTGATGGTAGCCGGCGCCGGCTGCAAGCTGGCCCTGGCCATCGCCACCAACACCACCGTGCTGCTGGCCCTGTACGGCATTGTCATGGGCAACTACAACTCCCTGTACCTGCCCATGATGGTCCTGGGCTATGTGTGCGCCGTCCCCTTCTTCCTGCTGTCCATGCGCACCAGCCAGAAGAAGGGCCAGCGGGCCTCCCTCATCCGCTACGTCTCCGTGGCCCTCATCTGCTATGTGGGCGTGCTGGTGCTGCTGGTTGTCAGCGACTACGGCAACCCCAGCCTGATGCTCTCCTTCCCCTTCAAGGGTGGCGGAGCCATCAACCTGTACACCATCCTGTTCATCCTCTTCTTCGGCGTGGGCTACGGCGCCTACTACGCCACCGCCGACATGCCCATCCCCATGGTGGCCGACTGCTCGGACTACGAGACCTACCGCTCCGGCAAGTACATCCCCGGTATCATGGGTACCATGTTCTCTCTGGTGGATAAGCTGGTGTCCTCCCTGGCCCAGACCCTGGTGGCCTTTATCTTCCTGGCCTGCGCCGGACTCTCCGAGCTGCCCACCGACAGCACCCCCTACTCCATGGGCATCAAGGTGGCCGTCATCGTCATGTTCTGCATCATCCCCATGCTGGCCTGGGCCGCCACTCTGCTGGCCATGAAGGGCTACACCCTCACCGGCGCCAAGATGAAGGAGATTCAGGCCGTCAACGCCACCCGCAAGACCGCCATCGAGCAGGGCATGTCCCTGGAGGAGGCCATGGAGCGGTACCAGACCATGGACCAGGTGCCGGAGCAGCTGCGAAACTGAACTGAAAGGGAGCGTAAACCTTGAATACCTTTCTGACCGACGATTTTCTGCTGGACACCGAGACGGCCAAGGCCCTCTACCACGCCTACGCCGCCAAGATGCCCATCGCGGACTACCACTGCCACATCGACCCCAAGGATATCTGGGAGGACCGGCGCTTTGAGAACATCACCCAGATCTGGCTGGGGGGCGACCACTACAAGTGGCGGCTCATGCGCTCCAACGGCGTGGAGGAGAAGTACATCACCGGCGACGCCTCTGACTGGGAGAAGTTTGAGAAGTTCGCCCAGACCCTGCCCTGTGCCATCGGCAACCCCATGTACCACTGGTGCCACCTGGAGCTGAAGAACTACTTCGGCTACACGGGCGTGCTCAACGGAGAGACCGCCCGAGAGGTGTGGGAGCTGTGCAACGACAAGCTGCGGCATGACCCGGCCATGAGCGCCCGGGGCCTGATTCTGGGCAGCAACGTGGCCATGGTGGGCACCACCGACGACCCCTGCAGCGACCTCATCTGGCATGAAAAGCTGGCAGCGGACAGCTCCTTTCCCGTGCAGGTGTGCCCCAGTTTCCGGCCCGACCCGGCGGTGAACCTCCACAAGCCCGGCTTCGCCGCCTATCTGGAGCAGCTGGAAAAGACCACCGGCCGCACCATCGCCACCGTGGACGACGTGCGCGCTGCCCTGAGCGACCGCATCGCCTTCTTTGACGCCCACGGCTGCCGCTCCGCCGACCACGGCCTGGACTATGTGATGTGCCGCGAGGTGTCCGATGAGGCCGCCACCGCCGCCATGAACAAGGCCCGGGCAGGGGAGCCCCTCACCCGTGAGGAGGCCGAGGGCTACCAGACTGCCGTCATTCTCCACTGCGCCCGGGAGTACCGGAAGCTGGGTTGGGTCATGCAGCTCCACTTCAGCTGCATGCGCAACCCCAACAGCCGCATGTTGGCCCAGCTGGGCCCGGACACCGGCTTTGACTGCATCGCCGTCACCGACAGCTGCGCCGCCACCTACCGCCTGATGGACGCCCTGGAGCGGGAGGGCAACCTGCCCAAGACCGTGCTGTACAGCCTGAATCCGGCGGACAACGAGTGGATTGACACCCTGCTGGGCGCCTTCCAGGGCCCCGAGACAGCGGGCAAGATCCAGCACGGCAGCGCCTGGTGGTTCAACGACAACAAGACCGGCATGACCGAGCAGCTGACCAGCCTGGCCAACCTGAGCGTGCTGGGCAACTTCATCGGCATGCTCACCGACAGCCGCAGCCTGCTCAGCTACGCCCGGCACGAGTACTTCCGCCGTGTGCTGTGCGCCCTGCTGGGCCGCTGGGTGGAGAACGGGGAGTACCCCCGAGACATGATCACCCTGGGTGGACTGGTGCAGGACATCTGCTTCAACAACGCCAAGCGTTATTTCAACCTGTAACAGAAGGAGAAGAATATGAAGCTTTCGTTTCGCTGGTACGGAGAGAGCGACCCCATCTCTCTGGAGTATATCCGCCAGATTCCCGGTATGCGCAGCATCGTCACCGCTGTGTACGACGTCAAGCCCGGCGAGGTCTGGCCTGAGGAGAGCCTGGCTGGCCTGAAGAAGGACTGCGAGGACAACGGCCTGGTGTTCGACGTGGTGGAGTCCATCCCCGTCCACGAGGACATCAAGCTGGGCCGTGGCGACGTGGACCACCTGCTGGAGGTCTACTGCGAGAACATCCGCCGCTGCGCCAGGTACGGCGTCAAGTGCGTGACCTACAACTTCATGCCCGTCTTTGACTGGACCCGCACCCAGCTGGACAAGAAGGCCCCCGACGGCTCCACCAGCCTGGTGATGTACTGGGAGCAGATGAAGGGCCTGGACCCCCTGAAGGACGACATCCACCTGCCCGGCTGGGACTCCAGCTACACCCAGGACGAGGTCCGGGAGCTCATCAGCGCCTACGGCGCCATCGGCGAGGAGGGCCTGTGGGCCAACCTGGAGCGGTTCCTGAAGAAGGTCATCCCCGTGGCCGAGGCGTGCGGCGTGAAGATGGCCATCCACCCCGACGACCCCCCGTACCCCATCTTCGGCCTGCCCCGCATTATCACCTGCGAGGCCAACCTGGACCGGTTCCTCAAGCTGGTGGACTCTCCCGCCAACTGCCTGTGCCTGTGCACCGGCAGCCTGGGCTGCGCCAAGAGCAACGACGTGGTGGCCATGGTGCGCAAGTACTCCGCCATGGGCCGCATCGCCTTCATGCACATCCGCAACGTGAAGATCATGGAGGACGGCTCCTTTGAGGAGCGGGCCCACCTGTCCAGCTGCGGCAGCCTGGATATGTACCAGATTGTCAACGCCCTGGTGGAGACCGGCTTTGACGGCTATGTCCGTCCCGACCACGGCCGCATGATCTGGGGCGAGACCGGCAAGCCCGGCTATGGCCTGTACGACCGCGCTCTGGGCGCCGCTTACATCAACGGCCTGTTCGAGGCCTGCGAGAAGGCAAAGAAGTAATCTGCTTTTCTGAAAGAAGGAGCTTTATTATGATTAATCTGCCTCTGAATGTGGATTTTACCGGTAAGGTCGTCGTCGTGACCGGCGCCGGCGGCGTGCTGTGCGGCGAGATGGCCAAGGCCTTCGCCCAGGCCGGCGCCAAGGTGGCCGCTCTGGACCTGAACGAGGACGCCGTGAAGAAGCTGGCCGACGAGTGCAAGGCTGAGGGCTATGTCTGCGAGGGCTACAAGGCCAACGTGCTGGAGCCCGAGGCTCTGGAGGCCGTCCACGCCCAGGTGCTCAAGGACCTGGGCCCCTGCGACATCCTCATCAACGGCGCCGGCGGCAACAACCCCCGCGCCACCACCGACAACGAGTATCAGCACGAGGCCAAGGAGGGCCAGAAGACCTTCTTTGACCTGGAGCCCAACGGCGTGGACTTTGTGTTCAAGCTGAACTTCCAGGGCACCCTGCTGCCCACCCAGGTCTTTGCCAAGGACATGGTGGACAAGCAGCACGGCTGTATCCTGAACATCTCCTCCATGAACGCCTACATTCCCCTGACCAAGATCCCCGCCTACTCCGGCGCCAAGGCCGCCATCTCCAACTTCACCCAGTGGCTGGCCACCCACTTCGCCGGCAGCGGCATCCGCTGCAACGCCATCGCCCCCGGCTTCCTGGTGTCCAACCAGAACCGGAAGCTCCTCTTCAACGAGGACGGCACCCCCACTCCCCGTACCGCCAAGATCCTGGCCGGCACTCCCATGAACCGGTTCGTGGAGAGCGACGAGCTGCTGGGCGGCGTGTTCTTCCTGTGCGACGACAAGGCCGCCAGCGCCATCACCGGCGTGGTGCTGCCCATCGACGCCGGCTTCGCTGCCTACTCCGGAGTGTAACAAGCTATGGCGCTTCATGTTATGGACGAGGCAGCGCGGTGCCTGGGCTGTAAAAAGCCCAGGTGCCAGGAGGGCTGCCCCATCGGAACCAATATCCCGGAGGTCATCCGCCTGCTGAAGGAAGGCAAGCTG